>NZ_AZUQ01000001.1:2249812-2571213 GCF_000527155.1 Haloglycomyces albus DSM 45210 | reverse complement strand
ACGCGGTGATAAGAGCCGGGACGAGCAGGCTGCGAATAATGAACGCGTCCACGACCACTCCCATCGCGACGATGACCCCGATCTGGGCGAGCGCCAGGATCGGCATGGTCGACAACACCGCGAACGTCGCCGCGACGACCAGTCCGGCCGAGGTGATGACGCCTCCGGTGGAGACAAGTCCGATCCCCACGGCCGACCGGGTTCCATGTTCGGGTACCTCTTCGCGAATCCGGTTGGTAAGGAAGACGGTGTAGTCCACTCCCATGGCGACGACGAACAGGAAACCGTAGAGGAAGAAGTCCGGTCCGACACCGCCGAGGCCCAGGAGCGGCAGGACGAGCGCAGAGGCTCCCACTGCCACGCCGAATGAGATCGTCGTGCAGATCGTCAGAATGACCGCTGCCGTCACCGCCCGCAGTAGCACCAGGAGGACCAGCCCCACGGCCAGGAGGATCAGAGGCAGGATCACATACAGGTCGGATACCGAGGCGCTGTAGACGTCCATTTGCGCGACCGCGTTTCCTCCCACGTGAGCGGTCAGACCTTCGGAGGCGATGGCGTCACGCAGTCGGTCGATCGTGACGGTCGCCGCGTCGCTGTCGGCGTCGGAACTCAATTCGGCTGACAGGTGTGTCCAACCGCCGCTGGACTCGCTTTCTCCGACCGTATCGATTCCGTTGGTTTCGGAGACGACGTTTTCTATGGCGTCGGCGTCACCGTCGCGGACATAGAGGTCGACGACGTCATGGGGAGTGTCCGGGTATTTCTCCGCAATCGTCTCGGCCGTCTGGACCGATTCGGGTTCGTTTCGCAGCGAGCCGAACTCGGCCTTGTTCGATTCGAGGTCGAGCCAGCCGAGTGTCAGTACGGCCAGGCCGACGAGGGTCGCGGCCGCTACCGTCTTCGGTGCGGAAGAGATGCCCCCGGACAGGCGCCGCCATAGTCCGACTCGCTCACGACGCGGCGTGGCGTGCGGTTTGATCGGCCAGAACAGCACCCGTTCGGGAATGCCCACCACAAGGGCGGGAAAGAGCGTCGTCATGGTCGCCACGGCGGCCATGACCGCTCCGATCAGTACCGGTCCGAGGGACCGGGTATTGGCCATATCGGCCAGACCGAGGACGGCCAGCGCCATGACCACTGTCGCCGATGACGCGACGATCGAGGGAATGGCTTTGCGCAGGGCTTGACGCATCGCTTCGGTTCGGTTGGGGCTGATGGTGACCTGTTCGCGGTACCGAGCGGTGATGAGCAGAGCGTAGTTGGTGGCGGCGCCGAAGACGATGACGGTGAGAATTCCGGTGTTCTGGGGAGTTACGGTGAATCCGGCGACGCCGAGGAGGTAGGTGACGGCGCTGGCGATCTGCGAGGCGACGCCGATGCAGACCAAGGGGATGACGAGCAGAAACGGCGATCGATACGACAATAGCAGCACGATCGTTACCACCGCCACGCTCATCATGAGCAGGGGACCGTCAAGCTGACCGAAGGCGGATTCCAGGTCGGCGCTGACGGCGACGGAGCCGGTGAAGGCGACGTCGAGGCCATGATCGAGATAGATCCGGTCGACCTCCTCTACCAGCTGCGCATGATGTTCGTCGGCCAGTTCGCCGTCCACCGGTAGATTCGTCAGAAGTGCGTCCCCGTCGGAGGACGGGCGTGCTGCGGTCGAACCGTCGGTCATCTCCGACAGATTGATCGCCTCGTCGCTCGCGTCGGTGAAGGCGGTTTGTTTTTCGTCGGTAATGCCGTCGGCATTGCGGTAGAGGACGACGAGCCCTTCGGTTCCATCGTCGAACTCCTCCCCCTGGATTGTGGCCGCCGCGGTGGAATCGGCACCGCTCGGTAGGAAATTGACCTGGTCGTCGGTCTCGACCTCACTGACCTTCGGAGCCAGGGCGATGGCGATCATCGCCAGAACCACCCAGGCGGCCATGGTCAACCACCGGCCCCATCGGCCCGCCGGGTTCAGGATGGTGGAAAAGGGTTTCACAGCGTTTCCTCTCGCATGATCGGTTGTTCCCTTCGAGAGTCGCCGATCGCAAAGGTGTTGGCATCGAAGCGTGGACGTCATTTGGCTACGCGCCTCGACGTAGTCCCATGCGTTTCCATCGGTTTTCCCAACGCGGTCGAGTGGAAACGCGAATATGGGGCGAGGTGTTAGACGGCGGGTACGTCGAGGCCCGCCTGATAGGCGATGGCCACCAACGCGGCGCGATCGCGGGCATTGAGTTTGGTGAGAATGCGCCCTACGTGCGTACGGACCGTAGCGGGGCTGATGTACAGCTGGTCGGAAATGTCCTCATTGGGTAGACCGGTGGCCACCCAGCGGAGGATTTCATGTTCCCGGTCGGTCAACTCCCCGAGCCGGGGATGTGGATTGCGGTGCCGTTCCGGGTGCGACGCGGAGTAGGCGTCGATGAGCTTACGCGCCACGGTCGGAGACAATAGTGAATCTCCCGCGGCGGCGAGCCGTAGGGCCTGCAGGATTTCGGCGGGGTCGGTGTCTTTCATAACGTATCCGGCGGCGCCCGCCCGCACCGCGTCGAAGATGTACTCGTCGATGTCGAAGGTGGTCATCATGACGACCCGAGTATCGTTCAGATCCGGTGTCTCGGCAATACGACGCAATACTTGAATTCCGTCCAGGCGCGGCATGCGAATGTCCAATAGCGCCACATTCGGCCGTAGCCGTCGGATCGCCTCCCACGCGGCCTCGCCGTCGGCGACCTCCGCGACCAGATCCAGGTCCGACTCACCCGCTATAAGGGTACTGAGTGCCATCCGGATGAGTCCTTGGTCGTCGGCCATCACCACCGTCGTGGGCATCGCTTTCCTCCTGACCGACTATTGCCGTGGCACCACCGCGTTGACGGTGAACCCGTCCGAGGACGCAGTGGTTTTCAGCTTACCGCCCACCGCATCGACTCTTTCACGCATCCCTTCGATACCGCGCCCGGATTGAGACGTGCGCGCATCACGAGCGGGGCCGGAATCGGAGATGTCGACGTTCACCTGGGAATCCCGGCAGGAAACCTTCACTCTCACCTCGGTGGCCCGCGAGTGGCGCAGTACGTTGGTCACCGATTCCTGTACGATCCGGTAGACCGTCGTAGTCACGACCGCCGAGACGTCCTCGGTGGGATCTATCTGCGAGACGACGTGCAGACCCGCGGCCTCCACCTGTTCGAACAGGGTCGGCAAATCCTCCATGGTGCGGACGGCCACCTGATCGGCGCGATCGCCTTCCCGCAGAAAAGCAACGGTTTGGCGAAGGTCCTGCAGCGCTGCCGTACTGGAATCCCGGATCGCCTCCAGGTGGAGACGCGGATCGCTCCCGGGTTTATCCAGCCGATGCAAAGCGACCTGCGCGTTCATGGTGACCACGGCGAGCGAATGCCCGACGACGTCATGGATGTCGCGCGCCAAATCCACTCTCTCCTGTGCTCGTTGACCGCGCCGTTCCGCTGCCGCGACCTGCTCACGCGAGCGCTGCGCTCCCCACCAGATACTCGCCGTCATGACGGGAAAGACCGTCCACAGAAGATAAATGGCGACGGCCCAGGCCAGTTCCAATTCTCCGCTTAGAGACACCGTCCACGCGCGGTCGATTGAAATCTTCAACGCCAGATACGTCGCCACGGTCAGGATGCTCAGCACCCACCAGGCGCGTCGACGCGACACGTTGAAGGCGTATGAGAAGACCGCGACGGTGGGCAGTATGAACACCGGCCCTATGGGATGGCCGAACCAGAGGTACATCCAGGTCGCCGCGCAAACGGCGACGGTAGACGCGGTCGGACGGCTCTGTCTCCAGACCAAGGGGAGCGCGGCAAGTGCGATGAGCGCGAAGGTCGTCCAGCGCAACGATCCATCGCCGTTGCCGTCGCTGGCGGGTATGGTCGCCACTGCGGTCACGGCGCCGAGCAGGAGCGCGAGCGCGCTGTCGCCGACGTAGGGCGATTGGAGCCGCCGCATTGTTCTATCCATCCAGTCGGGCTTGTTCACGCTTCCACTCTAAAGTTCCGTCACCGGCGGCGAATCGGTTCACGATCGTCACTCGTCTACGTCAGATCGCGTAGTGGACGAGGGAGGCTCTGGGGTAATGCGGCTGGCGGCGGTGATGGTGCCTTTCCCCCATTTGCCGACGACGGCGTCCATGGTTCGTTCGATGTCGCGCCAACCGTGTTCCGGTTCCCCGAGTAGCACCTGGCGTCCCAGGTGAGCGCTGGAACCGAGGTGGTCCAGGCGCACCCCGATCAGCCGCACGGGTCTGGTGACGTTGTCACGGGCGATTCCCAGGGCCGTGGTGTGAATGTCTTTACCGACGTCGGTGGCGACCGTCCGCATGCGGGAACGGGTGAGCGTGGTGAAGTCGCCGAAACGGATTTTGACGGTGACTCCACGTCCGGAGTACCCCGCTCGACGTGCCCGTGCGGCGACCTTTCGCGACAGGTCCAGCAGGATCGGTCCCCATTCGCGTTCGGTTTCGGCATCATAGTCGAAGGTGTGTTCCGAGCTGATGGATTTTTCGACGCGTTCGGTGGAGACGGCCCGACCGTCGTGGTTGTGGGCGAGGGCATGGAGGTGGTCGGCGGCGGCCCGTCCCACCGCGGAGCGGAGGCGTTCTGGGGCCATGGCGGCGATGTCGCCGACGGTACGCAGACCGAGTCGTTCGAGTTTGGCGCTGGTCTTCTGACCCACTCCCCATATGGTAGTGAGAGGTAGCGGGTGTAGAAAGCGCAGTTCCGTTTCCCGGGGCACGATTCCGAGCCCGTCGGGCTTGGCGTGTTCGCTGGCGAGTTTGGCGAGGAACGGGGTGGAGGCGATTCCGACGGTGCAGGTGAGACGGTGATCGGTTCGGATGCGAGCGCGTATTTCGCGCGCGATGTGCCCGGGGGTTCCGATGAGTCGGCGAGCGCCGGAGACGTCAAGGAAGGCCTCGTCGACCGAGAGCGGCTGAACGTGAGGTGTGTATCCGCGGAAGATCGCCATGATCTCTCGGGAGATGTCGCCGTAGGATCCGGTGGGTTTCATGAAGACGCCGTGGGGGCAGCGGCGGCGGGCGATGGAGGTGGGCATGGCGGAATGCACTCCGAAACGGCGGGCTTCGTACGAGGCGGCCGAGACGACTCCACGCGGGCCGAGGCCGCAGACGATGACCGGTTGCCCGCGCAGCGCCGGGTTTTTGACCTGCTCTACGGAGGCAAAGAAGGCGTCCATGTCCACGTGCATGATACCGAGGCCGTCATCGGGCAGGTCAGGTCCGATGTATTGGGCAGAGGCGTTCACGTCTCGATCGTAGCGCTCGCCCCCGACAGCGTTGTGTTAACCGTGGGTGGTCAGGTTTATCGTCGGGTGAACGACCAGAGCGGAATGTGCATTTCGGCGGCGGTCATGCCGCCGTGCTGGCCGATCAACGCCGAGACGGCGTCGGGTTCACTGTCCACACCGACGACGGCGAAGTCGTCGTGGCAGAGTACGACCAGGTCGCCTATCCGTGAGCGGTGACTGTCGGCGACGGGACCGAACCAGCCGAGGTCGATGGCTTCGTCGCGGGTGAGGATACGGCCCCGGGAGCCGATGTGTTCGTTCCAGGTGGCGGCGACGTCGACGGCGGCCTGGGGCGAGACGGTGTGGAGGTAGCGGGTGCGGGGGTCGCCGCAGACGGCCTGGATTCCGTCGAGAAGTTCGGGGTGCTGGTCGAGGTGCAGGCGCTGGTCGACGTTGACCATACCGTGGTCGGCGGTGACCAGTAGTGCCGCTGTCGGCGGGAGGGATTCGCAGATTCCTTCTACTGCTTGGGAGGCTTCGTCGACGGCTCCGTGCCAGGCGTCGGAGCCGACGCCGTACACGTGGCCGAGCGTATCGATATCGGAGAGGTAGGCGAATACGATCCCTGGCCCGGGTTCGCGGAGGGCTTCACGGACTCCGGTGATGATCTCGTCCGGCCGACGAGCGGGTATCCAGGTGCTTCCGGCGTATATGGCCTCGGAGAAGGGTTGATCGCGGAAATCGCCGTCGCAGACGATCGTGACGTCGACGTCGGAGTTCCGGGCGCGTTGCCCGATGGTGGGTTGCGGTTGCCAGCTGCGCGGGTCGGGGTCGGTGTCGCGATTCCAGTAGATGTAGGTGAACGGCTCGCCGTTGGTCGGGTTGAGGTTGGTGAACCCTAGGATTCCGTGTTCGCCCGGCGTGGTTCCGGTGGCCAGAGAGGCGAGTGAGATGGGGGTGGACGACGGGGAGGTCGCGGTGAGAGCACGCCAGGTTCCCAGTCGACCGGATTGGGCCTGCGCGAAGGTGTCGCTGGTCCGTCCGGCTTCCTCCCACAGGTGGTAGCCGAAACCGTCCAATAGGAGTATGACCAGCTTTTCCGGGTCCCCGACCTGTTCGTGGAGACCGATGCGATCGGATTCGCCGGGCACTCCCAACAGACTCAAGGCGGAGGGAAGTAGGTCCGACAGTGCCCCGTGGCCGTAGTGTGCCGTCAACTCGTCGTGGTGAGCCATGGGCGTAGTCTACCGTTCCCACAGGGGCGACGAAAGTAGCTCGTCACCGTATGCTGCGCCGTTGAATCGGTTTGCGCGCCAAGAGATGGAGTCGTGAGGCGATGTCTCGGAACGGAACCCGCGCTGCGACGGTGCGTTCCAAGTCCATCAGATCGGCGGGTGAGTCGGCGTCGCGGCCGGAAACGGCGATGGGGAGGTAGTCGTCCACTACGCCGACTCCGTGTACCTGTTCGGTGACCAGACCGGCGGATCCGACCAGCGCGGTGAGGGTCGCCGTCTCGTAGCGATGTCGCATCACGTCGTCGGAACCGTTCGTGCCGTCACGATCGTGCAGTATCCGTTCCGCCGCTCGGAACTGTCCGCTCAGCGTCTTGGCCAGGACCATGGCCACCCGATTGGCGACCAGGAGCGACACGGCCCCGCCTTCCACCACGACTGAGGCCAAGGCTTCCAGTGCGACCTCCGGATCGTCGACCGATTCCAGAACGCTGTGGCAGAGAACCAGGTCGGCGCTCTCGGCGGGTACCACATCGGCGAGCTCGTCCATGTCCGCTTGCAGGGCGTTGATCCTGTGCTCCACTTCGGCCTCTTCGGCCCGTTGCGCCAGCGACGCCAGAGCGCTTGCCGAGGGGTCGACCACGGTAACGTCATGTCCCAGCCGGGCGAGCGGTACCGCGAAGGCCCCCGACCCGCCCCCGACATCGATGATGCGAGCCGAACGGCCGTCGACGTCGGCCAGATATCGATCGAGCTCGCGAGATAGAACCGACCAGACCACCGCCGCGCGACCGGAAGCGACGCCGCCCTCACCTTCGAGGTCAATCACCTGACTGCTCACCCTTCCAAGATTCGATCGGGCAGGAGCGAAACCGGGGGCGCTCCCATGGTGACAATGAGATCGCCGTCCCGTGCCAGTTCCAGGGCTCGACGGGGAACCTCGTCCCATTCCGGCTCGAACACCTTCGCCTCGTCCGGCAATTCCACCGCATCGAGGAGGACGTCACCGCCGTTGCCCTCGGGAATGTCCTCCCCGGGAGCGAAGATTTCCATCCCGACGACCGCGTCCGCACCCGACAGGGCTTCGGCGAGCTCAGGGCGCATTTGGATGGTGCGATAACCTCGATACGGTAGGAATACGACGATCAGCCGCCCTGGTCGCGCCGCCTCTTTCAGCGTCGCGATGGCCTCCCGCATGGATGTGGGGTGATAGGCGTATTCGTCGTAAACGGCCACCCCGTCAACGGTGCCGCGTTTTTCAAAACGGCGTTTCACTCCGCTGAACGCCCCGATGCCTTTGGCGATGTCGGAGAACTCCATCCCGATGGCAAGTCCAGTGGCCACCGCGGCGGCGGAGTTCAAGGCAATGTGCTTCCCCGGCATCCCCATGGAAACCGTACCCAGATCATGGCCCTGATACGACACGTCGTAGTGGATCCCGTCGCGTCCAGAGGTCACATTGGACAATGTAACGTCGGCGTCGGCCGATACTCCATAGGTCATCACCCTGCGGCCTTCCCGGCGCAACGCTTCCGCCAAAGCGGCCGTACCGGCGTTGTCGGCACACACGATCGACACCCCTTCGGGGTCGGTATGGCGTGCAAACCGGGCGAAACCCTCTTCCAGCGCCTCCATGGACCCGTACACGTTCAGATGATCGGCGTCGATATTGGTCACGACCGAGATGAACGGCCGATACCGCAAGAACGATCGATCCGACTCGTCGGCTTCGGCGACGAAGTACTCCCCCTGACCGTGACCACCGGTATAGGAATCGATCATTTCCCCGCCGTTGACAAAGGACGGATCCAGACCGGCGTGCGCCAGCATCTGCACCGTAATCGCGGTGGTGGTGGTCTTCCCATGCGTTCCGGTGACGACAATGGATTTACGGCCGGTCATGGCGGCCGCCAGCGCCTCCGATCGATGCATGATCCGCAGCCCACGTTCCCGGGCCGCGCGGATCTCCAGATGATCGTCGTTGATGGCCGTCGAACGCACCACGGTGTCGACGCCGTCGAGATTGTCGACACCGTGACTGCGGTGCAGAGTCAAACCCTGCCGCTCCAACTCGGGAAGATTCGGCCAATCGGTCAGCTCGGCACCGCTGGAGGCAATACCGCGAGTGGCGTACAGGCGTGCCAGCCCGTTCATGCCCACCCCTCCGACACCTATGAAATAAACGTGCCCGAGGTCTTCTGCGGTCAGACCGTCATCGATGGGTGATGCCAGGTTATTGGGATCGTTGGCCATGTCTTATCGGTTTATCGCTTTCAATGTGTACTGACGTAGTGCTTCGTCGCCGTCCCTACGTCCAAAGCCCGCAGAGGCGTGCGCCATCGCCTGTAGTTTATCCCGGTCGATCAGCAGCGGCACAAGTTCCTCCGCTACCCAGTTAGGACTGAGATCCTCATCATCGCAGAAAATCGCCCCGCCCGCGGCCACCACGGGGCCGGCCGTACGGTACTGTTCGCGGTTACCCCACGGCATGGGAACGAAAACCGTGGGCAAGCCCAACGCCGTCACCTCCGCGACGGTCATCGAACCGCCACGACCGACGACCATGTCGGCGGCAGCGTAGCCCAACTCCATCTCCTTCAAGTACGGAAGCGTCACATACGGCAAGGGAAGGTTCGACGGCACCTCCACCGGCTCGTCCCGACGGGCACCGATGATGTGCAGAACCTGAATTCCATTGGCCGTCAGCGCGGGAGCGGCACCGCTGATCGCCTGATTGATGGAACGCGCCCCCTGACTACCACCGTAGACGAACAAAGTGGTGGCATTGGGATCCAGACCGAAGTGCTCACGGGCACGCACACGCATCGCATCGCGGTCCAGTTGTGAAATCGCCGGACGCAGGGGAACGCCCGTGATGGTTCCCTCCGCCAGAATCGGATCAACCTGCGGAAGATGTGGGAAACCGAGAGCCAGATCATCGGTCAACTTCAACCCCAGTTTATTGGCGATCCCCGGCGGATCGTTGAATTCGAAGATCACCGTCGGGGTCTTGCGACGCCACGCCGCCAGATAGGCCGGAACGGCGACGTATCCCCCGAAACCGACGATAGCGTCGGCCTCTACCTCATCCATGACCGCACGCGTCGCCCGCATGGCCTTCAACATGCGGGGAGCGGTCAACAAAAGATCCATGTTTATCTTACGAGGCAACTGATGCGCCGGGATCATACGCAAATCGTAACCCGCATTGGGAATCAGATCCCCTTCCAAGCCCTTTTCGGTGCCCAGGCAAGTAATTCGAATGTTCGGATTGTGACGCCGCAAGCAATCCGCAAAAGCCAACAGAGGGTATATGTGCCCGCCAGTGCCTCCACCCGCGAGGACGATCGAGTTAAGTTCTGTCACGGTGTTTCCTTCTATAATTCCGTTTCACCGGGCCGCCTCACTCCACAGTGCTTCGCCGAACGGGACCGGACCGTGTCCCTCACCGAGGCACGCTGGAACGCCACGGGCGAGACCCGTCCCGCCAATCCCATCCTATGTTCCTCACCGGAAGTAGGGGCGAGCGGCGCGGGATCGTTCAGAGTGGCGAACGTGGTAGTTGCGATTTTCCACGACGCGTACCCAACACGTTCGCCGTCAATGTCGACGTGACTCCTCCGCCGGAAGCGGTGGGAGCGGTGCCCACAGAAGTCGACTCCACCGAGAGGGGTTACGCGCTCGCAAAGTGCGGGCCGCCTCCGGTTCGGCGCGGGCAAAGCCCGCCAACATGCCCACCGCACCCAGCACGACCACCAACGCCGTACCGCCGTCGGAGATGAACGGCAAGGGCACTCCGGTGATGGGGATCAGACCCAAGACCCCTCCGATGTTGATGAACGTCTGCGCCCCGATCCAGATGGTCACCCCGCCGGCCACCAGCGAACGGAACTCGTCGTCACTGCGGCGGGCAATCCGAAATCCGGTGTACAGGAACAGTCCGAAGAGCCCGAGAATGATCAGGCACCCCACCACTCCCAACTCCTCGGCAATGAGGGCCAGAATAAAGTCATTGTGCCCGTTGGGCAGCCAATCCCACTTCTGTCGACTCTCTCCCAGTCCGACTCCAAACCAACCTCCGTCGGCGATGGCATAGTAGCCCTGTACGGCTTGGTAGCCGATCGTATCCGAGTAATCCGAGGAATTGCGAAACGACATCAGACGCTCCATCCGCCTTCCCTCCATAAAGATCAGAATGACGGAGGAGGCCAAGGCCAGCGACATGATAATTCCCAAGAACCGCAAGGGAACGCCGGAGTTCCACAGGAGCCCCATAAAGATCGATACCAGAATCAGCATCGTACCCAGGTCCGAGTAACCGACCACGATCAAGACCAGACCGGTCAGAGGAAAGAGCGGGAACGCCAAATCCTTCCAGCTGACGATACGACCGCCCAGTCGCACCAGGATGTCGGACACCCACAGCAACAAAGCGAATTTGGCGAACTCCGACGGTTGCAACTGAACCGGACCGATGTGAATCCAACGGTCGTCGGTTCCGATCGTCTCGCTGCCCTGGTCGGGAAAGAACATCAACGCCAAGCCGATCACCAGTGACAGGACCAACAGTGGGCGGGACAGAGCTCGATAGGTTTTAGCGGGCAACCGCTGCGCCAGCCAAAAGGCCACCACACCGACGAGCGCCCACGACACTTGCAGAATGATGGCGTTGAAGGCGTTTCCGTAGTCGTCATAGGCCTTGACCATGGTCGCGGAGAAAACCATGACCAGACCGATGGCCAACAACAGTGCCGACGACGTCAACAGCAGGTAATACGATGCCAAGGGGCGATTCAATAGGCCACGCAGCGAGGAGAACAGGCCCGTTACCGTCGCACCACGTCTCTCGTCCGACGCTTCCTCACGCGGCGTCCGCGTCGAGGTGCCCTGTTCTCGCACTCGTTCCACCCACTCATTCGTCTACTAGCCACGACTTACGAACGCCTGCGGAACCTCGTCGACGTTCCCGATTCAGGAGAGGAACTCACGCACGGCGCTCGCGAACATCTCACCACGTTGAGCATAGCTGTCGAACATGTCCAAGGATGCCGCAGCGGGAGAAAGAACCACCGTATCGCCCGCCTGAGCGAATCCGGCCGCAGCGGCCACCGCTTCGGCCACCACCGTTTGGTCCACTGACTCCAAGACTCTGATCGGCACGTCAGGAGCATGTCGCGCAAACGCCTCGGCCACGGCCGCACGGTCGGAACCGATCAGAACCGCGCCACGCATTTTAGGAGCGTAGCGCTGCACCAACTCACTGACGTCCACCCCTTTCAACTGTCCGCCGGCGATCCACACCAGAGACTCATACGCGTCCAGAGCGGCCGCTGCCGCGTGCGGGTTGGTGGCCTTCGAATCGTCCACCCATGCCACGCCGTCCATATGAGCTATCGTGACGTTACGGTGCGGCTCGGGGCTATACGACCGCAGCCCCTGCCCCATCGCCTCCACCTCGCAGCCGACCGTGGAAGCGAGCGCGGCCGCCGCCAGTGCGTTGGCGACGTTGTGCGAACCCGCCGGGCGGATTTCCTTGGTCGCACATATGCGCCGGGGTCGCCCGGAGCGGTTGTCGACCAGATATCCGTCCACCACTCCGAAGTCGCCCGGCCGTGGTTCTTCCAAAGTGAACCCGATGGTTTCGCCGTGGCGGTCGTCCAAGGCGCGTATCACCAATGCGTCGTCCCGATTGACCACCGCGACGCTACCGCGCCAGGCCGCCGTCTTCGCTTCGGCGTAGCGGTCGAAGTCGCCGTGCCAGTTGAGATGGTCGTCGGCGAGGTTCAGGATGACTCCGGCCCGTGGTGACATGAGCCGCGACCAGTGCAATTGGTAACTGGACAGTTCGATGGCCAGGACGTCGTAGGGCCCGTTCGCTTCGGTCACGAGTGCGCGTCCGATGTTGCCGAGTGGGGCGGTGGAGTATCCGGCGGCGCTCAGCATCGACGACAGCATGGTCGTCGTGGTGGTCTTCCCGTTCGTACCGGTGACGACCAGCCAGGGAGCCGCTCCGGCCTGCCGCAGTCGCCACGCCAGCTCGGGTTCGCTGTACACCTCGAGATCGGCGTTCTCGGCGGCCTGCACGATCGGGTGGTGCGGTGGGAATCCGGGAGAGACGATCACCTGTTCGGCACCGGCCAGATAGTCGTTGTCCCACTCGCCGGTGTGTACCTTCGCTCCCTGTTCGGACAGGGTTTGCGCGACCGGAGAATTCTTGCTGTCGTATACGGTGACGTCCCGTCCCGATTCCAGCAGAGCACGTACCGACGCGGCTCCGGCGATTCCGGTTCCCGCTACGAGTATTGACTGTGCGACACCGTCCATGGCAGTCTCCTATCCTGCGACGCGAAGGAAGTCGGCGAAAAAGAATCCCAGCCCCATGGCGATTCCGATACCGGCGATGATCCAGAATCTCACCACCACGTTGACCTCTGACCAACCGGCGAGTTCGAAGTGGTGGTGTATGGGGGCCATCCGGAAGACACGTCTACCGGTCAATCGGAATGAAGTGAATTGAATGATTCGGCTCATCGTTTCGATGACGAACAGAGCCCCGATGATCGGAAGCAGGAAGATCGTTTTGGTCGCGAAGGCCATCCCGGCTATCAGGGCACCCAAAGCGAGCGAACCGGAGTCGCCCATGAAGATGGTGGCAGGCGAGGTGTTCCACCAGAGGAATCCGAACAGCGCACCGGCGACTGCTCCGGCGACGAGTGCCACTTCCAGGGGGTCACGTACGTCGTAGCAATAACTTTGATTGAGAACTCCGTCCGGCGACCCGCACCAGTGACGGTACTGCCAGAAACCGACGACGAGGTAGGCGGAGAACACCATGATCGAGGTTCCGGTCAGCAGTCCGTCCAAACCGTCGGTGAGGTTGGCACCGTTACCCGCGGCGTTGACGATGAAGACGAACAGGACGACGATTCCGATCTTGGTTACCGGAAGCCACGTGATGTCCTGTGTGAAGGACAGGTAGGGACTGAAGACCGTCTGGCCCACCGATCCGGTGTAGTAGGCGCCGAACGCGCCGACGCCCGCCGCCGACAGCGACAGACCGGCGATTTTGGCTCGACCCGAGATACCGCCCGAGTTCTTCTTACGAATTTTCAGCCAGTCGTCGAGGAAACCGACGAAACCGGCGAGCGCGAAGATTCCCACAAGTACCGCACCCGTGGCGGTGATGCCTCGTGGACGTTCAAAGGTATTGGCGTCGGGAAGCGCCATCAAAACCACGTGTCCCAGTAGGAAGGCGAGAATCGCGGTGACGATGATGACGACTCCCCCCATGGTGGGGGTGCCGGACTTCGTCAGGTGGGTTTGGGGGCCGTCGGTTCGGATGGGTTGTCCGGCTTTCAGACGACGGAATGCTTTAGCCGCCCACGGCGTCAGCACCATTGTCAGTGCGAACGCCGCGAAGGCCGCTAGGATGACTGCTCTCACTGGATTTGATCCTCCTGTGCGCCGCGCAGATGATCGGCGATGTCCCAGGTGCGATAGCGGGAGCCTTTCACCAAGACGGTGTCACCGGGGCGAACGCGGTCGCGTATTAGTTCGATGGCGGTGGTTTGGTCACCCGTGTGGGTGCCGTGGGTTGACGTGGCAACGTCCCGGATCGCGGCCACGATCGGTTCGGTTCCCTCACCGACGGCAATGACCTCGTCAATGCCGAGTTGAGCCGCGAGGGTTCCCACCGAGGAGTGTTCGGAATGACTGAGCTCTTCCAGGTCGGCCATGAGGCCCAGCGCTGCGATCCGGCGTCCGGAGGTGGGGATGGCAGCGAGGCTCCGCAACGCACCGGCCATGGAGGCGGGGTTGGCGTTGTAGGAGTCGTCGATGACCGTCACGTTGTCGGCATTGGTAAACACGTCCATGCGCCTCTGGGAGCGTCGCCCGGCGGACGAGAGGACGTCGGCCGTCTGGGACACGGGAATACCGAGGGTGTGGGCGACACCGGCGGCCGCCAAGGCGTTGGAGACGTGGTGTTCGCCCCACAGCTGCAAGGCGACGTGGGCTTGGCCGGACGGGGTGGTGAGGGTGAAGGCGTACCGACCGTCGCGCGATTCGAGAGCGGTGGCGGAGACGGCGGCCGGTTGTCGATACCCGTAGGTGAGGACGGTGGCGGAGGTTCGCGCGCGCATCGCTGCCACTCGTTCGTCGTCGGCGTTGAGTACGGCCGTCCCGTCGGAGCCGAGGGATTCCGGAAGTTCGCCTTTGGCCTTGGCAGTGGTTTCGATGGATCCGAATCCGTCCAAGTGGGAGATTCCGACGTTGAGGACGACACCGATATCGGGCGGTGCGATGTCGGTCAGGTGAGTGATGTGCCCGAGTCCGCGAGCCGACACTTCGAGAACCAGATAGCGGGTTTCGGGCTGAACCTGGCAAACGGTGTAGGGGTGCCCGAGTTCGTTGTTGAAGTTCTCCCGTGTCGACACCGTGGGGCCGTGTGATTCACACAGCGCCGCCATCAAATCCTTGGTCGAGGTCTTACCGTTCGATCCGGTCACTCCGATGATGACGGCTTCCGACCGCCGTGCCACGACCGAGGCCAATTTCGTAAGGGCCGCGATCGCGTCGCCGACGTAGACGGCCGCCGTGGGAACGTCCTTCGTGGCGATGGTGGCCACCGCTCCGGAGGCGGCAACGTCCTCCGCGAATTCATGCCCGTCGACGCGACTGCCCTCAAGCGCGAGGAACAGGTCTCCCGGACCGACTTTACGTGAATCGAACTCTACATTCCCGGTAACCATGCGGTCGGCCAAACTCGAATCGGACAGCTCACCATTCACAATGGAGGCTACTTCCGCCAAAGTCATAGGGATCATTCACGTACTCCTATGCTGTTGTAGGTTCCCAGCCGGCGTCCTGCAGTGCCTGTGCGAGCAGGAGACGGTCATCGGATTCGACGATGCCTTCTGCGGTCTCGGTGTAGCGTTCGTGCCCTTTGCCGAGGAGGGCGATGGTGTCCCCGGGATCGGCTACGGAGACCGCTTCCCGGACGGCCACTTCCCGCCCTGCGATATTACGGCATGGGACACCGGTGACCGCCGTGGCCACCTCCCCGCGAATTTGAGCGGGATCTTCCTGACGCGGGTTGTCGTCGGTAACGATGACCAGGTCCGCCTCAGCCGCCGCGGCTTGCCCCATGAGTGGACGTTTATGCCGGTCCCGATCGCCGCCCGCCCCGAGAACGGCGATCACGCGGCCGGGCGTGCCGACCTTCAGCTCTCGCAGAACGGCGGTGATGGCCTCGGGCTTATGGGCGTAATCCACGACCCCGCGAACCGGAGCCTCTCCGCTGACCAGTTCCATACGTCCGGGAATCCCCGTGAAATCGGCCAGATGTCGACCGCTTTCCGTGAGTGAAATCCCAAGCGAGTCAAGCAATGCCATAGCCAATGTGGCATTGAATACATTATGCCGCCCGGGCAACGGCAAGACGGTGTCGACCTCGCCGTCGGGCCCGGTCACGTGGAATCGCTGCGAAAACCCTTCGTCACGAATCTCGCTGACCAGGTAATCCGCCGCCTCGTCGTCACGCGCGTAGGTACGGGCACCGGCGCCGATGAGGCGACGCGCCCAGGCGTCGTCGGCATTGACGACGGACTTAACCGCCCTGCCGTCGAACAGCTTGCGCTTCTGCGCGAAGTAGTCGTCCCGGTCCTTATGAAAGTCAAGGTGGTCGGTCCCGAACATGGTGAAGCCAGCGACCGCGAACCGAGTTCCCTCCACACGGCCCAGCGCCAAGGCGTGGGACGACACCTCCATGACCAGGTCGGTGACTCCCCGTTCCACGGCCAGAGCAAACAAGGCCTGCAATTCGGGGGCCTCGGGAGTCGTGCGCTTGGAGTCGATCGTTTCGTCTCCAATGCGCGTCTCCACCGTCCCGATGATTCCGGTAGTCCGACCGGACCGCGCCAGCAAGTGTTCGGCCAGGTAGGCGGTGGAGGTCTTTCCGTTCGTACCGGTGATGCCGATGACATTGAGCTTGGTACTGGGGTGATCCCACACTCGAGCCGCGATAACCCCCGTCAAGGAACGCGGATCCTCGGCGACGAGGACGGGAATGTCGGCGTCGATCAAGTCCGCGCCTTGTGGATCGGTGAGAACGGCGACCGCTCCCCTCGATACCGCGTCGGAGGTGAACTCCGCGCCATGACGACGTGAACCGGGAAGGGCCGCGTATAGGTCCCCCGGCTGCACTTGCTGAGAAGCCAAAGAGACGCCGGTAATGTTTCCGGCGTGCCCGGCCGCGTCGGGCAGCAGATCATTCAATTCCGACAGTGGATACGGTTTGCTCATTTCGGGTCGTTGCCGAGATTGCGAAAACGATGACACCGCCTGACCATACACCGTGGTGCTTTTTGTACGGCTGCGATCGACACGATAGTGGCCCAAAAGAATCCCCTTCCCGAGATTAATTTGATTCCAATCGAATTCTTGCCGCCTCTCCCCTTTCTCCATTCTTTATGTGAACGAAAAGATTCGTTCCGTTATTGTCGATCGCAATATTCGCCCCTGTTGACGAGGGTCTTTACTTCTGGCGCACAGAATATTAATCTGACACCTACTCGAAAGAGTCGCTCGAGAACCGCGATTGGCACCCCCTATGCGAAAGGAATTCGATCACGCTCTAGTCTTAGTACCCAAGCCGATTCATCCTCATGTCTATTCAAAGGATCCACCAGCCGTGACTCGCTTGAGCACCCGAAGCCGAAAACCCGTGTTCACTTCCGGAATCCTATTGTTGGTCTTGTTTCTATTGCCGCCGTCCCAATCGCTGGCCCAAGATGACGAACTGGAAGAACACTCCGTATCGGAAGAACTATCGAGTGCGATTACGGACTATCTGGAAGCGATGGATAAGCTCGAGGAGCTCCAGCAAAAAGAAAAAGACCTGGAAACGGAATTGGAAGACGCCGAAGAGCGTCAAAAGGAGCTGAAAAAGGAGCTGGCCGATTTCGCTGGAATCGCCTTGCAGCAATCGGACATGTACTCCCTGACGACGATGTTGGCCTCGGACGACAATCGCGACATGCTGGAAGCGATGACCATGCTCGACTTCCTAGGCGAATCGCGAGCCGAGCGTGTCGACACACTCATCAAACGGATCCAGGAGATCGACACGCTCCAAGACGACCTGGACGAAAACATCGCCGAACAGGAACGGCTCACCAAGGAACTCGATGAGGCCCGAGAGTCCGCCGCCCTCTCCATGGCAGGAGCCGGAGGAGACTCCGCCGTAGGCCCCGAGCCGGGTAACTTCCCCACCCCCGAAGCCGTACCCCGGAACCCCAACGGTTCGCTCCCCTACGAATCCTGCTCCGAATCAGATCCCACCACCAACGGCTGCATCTCCCCACGCACCAGGCACGGCGTGGTCCAGTCCCAATTGGCGGGGTTCACCCGCTACACCGCCTGTTTCCGCAACGGCTCGTGGGGTGACCACCCCCAAGGAAAGGCCTGCGACTACTCCGTGACTCCAGGCGGCTTCAAAGGCGTCGCCACGGGCACCGCCAAACAGTACGGTGACAACCTCGCCGCCTGGTTCGTGGAAAACGCCGATCGCCTCGGCATCAAATACGTCATCTGGTACAAAATGTTCTGGTCCCCCACCACTGGGTGGACCAACTACAACCTCGCCAACGGCGACCCGAACACCGATCACACCAACCACGTCCATACCTCCTGGAGGTAAGGTGACCGCTCAGGTTGTTCCAGGCACTCCATATTTACGCTGCGGGGGCCTCTTGCGGCCACAAGGCCGCTACGAGTCCTCCTCGCGCAAATCTGAAGCACCTGGAACAACCTGAGCTCTTCTCCAGCTCTACCGCCGCTGCACACGCGCCTGCGGCACGTCGTTAGCGGCTCGCCAGTTGGCTCGTCCCTGGGGATGGAACGACGGTAGCGCTCTTTAGGAATCACAGGCAGCTCTACCGCTTCTGCGCTTCGCTCGAAGCTCGCCGGTTTCGTCAGGGGCGTGCGTGGTGGTCGAGCGTTCTGCAGAGGTACAAACGGCCCTACCGCCGTATGTACGCGCTGCGCCAGATCAAGGGCCCAGCGGTACGTTGTCGTAATTTCATCGGTCAACCAGTCTGGCCGCAATGTCGCATTCAAGGCTGCGGCGACCGGAACACCTTCCTACCTGCGATGACATTGTTTACTGGCTCCACTCCGATCGAACCCCCCACATCACAATGAAGAGCGACTCGGTTCGGTTGATATTCCAGGGCTCGTCTGCCCGTCGAGGGGCGGACCAGTCCACCGTTTTGACTAGGTCACCTCAACAAATAGATTGTCTTTCACCTTGGTGATTGGCTCGTACAGAACGTGAGTGTGTACTGTTTACAGCATGACCAGACAACGATCCACGTCATTCGGGCGCGGGACTGTCAGTCGCCGAAAAGCCTTGGCATTCGGCGCCGCGGGAATGGCCGCGACCGGACTGGCCGCCTGCTCAGACAGCGGCGAAGTCGACAACGGCACGAGCGGCGGTGACGACGAACCACAGGTGGACATGGGCCTGTCGCCTGCCGATGGCAACAATGAGGCTGCCGCCTCGACCGAAATCCGCTGGGATTATCCCGACGGCGAAGTCACCGCCGTCAGTCTGACTACCGATAGCGGTGACCAGATTGAAGGGGAGTTCCACTCCGACGGCGACAGCTGGGTGCCCGCAGCTCCCTTGAATTACGAGACCACCTTCACCGCCACGGTTACGGCGACCAACGCCGACGGGGAGGAAGTGCAGGCAAGCTCGACCTTCCAGACTATGGCGTCTCCGGGAAACCGTATTCCCATTCAGTTCTACAGCCCCAATAACGCGACCGTCGGTCAAGCCGCCGTCGTCGCCTTTGAGTTCCTGGAAGGATACTCGGTTCCGGAAGATGTCCGTCGCGACCTGGAACGACGCCTCCAGGTCGTGTCCAATCCGGCACAGGAAGGCTCCTGGCACTGGATCAACGGCACAAAACTCGAATACCGTCCCAAGGAATACTGGAAGCCCGAAACCACGGTGTCCTGGCGACTGGGTTTGGGCGGTTTTCCGTTCGGAGACGGCAATTTCGGCGACGTCGACGTCGAGGGTCAATTCACCACCGATTCCGAACTGCGCTTGATGGAAGCCGACGACAGCACCAAGAACCTCTCGGTACAGCGTGACGGTTATTCGGTCAAGAACATGCCGATTTCGCTCGGCAAGGACCGAATCGATGGAAACGACGCTCGGTCGTACAGCGGAAACATGGTCATCATGAGCCGAGAAGAGGAATCCAAGTTCGTTTCCGATCTTTACGACTACGAAACGGACGTCAAATGGGCCATGCGCCTCACCTGGAGTGGACAGTACATTCACGGTGCTCCGTGGGCCGCTGAGGAAGACGCGCTGGGAAACACCAATATCTCACACGGCTGTATCAACCTCGATGACCCCGAAGCGGAATGGCTCTATGACTTCGTCAAATGGGGCGACCCGGTGATCGTCTCCGGAACGGATCGCGCCCTGCCGCAAGGCGACGGGATTACCACCTGGGACCTCAGCTGGGACGAAGTTCTGCAAGGTTCCTACACCGCTGACTCCTGACAGCGATCTCGGCCGATCTATGGAACCATGCGGAGTCAATCGCTCCCAGTGATTCCCAGATCGGCCGCAATGGACGCCATCTCGATTCGATAGAACTCCTCGACGTTGGAAAACACGGGAAGTATCTGGTAGACCTCCATGGCGATGAGGCCGAAGATTCTGCCCCACGCCGACGCGAAACGGTATTGAAATTCGGCCGGGACATCGGTCCCCACAATGTAGGCGCCACACATATTCACCACTTCATGCCGCAGGTCGGGCGATAGGTCGAGGTTGACGCCCGAGGCGGTAATCTCGACTCCTTGCTCACGTTGTCGACGCCACCAACGCGCGTACTCCTGCCCACACATCCACGCGTGTTCCACCGTTTTCGCCGTTACCGGATCCAAGTCGTCCAGCGAGTCGAACTCCCGGTCACGCATGCCAAGCATCGGATTGCCGAATTCGGTACTGACATAGAGGGACAGCTCAAATTCGGATTTACTGCCCAGTGCCCACTCTCGGTATACTCGTACCCACTGCCGCATACGGCCGTACGGATCATCTCCGACCGCGATCATGGCCCGCCGGGTGCGCTCGTTCAAATCGTCAAACACATCGCAGTAGAGCGCCCGTACCAGGGCTTCCCTTCCGTCGAAGTAGCGATAAATCGCAGCCGGGGACATGCGCATCTCCCGAGCGATCCCGCGCAGAGAGATCCCGTCGACTCCGCGCTCATGCAGTTGTCGCCGAGCGACGTCCTTGATCGTCGCGATCGTCTCGGCACGCAACCTCTCACGTCGAGTCATCCCATTCGACGAGTTCGATATCACAAAACTCTCACGTTCTAGTTTAAGTGAACGGCGTTGACATTATGAACGCCATTCATTACTGTTAACACCGTTAGCGTCATGGCCACTGATCACATGATACCGGTTCCTGAGGTCAAGCGCTAACGTCATGCACCACCTCCCGAGGAGCACATATGTACACCCGTATTGGACGAGCCGTCATAGCCGGACGCTGGTTCATCATCGCCGCTGCCGTGGCGCTCACGGCCCTGGGAAGCACCTGGGGTATGGGGGTATTCGACAAGTTCACCGACGGCGGTTTCTTCCCTGAAGACTCCCCCGTCAACTCCGACGCCGACTCCATTCGCGACGAATTCGGTAGCGTCGACGGCGACATCGTCATCCTGTATGAATCCACCGACGCCACCGTAGACGACCCCGAATTCGAGCAGGAGGCGACGGAGTCACTCCGCGACATCGCCGATATTCCCGAAATCGACCGGCTGAGCTCTTATTTCTCCACCGGCCAGGAAAGCTTCGTCTCCGAGGACCGCAACACCACCTATGCCGTTGCCTACCTGACCGCCGAAGATCAGGAAAGTGCCGCCGCCCAGTATTCCGACATTAAAGATCAACTGCGTAATACCGATGACCTCGAGGTCAGGCTAGGTGGAAACGCGGCGATCTTCAACGACATCAACACACAGGTCAAGGATGATTTGGTTCTCGCCGAGATCATTTCCATGCCCCTTCTGTTGGTGATCACCCTGATCGTCTTCGGTGCGTTCGTGGCCGCCTCCATGCCGATCCTCATCGGTGGTTTGGCGATCCTGGGCGGTTTCACCATCACCCATGTCATCGCCAATTACACCGATGTATCGGTTTTCGCCGCGAACGTCATCACCATCATCGGATTGGGAATGTCGATCGACTACTCCCTTTTCGTTCTGAAACGTTTCCGCGAAGAGCTACGTTCCGGACGCGGCAAGACCTCCGCCATCCTCAATTCGGTCTCCACCGCAGGGCGAACGGTCACCGTATCCGGGGTCGTCATTATCCTGTCCATGGCGGGACTACTATTCATTGACGTCCCCTATCTGCACGGCATCGCTTACGGTGTCATGTCCGCCGTCGCCATCGCCATGCTCAGCGCCGTCCTCGTACTCCCCGCCCTTCTGTATCTCCTTGGACAACGGGTCGATAAGGGGCGACTCCCCTGGCATAAGGAGAAGGCGGACGCGGACGGCTCCGGATTGTGGTCCGCCGTCGGTCGCGGAGTCATGAAACGGCCGTTGCCGGTGCTGTTGGTCGTGACCGTCGCCTTGCTGTTCCTTGCCTCCCCACTGCTGGGCATCAAATTCGGCGGAGTGGACGAACGCATGATGCCGGAGGACGCGGAGTCTCGCCAGGTCACCGAACAGTTGGCGGCCGATTTCCCCGGCGCGGGTCAACCGACGTTCACGCTCATGGCCGAGGTGGGGCCCGAGCAGGCGGAATCGGTGATCTCGGAGGTCGGTGCCATCGATAACGTCGCCCGCGTCGACGTCGTCGACAGCACCGATACGGCCACTCTGTTCCAGGTCGGCTACGACATCGAACCGTTCAGCGCCGATGCACGACAGATCGTCGACGACGTTCGCAGCCTCGATCGCTCCGACCTTTACCTCACCGGATTGCCCGCCGAACTGTTCGACAGCTTCGGCGCGATTTCCGACGGGCTGCCGTTGGCGGCGGGTTTCATCATCCTGGTAACGCTGGTTATTCTGTTCTTCGCTTTCGGGTCGATCGTTCTTCCCGTCAAAGCGGTGTTGATGAACATCCTGTCGCTGTCGGCGGCGGTCGGGATCAGCATTTGGATTTTCCAGGAAGGTCATCTGTCGGATCTACTGGGATTCGACGCCTCCGGTTACGTCGACCCGTCGGCGGTGATTCTCATGGCGGTCATCCTGTTCGCCCTCTCCACCGACTATGAGGTTTTCCTGCTGTCACGTGTCCGGGAAGAATGGGACAAGGGATCCGACAACGAAACGTCGGTCCTGCACGGCATCCAGGCGACCGGATCGATCATCACCGCCGCTGCGGCCATCCTCATTGTGGTCGTCGGTGCGTTCGGCGTCAGCGGCATCGTATTCATGAAGATGATGGGTGTCGGCATGGCCGTGGGGATCTTCGTCGATGCCACGGTCGTGCGCATGCTATTGGTGCCGTCGACCATGCGGCTGCTGGGGAAGGTCAACTGGTGGGTTCCCAGCCCGTTGGCCGGGCTCTACTCGCGGTACCAGATTTCCGAAGGAGAAACGGAGACGACCGATGAGAACGAACCCCGTCGCGAATCAGTGGTCTCCGGTTAAGTGAGAACTACCGTCAGTGGCCTGCCGACGCAATACCGTCGGCAGGCCACTGACCATTGAAATCGTCGCCGATTGTCGAGGCTAGTTGGCACTGTGCGCGGTTTCGTCCTCCGCCGGTTTGGGGTCGGCGGCCTGGGGATGTTCCTCCAGGATTCGCCGGTGCGCCCACCGCTCCACAAAAAACGAACCGATCGGAACGGTACCTCCAAGTAGAAGGCCCACGGTCTCGGGCCAAAACTTCCACTCGGCCTGCTGTGCGAGTTGAAAACCCAGCACCAGGTACAGCATGTAGAACAGCCCGTGAATGGGACTGATAACCGTCGACAGGCTCTCAATCCCGAATATGTAACGCAGCGGCACGGCCACGAACATCAGGATGATCAAAAAGCACGAGACGATGTAAGCGACAATCCGAAAACGCTTGAGCTGTGCGTTCATTTAAATACCCGAACCTTCTCTTTCCCTGGCTGCGATGATGTCGCGCTCCCACGGCGAGCGCATTGGAGGCGGTTGATCCTGCTCCGCCGGAGTCGGCTGACCTTTCCTATCGGCTCGATCGGTACGCATTTCAGCCCGAATCTGGCGTATCCACAAGGCCAGGGTGAACAGGGCGAATACCGGCCACTCCAGGGCGTATCCCCAGCTCAGAGCATTACCACCTTGTGCGCGGGAGAGTTGCCAATACCCCAGCCAGAGAAACATGGGGATCAAGGTGAGCGCGAGAATGTGCAGGAATATCCATCCCGGCGTGAACAGACGGGCAATGCCGGTCCGTTTCGGGTTCCTGGTGGCATTCATGACCGTCACCCTAGCAAGCAGGGGTGTGACACTTGGCGGCGACCAGGCGCGGTATGTCGACCGATACCGTCGTACGGATCTCTCCGCCGTTGGGCGTAAGCTCGTTTGGGGTCGCCCGAGGCTTTCCCTGCTGAAAAGTCGGCTTCGTTTTCCCGGCCGTGAGGTGACATACTGATTGTGGAACGTTTGGCCGTTACACCATTGGCGCTCTCATCACCGATGGACTCGCCAGGTCGCAGCCGACTGTGATGCCACCCTGTCCCGCCGACGACCAACGGAGGCAACCGACGTGAATACCGAGCTCCCCGAGCCCGATGCCTGTCAGCAGTACAACCACCCCAGCCCCGATCTGGTGTACAACAGGTTGCTGGAATGGTGCAACGCGGACGTGTTGGATGCGCAGGAGGCCGCTGACGCCGCCCACCGCCTGAGTGACGACCAGGTTGTTCTTGCCAACCGCCTCTACCAGGACATTATTTCCACCATGGGGGAACCGGCGTGGCGGCAGTGGCCCAAACTACCGTCGAGTACACCGGCCGACGCTCTGTTGGGGCTCTATCCTCTTCTGGCGGCATTGGACGACATGGTGAACTACCACCGGCAGCACAATGTCAATCAGGTCCATTCCCGCCGAGTCATGAGTGACGTCGGGGAAAAGCTCAGGCTCAATCGCCGCCTCTATCAACGCGCCGGACTCGATGTCGCGTTCTGGTTCACCTGTCACGTTCGCGGCAGCCTCTATCAGCTGGGACGTTTGCAATTCTGTATTGAGGGAAGCACTACCCAACCACACTTGGGACTGCACATCCGGGGCGAGGGCGGACCGCTGAGTGTGGAACGGATCGCCGACTCGGTTCACCTGGCCCGAGAATTCTTCCCCAAGAGCTTCCCGGACCTGTTCCCCGCTCCCGAAGAAATCACGATGACCTGTGATTCCTGGTTGCTGGATCCGCAGCTGAACGACTGGCTACCGGCTCGATCGAACATTCGCGCGTTCGCATCACTCTTCGACCTCATCGGTCCGGAGGAGAACGCCGGTAGGGACGCCGCCGGCGATATCTACCGCTTTGTGTACGCTCTTCCCGAATCCGTCGCACCGATCGAACTCCCCCGCAACTCCTCAATGCGAGCCGCTCTGGCCGACGCATTCGAGGCCGGAGTCCAGTGGAAGAGTCGAGTCGGCGTCCTCAACCTGGAGAAGGTCCTTCGGCACACCTAGAGCGTCGTTCACGGTACTGCACACAATGGTGTCGCGAGATCAGTTCGGTCACGATCACGATCGCGGTCCGCCTAAGGAAATGAGCTTACCCAGGGTCGCGATGTTGTCCGTCACCGCTTTCGGATCACCCATTCCCTCGACGAACAGGAGCTGCCGGCGCACACCCGACGCGTCGGCGGCGTCGGTCAACTTCTCCATAACCTCCTGTTCACTGCCAACGGCGTGTTGCGAGAGGAGAAAATCCACGTACGCGTCGTGGTTCGGGCTGCCACGCCGCAGCAACGACTGATACTGGTCGGTGTATCCCAACAACGTTCGCATCCGGTGCCACAGTCGGGAACGGTCACCGGGGCCGTCCACCACCTGAGCGAGGAGGGCCGCGGCATGCTGGGCCCTGTGGACGTCGTGACCGTGGGCGCTCGCTTCCTGCCGCCATATGTCGATCATGTGTTCGTGGTCGGCTGGGACGGTATGCATCCCCAGCAACAACGGCAGTCCCATTCGCCCCGCCAATCGGGCGGTGTGCTCACCGGTCGCCGCTACCCACATGAGATTCGGATCCGATTCGCGGTACGGCGGCGGGGGCACGGGACTCACCGGACGAAAGGAAAAACGGTCGCCGGCAAACCACACGTCGCCGTCGGCGGTCAACCATCGCCGCAATACCTCCAGCGCTTCGGGGAACCCGGATTCGAAGCGCTCCAGACTCGAATTGAACACCTCCAAGTCGACCCAGGGACCGCCGCGACCTACGCCGAGACGGAAACGGCCCGGCGCGAGCGCCTCCAGGAGTGCTACCTGCTCTCCGACCATGACCGGGTGATGTTGTGAGAGCATCACGACCGCCGTTCCCACGTTGATGTTGTCGGTGGCCGCCAGAACGTGCGAGGCCATGGTCATCGTGGCGGGATTCAATCCGTAGTCGATGAAGTGATGCTCGGCGAACCAAACGGTGTCGAACCCGCTCCGGTCGGCCACACGACTGTAGTCAACGAGATCGCCCAGGGTTTCTGCGGGCGTCCGTTGCGACTGCCGTCCACCGAGCAGAAAGACGTCGTGCTCCACCGAATACATGCGACACTCCTAACCGTCGTGGGACACCACAGCATCGCAGAACGCCTCATCGCAGGGCAACCCTCACACGCGATGCGTCAAGGTACAAGCGAGATGCGGGGTTCAGGAATGGTCGGTCAGGATGTCCTCGCCTGCCTTTTCGGAAATGATCGCGGTGGGTGCCCAGAGGAAGAGGCCGGGTATCCGAGGAAAGCTGGACGCGTCGACGACCCGCAGACCTGTGACTCCGTGGACTCGGAACCGACCGTCCAAAACCGCGCCTTCCGCCGGAGCGGATCCGATGGGATTCGTGCAGGAGGCATGATGCCCCCAGGCTTCCTGCCGAATCCAGCGTCGTATCTCGGCTTCGGTCTCGACCGATTCGCCCGGCCACACCTCGGTTCCCACCGCGGCGTTCGCGTTGATCCGCCGCACCATGTGGAGGGAATCCACGAGCGCGTCGATATCAGGTGCGGACAGGTCGCCGTCGTCGAACTTGCGGTGATTGATCCTGGGCGTTTCGGTCGGATCGGCCGACCGTAGCCGAACGGTTCCCTGCCGGGAGGAATCGAACCCTTTCAGGATCAACCAGGTAAATTTGTCGTGTACGTATCCGTCGTCATAGCCGGGGCGATAGCCTCGGAAGTCGACTGGGAGCCCGAAGACGTACAACTGGGCGCGTTCGTCGTCGCCGTAGCGACGTTTGACCGCCCCAATCGCTCCATTCGTTCCATAGAACGTCAATTCACCCAAAGGCGTTCGCTGCATCGCCTCCCATTCGCTCAAGCACGGGTCGAACAGGCCCTCGCCAAAAGTACAGGCCGACAGCAGCATGAAGTCGGGATGTTCGGTGACGACGGGAACCTCGTAGCGATCCTGGAGATTCGCACCGACGCCGGGGAGGTCGACACGGCACTCGATCCCATGCCCGGTGAGGTGGGATTTCGGCCCGATTCCCGACAACATGAGAAGCTGCGGACTGTTATACGCTCCCGCGGCGACGATGACCTCTCGGTGTACCTTGACCGTCCGGCGTGAGGACGTCCGGGTCCCGTCATCGATAGGTCGGTGCTCGGGCGAAGCGGCGTATAGATGACGCCCCTTCAGATAATCGACGGCCACCGCTCGCGGCGTCGTTTCGGAGTCGCCGTCGAGGTGGATTCTTTCGGCCAGAGCGTCGGTCACAATGTACAGACGATCAGGATGTTGCCGGGCCGTCGATCGCAGTCGTTCACGCATGGAGACTCGTCGACCGTGATCGGTGGCCAATTCGGGTGGATAGAATCCTTGATTGCGACTGGAAATATTCTCCTTGACGTTCAGACCCTCCCAGTCGTCGGTGACCCCTCCGCCCGGTAGTTCGGCCACTTCGTTGAGAGTGGCGTCCACGAGCGCTCCGACTTGTGGGTCAATGGAAACGAACTCGTTGAGGGCGTAGTGTTCCAAGGGCTGCCAGGACCGCAGTCGCTCCCAGTGTTGCCACATCCGTTCCGGATGCCAGGAATCATCGCCCGTGACCCGCTGGATATGCGTCCAATCCGACGGTTCCGGGTACATGGTGATCATGGCATGATGCGCACTGCAACCACCGAGTGTGGACGCACGCGGATATAGAACTCCACGTCCTTCGACCCATTGACTGCTGGATTCGCTCAGTTCCTGATCGGTATAGTGCCGAACGTAGTAATCCCACCGAACCTCCGTATCCGTGGCACCGATCTTATGGTGCAGCGCCGGAACGCTGTAGAGAGTGTCATCCCCGGCGGGCGGGCCCGCCTCCAGGACCAGGACGGTGAAGCCTTCCTGCGCCAGCCGAGTCGCCACCGGCGTTCCGCCGGGGCCGGAGCCGACTACGACGAAATCAACCTCTTCCGGGGCCTCATCGGTGGCATCGACCGGGTCACCGATCCCCAGTATATCGATTGCCGCCAATCCTGTCAGTCCAGTGGCGCCCAGAAACGTTCGGCGATTGAAATCCTTTGCCATCGTCGACCGAGCCCTTCCCTTCACAGCATCACGACTTCGCCATCGGTCACGAACAGTATGAGTCCACTTAGCTGAGTCAGCACCTAATCTCCAAAGCCACACAGTGCGGTGCGTCACTCGTTCGGTGTCTCATCCGCTTTCCAGAGGGCCACTTGCCTCGCACCCGTTCCACGGGTATCTTTGAATCGCCCCGAACCGGACAGTAAAGAGTCGTCACAACGGCGGGTTTCCTCCGAAGTGGAGGCGATGTTGGAATCCGATACCCTGGATCCGTCCGGCACTTTCATTCCGTTCAGGTGTGAGACACAAACGGAAACGCATCGTTTTCACATGGGGCGATGACAATTTCCATGGCCGGGCGACATCCATACTTCCCTGACCGAAAACGCACGAAGGAGACCTCGATGGCCAATATCGCCCTCATTGCCGGAAGCATCCGCAAGGACTCCGGCAACCGAGCCGTCATCGCCACCCTCGAGCACCTCGCTAAGAAAAAAGACCACCAAACCACGGTTCTCGACCCCGGTGTTCTTCCACTGTTCAGCGAGGACCTGGAGGTTGACCCGATTCCCGAAGCCGTCCGTGAGTTCGCCGGTGCGGTCGGTCGCGCTGACGTCTTCATCATCAGCTCCCCCGCCTACAACGGTTACCCCTCTGGGGTCGTCAAAAACGCACTCGACTGGTTGTCCCGGACGAATGCGGATTTCCCGGACGCTTCCCCGCTGTCACGACCGGTAACAGCGACGATAACGGCGTCTCCGGGAAAGAGCGGCGGCGACAACGCCCTTCCGCACCTGCGTCAAATGGTTCGCAACAGCAGCGGTCGACCGGTTGAGGAAGCGCAGCTCTGCTTGGGCAACGCGCTGGCACTTAAAGGCTCTGACGGTCAATACCACGACGCGGAGGTACTGACCAAACTCGAGTCCGTTCTCGACGCGGCGGTGAAAGACATATCGGCTTAGTCAACGATCATTCGTTGGGTGAGGCACTTCGAACTCGCCTCACCCAAAACATCCTGGCTTTCATGTGAGCATCCGGAGCCACTCTGTTTCTTGATCCCGTTCGCGGCATAAACGTTGACCCTTTCGCTCGCGACCAGCACCAAGAATGTGCAGCGAAGGCCGATCACACGCCCCGCATCGCCCGGATACGACGCTGAATCCTCACACTGTCGAGTTCGTTCAGTGGCACCCACCTGTGCCCGGCTACTTCCGATTCCTGAATGCGAACCTCCGAGTGGTCAGTACGAACGAACACGAACTGAAAGTCAAAATGCCAGTGCTCCGGCTCCTTCTTCACAGGAGAATCGGGGATACGTTGAATGTCAACGCACACAGGCGTTTCTATACCATCGAACGGTGCGATCGCCTCGAGTCCGGTCTCCTCGGCAACCTCGCGACGAGCGGCCCCGATCAAGGTTTCATCGGTCTTCGGCTCGATGTGACCCCCAGGCTGAAGCAGCCTTCCCAAAGCACGATGTTCGATATGAAGAACTCGACCGGCGTCGTCCAACACGAAGCCGCTGGCCGTCGCGTGCCCGGCCAACCGCGAGCGCGTCGCTACTGATTCGGTACCGTCAACGATGTCAAGGAACGGCTGCAGTTCCTCCTTGTCATCGGGGTAACTCTCAAGATACCGGTACGTCGTTTCGGCAATGTGATCGTTGGTGATCAAAGAGGCTCCTTCAGGGTTTCACGCTGGACCATGGCCGCATAGTTCAACGGGCGCCCTGAGCGTAATCCATTGCCGGAGCCCACCAGACGAACACCTAGGCGTTTGTACCTAATTACTCTCCTCAAAGTTTCCACACGTCCACCCTGTGACCTGTTCAAACAAATGGCTATAGTTAATCGCATGCACATCGTTCTCCCCGGCGGTAGCGGACACGTGGGCCGACTCCTCGAACGTCACCTCACGTCCGACGGCCACACGGTCACCATACTTACCCGCAATCCGAAACGTCCCAACGAAGTTCATTGGGACGGCCGAACCTTCGGAGATTGGCCCCGCAGTATCGAGACCGCCGATGCGGTTGTCAACCTCGCCGGAAAGAGCGTTTCGTGTCGCTATACCGACGAAAATCTCAGAGATATGATGCGATCGCGGACCGATAGTGCTCGCATCGTGGGGGACGCTATCGCACAGTCCCCGACTCCACCCGCGGTGTGGTTGCAAATGAGTACTGCAACGATATATGCGCACACCTTCGAATCCCCGCATGATGAGGCTGGAACGTTGGGCGGTCGCGAACCGGATGTACCGGATTATTGGAAGTTCAGCGTCCGTATTGCCCGGGAATGGGAGGCGACACAGAAGGCGGCCGACACCCCACGGACCCGAAAAGTGGCCTTGCGTGCTGCCATGGTGATGTCTCCCGATCAGGGCAGCATTTTCGATTGGCTATCGTGGATATCCCGCCTGGGACTGGGCGGTTCGGTCGCAGGTGGGCGGCAGTATATTTCCTGGATTCACGGTGATGATTTCGTCGCTGCCGTCAAACACCTCTTGGACAACGTGATTAGTGGGCCCGTCAATCTCGCTTCGCCGAATCCGATTCCTCAGCGCGACTTCATGCGGATACTGCGCCGTGCTTGGAAAATGCCGATCGGACTTCCCGCGGCCAAGTGGATGACCGAAGTCGCTGCGTGGGTGCTCAGGTCGGATACCGAACTGCTGTTGAAAAGTCGTCGGGTCGTGCCGGGTCGGCTGTCGGATGACGGAATTGGATTCGCCTACCCGGATTGGGAACAGGCCGCGTCCCATCTCGTGGCCTCCCGTCGACGTCACAAAGGTTCACAATTACGTCACGGAGCACAGACGAACTGGATCGTACCCGCGGCGCCGCCCACCGCATCGTTCCGCCCATACTGACGCCGTCGAGGGGCATGTCCGACCCTCGCGCACACCACCCTTCAAGCAAACTAACCGGTCAAGGCCACCTAAAAAGGCACCTGGGTGACCGGAATACGAACGACCTCGCCAAGACACGTCGAAGTGTCCCCTTTCTTCCGGAACCCAGTAAGCGCCGACGATCCCATGTCCAATACCCCGGATCATTGACCTCCTCCCCACGGATAAATCCGGGGGATTCCAACCCGAAGGTTGGCATGGTCCCCTCGCGGGGCCATTGGTTCCTGATTCGTCGACCGCCCGGCGGCGAGGTCTCCACAGGCTGACACCGCAAGCCCTGCGGCGTAGGCGGTTGCTTGGCTATCGCAGTTGCCCGGATACAGTTTACTGATATTGCGCGGGCGGCTTACATCGGGCTCGAGTATTCCACCGCGCACCGTTGTGAGCGACTAACCCCACGGATAAATCCGGAGGTCTGCGTCGCTGGATTCTCCGATCATTAACCGACTCGTCAAAAGCTACTCTTTGCGATGCGACGATGATTGGCCTCACCGGGCTCGATCCACCCAACATCATGCTGCGTTTCTTTTATCGAACTATTATATTGCGACATTTGCAATTAGGTTATACAATCCCGCCCAAGTGAATACGGGGAATATTAAATCCGACCTTAAATATCACTATTAGAAATATCGGATATTGAGAACGTATTGACTTCGACTGTGGCACAGCTTAACGTCAACCATGAATGTAATTCGTGACCATCCTTTCAAGGACAGGAACCTCTCAAATGGAAACGAAGGTCAAGGTCGCTGTCGCGGCGGCTAGACCCACCGTCGGCACTCGAGACACCGACCTCTTCGTAGCCTTCCAAGCTCCGTTCCCTTGCCCTGCCACAGCGCGACTGTTCGACATGGGAAATCAGCACAGGCACGCTGTCATCAATCCATGGGCCCGGATCTACTCACATCCGCACCGAAATCCAACTCTCCAGGAGGACATTGTGAACAATCAGCACCTCACTCGTAGAAACATACTCAAATCCGCAGGCGGACTCTCGGCCGCGATGGCACTGGGAACCGGAGGCGCTCTCGCATCGGCGGCACCGGCCGGTGCCGCCGGAGACGGACACGGCTTGCACATTGTCGACCACAACGAAGACGATCCGCGGATGTGGTACTACCGTTTTGCGACCGACTCGATCGGGTGGAATCCCGGTGTCAACGTTCTACTACCTGACGACTACCACCACAGCGGACGCACCTACCCCGTCCTATACCTCTTCCACGGTGGAGATCAGGACTTCAGGTTTTTCGATTTCGAAGGCATTCGTGAGTGGACGGCCGGCAAACCGATCATCGTCGTGATGCCGGACGGCGGAAGCGCCGGTTGGTACTCAAACCCGGTCACCTCCAACGTCGGCCCGCGCAACTGGGAGCACTTCCACATCGCCCAGCTACTGCCATGGGTCGAGGCGAATTTCCGGACCTATGCGGAGTTCAATGGTCGCGCCGTCTCCGGATTTTCGATGGGCGGTTTCGGCGCTCTGAAATACGCCGCCAAATACTACGGACACTTCGCCTCAGTGAGCTCCCACTCCGGTCCGGCCAGCCTACGCCTCGATGACGGGGCGGTAGTGCACTGGGCGAACCTGTCGTCTGCCGCCGTCGAACTCGGCGGCGGCACAGTCTACGGCGTCCCTTGGGACGAAAACAGAGTCAGCACCGACAACCCGGTCGAACGCGTCGAGAGCTACCGCCACAAGCGGGTGTTCATGGCCGCCGGTACCAGCCCCGAATCCGTGTGGGACTGGGTCAATGAGCACCATGTCCTCAATGGTCAGCGAGAGTTCCGCGGCCTTCTTGGGGACGCCGGGATTCCCCATGAGTGGCACGAGGTGGAGGGAGGCCACTTTGTCCGTCATGACCTCTTCAACGACGACCTCGACGGCATCATAGCCCGACTCCGTAAGGCGTGACCGACCTGTCGGCCACAACCTCCGAAGACGGAGGGAACCATCCATCAGGACCAAACGGATAATGATGCGCGCATTCGAAATGTTGTTACAGATTGATCGAACGCGGGGCCGGCGGTCACCGCCGTCTCCGCTCTTTGGTCTGTTTCGAGAAAGCTACAGATTTTATAAAGACGAGGTTCTTGTGGTGCCTAAATGGTGGCCATTGATGCATGGGCGAGGTACGGATTCGAGCGCGGTTACGTAAGTCGATTCCGCTCCTGGTCACCGCTGCCGACAATTTCGCCGGGACTGTCTCGGTTCTCTACAGCATAGACTGGTACCCACCGGTGCCCAACGCGAATGCCTCCGTTCGAAACGAAGGAGCCTTCAGCAGTGGCAGAGAGAGACATGGCACCAGATACGCGAAACGCGTGCACGATGGAAACATGGCTAGTATTCGACGACGATCGAGAATATTCACTGCTATCGTCTAAAGGCCAAGTGGTTGATTCTGAACAGGTGTTTTGTGGTCGGGAAGACAGGATTTGAACCTGCGACCCCCCGCTCCCAAACCCGATTTGTCGTCAAGACAAATCTATGGCAGTAGGCCCATAATTCGGATATGGTTCCAGTTCACGGCCTATATATGCGTGTTATCTAATATTAGATCGTGAAGGTTAGTACCACCCCGTCCACTAACCAATTGCTAACCATCTGGAGGTTCACCCATGGGTTACGTCATCCCGCGCAAACGCAGGAGTGGTACTCGTTATACCGCCATGTATTACGACGCCAATGGCAAGGCGCGCTCGGCTGGCACCTACCAGGATAAGAGGGAAGCCGAACGCAAGTGGCACGCCGCTGAGACTAAAGTCGACGAGGGTCGAGGAGATCACCTCGTCCGTGGCCGCCAGACTTTCCAGGAATACGCTGAGAACTACTGGCTTCCAAACCTCCAGGTAGAGGCCAAGACATACGAGGGCTACCACTGCACCCTCTACGCCTATCTCATGGACTTCTTCGGTTCGAACAAGATGCTCCATATCCGAGCCAATGACGTGCGACGGTGGCTCAAGGAATTGAAAGACCAGGGTATGAAGCCCAGCTATCGGATGCACTGCAAGATCCTACTTTCCACGATCATGAACAGCGCCGTAAAGGATGACGTGATCGTGGGAAATCCCTGTTCTAAGGTCACGATGGGAAAGGTTGAACCTCAGCCGATACCAGTTATTACTCCCGAGCAATTCGAACTCTTCCACACGAACCTGCCAGATGCCCAGTCGCGACTTCTGGTCGAAACTGCTATTGAAACGGGCCTCCGTTGGGGCGAACTCACCGAAATCCGTCCGAAAGACATAAACTTCGGCCCCCGCCTGCTTACTGTTTCCCGCGCTGTGGTCCAGGTTAGCCCCAGGTTTCATCCCGAAGGTAACCGTTTCCTCGTCAAAGACAAACCGAAGAGCGGTAAGAGCCGACGTTTCAAAATCGCCATGTCGCTCTGCAACAAACTACTCGACTTCATCACGGAGCACGAGATCGGCCAAAACGACCTGATCTTCCAGTACCACGAGATCCCAACTAAACCCAAGACTAAACTCTCTGCACCTAAAGGGAAGACCGAGCCGAACGAGAAGGGCCGCACCTATTCACACGGGACCCTCTCCGCCTACACAGCTGGTAGATGCCGGTGCGACCACTGCCGCCGTGCGATGGCCGACTACCGCGCCAAGCGGCGAGCCAACGGCAAGGACCAGCCACGGGAGCCTCGCACGTGGGACACCGACGGGCATATCCCGAACCGCTGGTTCAGGGACAACGTCATAAAGCCGACTCTAAAGAAGGCCGAGCTGAAAGTCGACATACGGATGCACATGCTCCGCCACGCCCATGCCTCATGGCTACTCAACGGAGGTGCCGACCTCCAGGTTGTGAAGGAACGGCTCGGGCATTCCAGTATCACCACCACAGAACGCTACCTTGGCACGCTCGATAACGCCGACGAAACCGCGCTCGACGCTTTGGAATCCGTGCGGTACCGTTCCTCGTCTGCCGTCTCCACCCCAGAACCTGCACCAGACCACCTGCATTCGAACCAGGAACCGACCACCCCTGACGAAATCCTCAAGCAGATGACCAAGCTTCAAGCTAAGCTCGCCACAATGTTCCCGCAACAAAAGTATTGAGGTTCAAGTCAGAAGTGGCTTCCCTGAGCCCTGGCCCCGACCAATTCGGCTAACGGTGCCAGGGCTGTAACGTGCAGCAGAACCTTCCCGTAAGACATGTTCACGCATTTAGCGTGGTGATTTTCAATGCTGGATACAGCTTATGAGGACCGCTCCACGTATCTTTGCGGGTCGCCTTGACCCAAGCTTGAAGCCTAACGTGAGTAGTGGCTCTTTCCTGTAACAAGGCGACCTAGGTAACGATTTGAGATGCTTCGAAAATCGGGACACCTGTTCATTGAATTCGTCAACGAGTTGCGCAGTGTTTCTGTCGATTGCTGGTGCGGCGCCCGAGGTTACCAGGCCGTGGCCTGGTTCTCGGGCGTTACCGCACGGGCAATCGGCAGAAACACTGCCTACGCCCCTTAAGTTGAAAGGTGGTGCCGTTGATGGCGCATTTGTTTGAGTCTGGTTTTTTCGTTCGTCAACCCGCCTGGCACGGCTTGGGCACTGTGCTCGATGAGCATCCCGACACGTGGGAGGAAGCGCGCCGCCTCGCAGGTTTGGAGTGGGAGGTCGTTGATCGACCACTTCCCCTGTTGGAGTGGAATGACGCAGCCCAACCCAGGCCGGTTGTCGACGGCAACGGTACGATGGCTCTTGATCCTGACTGGAAAGCCATCGCCCGATCCGATAATGGGCGTCGGTTGGCCATCGTACGGGATTCCTACGAGATTATTTCAATGCGCGATTTCGGCGTTATTTTCCAAGAAGTTCTCGATCAAACCAACGTCACGTTCGAAACGGCCGGATCCCTCGATGAAGGGCGCATGGTGTGGGCGTTGGCGTATTTGGACGAGCCCTACCAGGTTGGTGGCGATGATTCGCTCACGGCCCCGTATATGCTGTTGATTTCACGCCATGATGGCAGTAGCGCGGCGCGCTTGATTCCCACCAGCGTCCGGGTGGTGTGCGCCAATACGGTTAAAGCCGCCGAGATGGAAGGACGCACGACCGGGGCAGCGTATTCGTTTCGGCATACGAAAAACTGGCGAAATCGTATCGGTGAAGCGAAAGAGGCCGTCGGTCTGGCGCGTTCGTCGTTTCGTGCGCATCGTGCAATTGCGGAGGAGTTGTATGGGCTCAACGTCGATGCCGCTCGCACCGAATGGTTTATTGAGCAATTGATGCCCTACCCGTCGGACACGATGATGTCTGATCGTGTCCGCGCCAATGTTGATGCCTCACGGAATCAGTTGCGGCTGTTGGCCTATGAGGTGACTAATGAAAACATCGCTCATACCGCCTACGGTCTGTTTCAGATGGCGGTAGAATATCTCGACCATGTGCGCCCACATCGCAGTGCCACGTCGTATTTCACCCGGTCCATGGTTGACACCAATACCCAAAAAAACCGGGCCGCCCGACTGGCCCACGAGGCCGCACTCGTATCGCTTTAATGACTCCTACCGGGGGTGTCGGAGCAGACACGTGATGGGCGTATTCTCCGCACTCCCGGTGTTCAACCACTGGGCCAGTGTTTTTATGGGTCGTTATTGCTTCTTACTGGTGAGGTTGGCGTAGATGGCGGCGGAGCGCTTCTTTTGCTGGTCGAGTTTGTCGATCATCGCCGGTGCGGTGACACGAACCCACTCGCGATCGTCGGCAACCCACCAGTGACCTTTGTATCGCACGATGTCGCGCAACATGGGCGACAGTGGTTGAACCTCTTTATGGAGGATGGCCCGTTGCATGCCCGCCGCGTCCAATACGAGTGGGAGCGCTTTCGGGTCGCTGGTTCCGGTGCGGGGCTGGGGGCTCATTGGTCGCCTCCCTTCCCCGGTTGCACACCCGGCCGCTGGTCGCCCGCATCGGTGGGCATCACGATGGGCCCCGGTGTGGGTTCATGGTGGTGATGATGGGTGGGGGCCTGTTCGGCGATGATGGTGTCGTTGAGCCGATGGGCGGCGGCCATGGCCGTTGGGCTGTCGACGTCGGTGGCGTAGAGCCGGTTGATCAGTCCACTGTCGGTTTCGGTGTCGGTGTGGCTGGTGTGTTTGGCGACCTCACCAAGGTTCCAATGGAGGCGGAGGTCATCGATCGGCTCGTTGTTCCATCCGCAACTGGCCACGTCTTCGTAGAGGGCTTTGCGGCGGGGGTCGGTCATGTCGGCCGGGTCGACCAATGTTGTCACCTGTGGCGCGATGGACGGGTCACGCATCAGCGCGGCGATCAGTTGTTCTTCGGCCCTCGTGTGCCAATCAACTCCGGTTTCCTCTGGTGTTGGCGTGTCGGGGTGGTGGTCGAAGGGGGCGGTCAGGCGGGTGTGGTAGTCGTCGACGGTGTTGGCCAGAGCGGTCGCGACTCTCTGGTCGTGGTCGGTGGCCTCGCCCGCCGGTGTGGTGTGTTGAATCGAGCGGGCGAAAGCACTGGCTTGGATGAGGTCGGTGTAGATGGCGATGTGGTCGTCGTCGAGACCACCGCGGTCGGCGAGGTGGTGGATCAACGCTTGCGTGGCGGCCTCGACGCGTTCGTCTCCGCCGATCGCCTCGACCATCTGGTCGGCTCCCCAGGTGGGGTGTTGTGTCCGGTAGTGGCTGATGAGTTCGAAACACTCCCCGTGGCGGGGTTGGGAAAACTCCTCAGAAGTGAGCGCAGCGATGCCGTCAGGGAGGGTGCGTTCCAACAGGGCGGCGAGGTAGCGTTCCTCTGCCTCGTCGATAATGGTCGTCATTCACTGTTCTCCTCATCGTCGGTCGCTTCACCGGGTGTGGTGGTGTGGTGCGTGTCGTCGGGTCCGGTGGTGGCGTGGTGGATTTTGTTGATCTGTGCCACAACATGGGGGTCGGTGCATTTGAGCCATTCGCTGGCCTCGTCGTCGAGTACCCACCAGTGGCCCAGGTAGAACACGATGTCGGAGATGGTGGAGTTGAGTCGTTGGATCTTGTTGGCGATCCCGGCGCTCATCATGTCGTGGAAACTCATCACGTCCCGACGGGCGGGTCGCCGGTGGCGTTCGATGCGTTGCTGGGCGTGGTGTGTTTGTCGGGGTGCGGCGATGTCTCCGGTGGGGTCGGCTGTTGTCCATCGGGCGGTGAGATCGTCGGCGCGGTCGTTCAATCGGGGTGCGGGGGTGTGTCCGGCGCGGCATTGCGGGGCGTAGAAGCTCATGGCGTTGATGAGGTTGCGCAGTTCGCTATGCCATTGACGTGCGTGTTGGGCGAGGGCCCCGGCTTCGCTGCCGGTGGTAACGGCCTCGTCGACATCGGTGGTGTAGAGCGCGTCGCGCCAGAGTTTGAGTGTCCACAGCTCCTGCACAAGTCCGGGATGGTCGCTCCAACACGCCGGGAGCCGGGATTCTCGTCCCAGTTCATACACATCGGCAAGCCAGGCGACCCATGCGACGAGATCGTCCCAGCATTCCTGACGGGTGGTCTCGTCCATGGCATGCCATTCCCACAGTCGCCCTTGAATCGACAGCACCCCTCCCCCACCGGGTGGGCTGGTGGGTTTGTCGGCCTGTGGCTCTACCATCGCCAGCTCCTCTCGGTCGTCGTAGTGGTCACGGTGGGCGTCGTTGTGGTGTGTCGTTTCTGAATCTGCGCGGTCGTATCGGCCACCGAACGGGCGTGAGCGTCTTTGTGTGTCGATTCGTAGTGGCGTCTCATGCGGGTTGTCACCGCTGCGGTGGAGGTGTGCACCACCAACGCTTCGCGACGGTCGGCCGATAGTTTCCGGATTTCAAAGGGGGTGAGGGTGGTGCGTTCTTTTTCTGTTGTCGAACGGGTGGGGCCGTGTGGGCCGTATTGGGTGTTGACGATCGTCTCGTCCCATCGTCCCGCCAGGTCGCTGAACGCTTCGGCGTCGGCGCCGGAGAGTCCGCCGAGAGCGAGCTTGACCGTGGCCGCGCCCCACAACATGTCAGCGGCATGGCTGCCCCATCGGTGTCGCGCTTGGGCGAGTTCTTGAAAGATCGCGACGACAAACAGGCCTGACCCCGCCGCATACGACATCAATTCCGGGAGGTTGTCCAACGGCGTAATGTTGGCAACCTCGTCGAGAAACAGCCCCAAGGGTGGGTCGAGCCGCCCAGTGGTGGATTGATGAGCCATATCCATTGCTACCTCCACCACTTCGTCGACAAACGCCGAGATCAACGGGGCAAGCTCTTGTGATTTTTGTTCCGGCACCAGCAGATACATGGTGCCTTCGGATTCAAGGAACGAGCGGAGGTCGATCGCTTGACTGCTGGGTGGGCAAAACACCTCGCGTGCCCGGTCGGACAACAGTGGCGCGATGGCCGTTTGTACCGTGTTGAACAGGCTCGATCGGGTCTCGTCGGCGGCTTGATACAGGCCCAGAAGATTCGCCGCGATCGACGGTGTCGTGGCGCGTGATTCCAAAATATCGACCGCGATCTGGTTGGTGGGGTTCAACGCCCAATCGACCACATCAGACATGTCGCGGCTGTCGAGTGCCGCCGCGTGCAACCACGCCGCAAGGAGATTGACGGCGTTGGCGTGGAAAAACCCCGCGTTGGTGGAATCGCCCCCACCGCGACCGACAGTCACCATGACTCCGGCTCGTCGTCGGGCTTTGTCATAGTCGCTACACCCGGCAACCGGGCTCCATGTCAACGGATATGGCCATGCGGTCGGGCCGATGTCCATCACCGCCACGGGCCGTCCCTGTTGGCGGTGTATTTCATGGGTGGCCAGGACAATATCGGAGCGCACCGAGGTGGCTAGTGCGGGTCCTTTCCAGTCGGTCAACCAGGGAATCACGACTTGACTGGTTTTACCCTGGCGAGGTGCCGCCGCCATCAGCACGGAGTTTTCGATATCGGCGCGTACTTTCTGCCCGGTACCGATGGCTTTTCCGAGATCGACGGACACGTGAGCGGCCGTGGGTTTGGACTCGAGGCTGGGGCGCAGGCGTGCTGCTTTCGCCAGGGCGGCTTTGGCAGACAGGGCACGTTTCAACTCCACGCGGGTGGCCATTCCGCCCCTGCTACCAGTGGTATCGGCGAACGCCCACTGCCAGGCTTTCCACACTCCCACCGCGACAGCTATCGACATGGCGAGGGCGATGGTGTGGGCCAGCCACATTCCCACCGGGCCGGGCAGTTGATTGTGGTAATGCTGAGGCCAGGCGTTCTGCGGGTCTGCGAGGTGTTTAGGGAGGGCGAACAGGGCCGATACCGACTCGGTGAGGCCCAGTGGGAGACCTGTCCCGGTGGCTAGTACTGCTGCCGTCTGGCCGGTCAACCACATCCAACCGATCAAACCGGAGACGCTAAAGATCACCACCGCCAATACCATGTCCGACTGCGACAGTCCTACAGCTGACCGTTGCGATGCCATAACGACTCACTCCTGACGTGACTGGCGACCGTTTTAGTGTGGTGGTGGGGACTGGCTGGACGGTGATGTGGGCCGGTCATGACACCATCCGTTCGTTGGTGTCGAACAGGCGTGACTCGGTGCCCGACAGGATGGTTTGGACGATATGTGAATACCGTCCACCCACCTTCCACAGAGCACGCCCACGAAACTCCGAGGAAAACCCGAGTACTTGGGCGACTTCGATGTCGGTGAGCCCGAACGCCTCTTGAGTGGCCCCGAGAGGTTTGGAGTCTTGAGCGAGGCAGACGCGAATGTCACACGAGCTGGCCAGTCCGCGCGCGATGGCGACTTCTTCCGAATCAGCCGGCCCGACGGCATCAAAATCCGACAGGCGATGAGTGCACAGCATTTGGATGGTTCCCTGTGCCCGCGACAGGCGTAGGTCGGAGTCGAGTTTCGACACCATTGCCGGGATGCGCATCGCTCGCCACAGCTCGTCGCGCACCACCAACCGTACGGGGCCGTTCGGGTCGTCGATGGCCGACTCACCCCACGTCGACACGCAGGCTAGTGTCATGGCCACGATATCGTCGCCCAAGTTTTTCAGCCGCGACAAATCCACCGTCTGCATCGGAGCGTCGAAATCCGGTGCCACCGTCGTGTGATCATCAAACAGGCCCGCCAGGGATCCTTGGATCATGTTGCCCAACCCGTCGGCGGCGGGCCGGATGGCCTCACGCAGCGCGCTGACGGAGGCGTAACGCAGTTCGGTGACCATATCGTCGGTGGGATCACGCAGCAGTGCCCACACTTGTGGGATCGTTGGATCCACCAGGGTGGTGTTGCCGTCGGCCTCACCGGAGGTTTCTTTAATCGCCAACGACGTGGCGCGCTCTTCGGTCGTGGTCAAACGCCGACCCAGGCGCATTTCCATCAACGCCGACAACAGGCTGATGCGCCTCCGGTGGATTTCACGCAACCGTTCGTCCAGGGCTGCTTTGTCGGCAGGGAGGCGACGCCCCAACGGTCCGGCGTCGAGTGGGTTGAGCCGGGCCGACAGGCCGGGGCCGATGGCGACCGGTTCCACTCCCACCGCCCGCGCTACGGGAGCGTACTCGTTTTTCAAATCCCCCAGAATGAATGTTTTGATCCCGTAGGCCATGAGGCGAAACGCCAGAGACTTCACCGTCGCCGACTTACCCGCCCCGGGGATACCGGTCACCAGAAAGTTGGGGTTGGTGGTGTAGCCCTGCACGACCCATTCGATGGGGTGGCAGGAAAACGACCCACCCGATTGACAGTCGACGCCGATGTAGGGGCCCACGGCCGGGAGTGTCTGGCCGTACAGCCACGGATACAGTCCCGCGACCTGTGCGGTGGAGCCACGGTGGACGGGAATGGTCGGCATCGGTGAGGCACGCCCGCTCCATGGCCGCGCCCGGCCCCGCCGTGGTGGAGCCGGATCGACCACTCGCGACCGCCGCGACCGTGCCGCATGGGTGTCACGGTTCTTGTTGGAGCGGTTGTCGGTCTCTGGTCGGGTCCATTTATCGAGCCCGAGGTCGCCGATGGGAGCGTGTGTCGCCGCATCGGAGCGCTGACGCATCGCTTTTCGTTTGGTGCGTGCCACGTGTTGTCTCGCTTCCCTTGTTCGCTACCAGCGTTTGGTTGGCAGTCCAAAACCAAACGGGAGACATGCGGCGGCGAAACCAATGTCCTGGGCCAGATACATGCGTTTCAACTCAATCCGGGAGGCCGCCGCGTCGGCTTCCAGTTCCGCGCAGGCGCGTTCGAGGTCGTCAATGTCAGTGACTGTCACCGACACGTACGCGCTGAAGCGCACCAGCCCGTGCCCGGCGGCCCGCTCGGTGTCTTGCTCGATCGCCCGCTGCAGGGCCGCTTTTTCATGTTCGGGCACTACCTGTTTGGTGCGCTCCCGGATCCGAATGGCCGTCTCGCGGCTGGTGCGTTCCCGCATGACTTCTTTTTCGGCCACCCGGGGTGGGAGAGGCTCGAAGTGCAGCGACAAATTCCGGCGAAACTCTCCCTCGCCCAGCAGGGGGCCGAGAACGGTAGCATATGTTTGCGACCGAGGCCATGAATCGACCCAGAATGTCGCCGTGTAGGCACCCTCGTGGGCGTAATAGGACGGTCGGGTCTCACACCCCGATGGCCCGGCACTAGCCGGGTCGACTCCCGGTTCACTGTGGTGGGAGTGGCGGCGTTCGGCCAGACTGTTGGCCGCGTGGGGGTCGAAGACGGACTTGATGACCTCTCCGATACCGCGTGCGGTCAACCATCCATTCACTTGGAGGTCGGCTCCGGCGAGAGCGGAATAGATTGCGCGTTGATAGCGCGACAACACCGTCAGGGCACCGTCGTGGCCGCCTCCGGCGGACTTGATCGCCGACCGCGCTTTGCGCGCATCCAACGTGATGGCGACATAGTTTTCGCGTTGTGCTGTGGCGATCGTGGCGCGATCCAACAGGCCTTCCACGGTGTCGGTGACAATCGCAGGCGTATCGGGACTGGAGTGCTGGTGGTGCCATTGCCTCAGGGCGGCACCCGATTCGGGCACCAACCGTTGGAGTGCCTGGATTCGAGTGATGGGGCTGCCGTCCGAACACAGACCGGACAGGAGAGAACCCCATCCGGAGATGCGCTGTTCCTGCCGGTCGGAGTCGATCAGGCCGATCCCGGCGAACTGTACGTGGGCGATTGCGGTGTAGGTGCGATCAATCCGGTGGTAGGCCACACCGAACCGCTGCTGGCCCGGTAGGTCGTGCTGCAGGATTTCCAACGGAGCCAACACACCCGGCAGATCCAGCGACCGGGTTTTGTCCACCTCACTGACCTCAGGAGCATCACCGGTCCGGACCATCGACTCCACGATTTCTTCGTCCACGTCAGCTAGATCCTCACCGGTTCTCTCGCCACCGGCAGTGGTGTCGTCTTCATTGTCGCTTTGGGCCTCACTGTCGCCCTGGGGTTCTTTCTCTCTTTGAGACTCATCGTCGTCCCCGGAGCCACTGTCACATGGAGACCCGCTGTCGCTGTTGTGGTCGGAACCGTCGCCGTCGTGGTCGGTCTTGGTGTGGCCAGGAGACGCGTCGGGATTGCGTCCGGCCGCTTCCTGTCGCGCGGGCTCACCACGACTGTTGGTGGTGGAGTGGACCGTGGTGGGATCGTGGGTGGCCGTAGAGTTGGTGGAGTCGTGCGCGGCCCCGCGGGTCTCCCAACGTCCCGAACGGTTGGTCGCGTGCTGGTCTGGTGTTGTGCCGGTAGTCTCGCTTGGTTCGGGCTCGGGGACGGTCAGACGTAGGACGTGTTGGTTGGTCGGGTTAAACGCTCCGGAGGCGAACCGGTTGTATTTCATGACCGTGCTGTAGGCGTGGCTGAGTCCGGCCACGACCCATTCGTCGGTCGTGCGACCGACGATACGGACAAACGCGACCGCCACCAGCAGCAACGCAACAGGCCATAGAATCAACGCCAGCGACCAGGTGGCCAACAACAACGGTGCGACACCAGCGCCCACGGCAGTCGCGACGATGGCGGCGCGCTTGCCGGTCATGCCCCAGAGAAACGCGACTTTTTCGGACTGCCAGCCCTGATAGGTACGCACAGTCGGACGTGTTGCATCAGTCATCAGTAGTAGCCTTTCTCCGGGTCGGGTCGTGGTGAACTACGCGGAGGCTGGTGGTCGCGCGGCGCTTCTTGCGGCGGCGGTGGTGGCGTGTTGGAAGACGGTGGTGCTGCCGGTGTGGTGGACTCTTTGGCCTGTGAAGTGTCGTTGCCGTCACCGCGTGGAGCGGCGGGGTGTGGGCCTGTGGCGGTGAGGTCGTTGCGTGCCTGGGTCGGATACGGTGCACTGCCACGGCTGGGCCCGCCGGGGAGGGCGTAGGGGTTGGCTCCGTCCATGCCACCGTGGGCAGCCATTTGTTCGGTACGTTGCACCAGCGTGTTACCGGCTTTCTGGACTCCCTGTAGCGCGATGGCTGCCGCTCCCACTGGGGTGGCGGCTGCGGCTTTCAGGCCAGCGCCTTTTGCGGCCCCTCCGCCGACACCGCTGGCGGCCGATTGGCTGCGGGCGATGGTTCCGGCGTTGCGGGCGGCGGCCATGTCGCCGAACCGGTCCGGGGTCGTCCCGGCGGTCCCTGCCTGCATCCCGGCTTTGGTTCCCAGAGCGCCACCGGCGGCACCAGCGAATCCGGCCATGCCCATTGACGATCCGACATGTGTCTGAGCGAAAGTGAAAAACCGCGCCACTGCCGGCCATGCCAATGCTGCGAGGATCAACACCAGCAGGCCGCTGAGGACGGTGGAGATGTCGCTGCTTTCGTCGGCCGTCAGCATGAGTCCGACGGAAAACACCAGCGCGATGATGGGTTTCAGCATGATCAGCTGGATGGTGACGCCGACGAGTGTGGTCCACCATGAGCGGGTCGACGATCCCACCTGGCCGGCCGCAGCGATCGGTGACGTCGCGATCAACACCGCCAACGCGGCGTTGCGCAGGAGGAGTTCAAACCATAGTAGAAGGGTCACCAGGATGCCGATCAAACCGACGATCAACAGTAGTGTGGCCGCCATTCCGGGATTGAGTTCGAAGAGGACGGCGAGGCGGCCTTTGAGTCCGTCGGTGTTTCCAAAGGAGGTGTCGATGATCCATGTGGTCAGATCGTCGGAGGCGGCCAGTGCCGTTGACGCGAGCGTCAAAGTCAATAGAAACGCCATTACTGTCTGGCCGAGGCCAACGAAGGCCTCTCCCAGTGGGCGTCCGTCGGAGCGAAACACCGAACGGCCGATTTGCAGAAAAAACAAAAAACCGACGATAACAATCCCCAGGCCCATAGACAGCCCGTAGACGCTGGTGATGCCATCGGAACTGACGTCGATTGACGGCATGGCCAGAAACCCATCGGCGAAGGCTTCCAGCATTGACAGTGCCGTCTCCGCGAACGACCGGCAGATCGCTTCCCAGGCGTCGACAACGATGCCGGAGAAAAAACCCGGGTCGTCATCATCTTGTGCCAGATTGGAATACATCGCCACCTCCCCAGGGGATCAAGGTCGTCGTACGAACAGGTTGATTGGATATGAGCGTGATCAGTCGCTAAACCGTTCACCTCGTGATTGCAGGGAACCTATGCGGATAACGGATAAGACGAAATGTGCGCGATCATGCGCCACATGGTTAGTCGCGGCCATAGGAGTAGGACTCGATGGGACGCCAACCGGCCTGCCAGGCTTCGAACGTGTCGGGTTGTTTAATCAAATCGGCATAGTCGTCTTGATCCCAAACAGCACGAACCTTCCAACCCTCATCGGTCCACACCATGGGCATGTGCATAACGTTGACCGGGCTTTGACGGAACCCGGCCGCATCCGACAAGCTCATGTTCACCAGCAAAAGGACATCAACCTCGTCATCAGATACTGACTGTATCTGATACATCCGAGCATTCATGGCAAACGCATAACCAGCACTAGAGTCACCTGGTTCGAGACCGATATCGGCGCGGTCGGTGTGCATCCGTTTCACCAGATCGTCCACACCAAACGGGGAATCAGGCGTGGTATAGCGTTCTGCCGCTATACGGACCACTTCAGGGTCTAGGCCCCCGTATAGATCTTGGACCCGGTGGATAGCAGCGTTCACCGCACCTGTCTGTGTTTTGTCGAACCCTTCGGAGAAATAGAATCCCTCTACCTCGACCAGGTCGCCTAGGTCAAGTGCGATGGTGGAATCGTCGGTTTCGACGTCGTCGACCACGCCGTCGTCGCGACGGTCGGCATGATCCGGACTGGCGCTATCGTGATCGGTCGCGTTGTCTGTGTTCTCGTCGGTTGCTGAGGTCGCTTCATCGGCTGGCCCGTTGGCGATGTAGGCCCATACGGCACCGATGGTGACCACCAGGCTCAGGAGGATCGCTAGAACGATTGCGGTGGTTTTGGATAGTATTGCCGGTTTCTTCACGACTCTGGTCCTGTTAGGTGGTCGAGTTGAAAACGGCGTTGATCATCGGTACCGCTACCGCTGCTGCCAGCACTCCGAGCACACCGCCGATCAGCACTTTTTTGCCTTTTTCAGCTGCATCGGGCCTGTTACTGGTCGAGCCCCAGGCAATAAACCCGCCCGCCGCGAGGGCGACAATCCCGCAAATAATGATCACGCCCCATTTAACGAAAGCAAACATCGTGTCAATCGCGTCCGACCCTCCAGTAGGGTCCTCAGGAGCAGGATTCGGGACAATATCAGCGGCAATTCCTACACTGTCCACTACAGAGGACAGAGTTTGAAACAACATGAGACTCTACTTTCCACACCGGGGACTCGTGGCGCACTAACAATTGCTCGACAATTGCGTGCCCGATTAACAATAAACGAGCATCTTCCGCACGTCCACTTTTGTTACTAACCCGTAATATCACACGGTTGCAATTTATATACCAGATATTATTAGTGATCACAGGATAATGTTCTAGCAGTATCCTACAGACGGTCATAGCCCGTAAACCACCAGAATAATCCGTGAAGGCGCATAAAACCGTCATTCCACGTAACTTCATCTTTTATGTCGTGTGGTCGATTGGAAATTGACTGGGTATTGTTTCTGACGTTGATTGTCCCCTATCCCCGGAGATTTCTCGGCATGACAAAAGTACTGGCGGGCTGTATCGGTGTATTTCTGACGTTGGTCGTGGGAATTGCCATGTTTGTGTCATCAACGGAGGAAGTTATTCCTCATTGGAATACGTTGAGCCAGCAGCTATATGAGTGCGATGTGTCGGCGGGGTTGACCAATCAATACATGAGCGATGCGGGCCTGCTGCAACGGGCGCAACGCTACAACGCCCGCGATGTCTATCGTGCTGGTGCAGAGCGCGGCATTCCACGCGAAGGTATCGTTGTCGCGTTTGTAACGGCATTCCAAGAGTCGCAGTTTAAAAACTATGCCAACGAAAACGTCCCAGAGTCACTCGAACTCGACCACGATGATGTTGGTACCGATCACGATTCTGTTGGCGTCTTTCAACAACGTGTCTCAATGGACTGGGGCCCGATCGAGGACCTCATGGACCCCTACGCATCAGCGAACCTTTTCTATGACGCACTCATGGAACTTAATGACTGGAAGACCATGTCTCCCTATGTTGCCGCGCAGAAAGTTCAAAAATCGGCCTACCCCCGTGCATACAAGAAACACGAATCAAAAGCTGAAACGTTGGTATTGAAACTGTCGCAACATACTGACTGTGAATCGACCACTGACATCTCTGTCTCCGAAGCTGGGTGGACCAACCCTCTCCCCGACGGCGATGTCGGCAGTGGCTTCCGTACTTCCGACCGCCCCAATCACGACGGAATCGATATCATGGCCCGCCACGGAACCCCGATCGTGGCCGCTTCAAGCGGAAAGGTCATCACTGTCGTCTGTAACGCCTCTCTCAACGGACAACCCTATAGCTGCAATACCGACGGCTCCCCCAGCGTGGCCGGATGCGGATGGTATGCCGAGATTCTCCACCCCAACGGATACGTGACTCGCTACTGTCACATGTGGAAAGAACCGCAAGTCGAGGTTGGCCAAACGGTCCAAGTCGGACAACAAATCGGAGAAGTTGGTAGCTCCGGCAACTCATCAGGACCCCATCTCCATTTTGAACTCCACACCGACGATCCAGCAACGCCTGGGAACGCCGTGGCGCCACGGCATGCCCTCGAAGCGTATGGGGTAACGCTATAATCATCAGTTTGATATGTCTCCCGTTCCGCCACGCTCAGTTGCCCGTGGGCGGAGGGCTCGTCAGAGGCGGTTATTTCTGTCTGGCGACAATACCGGACTGGTGGGTCAATAGCGCATCGCGATTTACGCAAACCTGGCCGGTCGAGCCAATACGGTCACGTCATCGCACTCTAGGAATATAGCGGGGGTGGAGCACGATCAGGACTGCCCCACCCCTGTCGGGCCCGTACCCCTCAAAAAGGACCCGACGCGCTGGCTTGGCGAACCCCCACAGGCCTAACCAGCGCAGAATAAAGTCGCTAATCAAGATTCCAATCGTGCAACAGGGGCATCAAAAGGCGGCGTCCCAGACGCACTTTGCGGCCCCCTTCACACCGCCGCGATCGACATGCACGTGACGAACCAAAACCATTTGCGTTGAAAACGCCCTGTTCCATGACAGTGCAAGCAGTTACGACTGGGATAGACCGTGCAGTGAATCAACCAAAACAATGCTGCACCAGCCACTACGATCGCCGTCGCCATAGGATGTGCGGCAGCTATTTCTACAAGTCGCGCAATGACCTGTCGCACCACAGCAACAATAGGAGCGATGCACTTCAGGAATTCGTTCATAGGGTGAGTTCTTCCGGGGTGGACTTTCAAATTAGGGGGGGTAGCAAACCTAGCGTCTAGCCAGCGTTTCCAATGACTGCTCCGACTGCGCCAATGGACGCCAGCCCGAGCACCGTGCATATGATCAACCAGGTGCGCCATCGACGGATCTTCCACCGAGCTTCGGGGCTGAACCAGGCGATCGCAGCTAGTATGAGAGCCACTCCGAACATCAGGCCCACAGCATCGTTAATAGGAGTGGAGGTCACGTCAGCTCCCACGCGTCGTTTTCCACGAGCACGACGCGCTGCGGCGGTTGGTGAGGATGGTGGCGATGTCGAAAATCTCTAGCGGCGCGCTGACGACGCAGTACCTCACGCCACGCATCGCTAATGCCAACGCGGATGCGTGCCCGCCGTTCAGGCGTCATCCACCACGTGGAGCGTCCATCTAGTTCAATCGGATGGTGGGTGTCCAACCTGAGCACTGTCAATAGATCTACAGTCAACATCCCCTGCTCACAGGCGATAATAGTCGCGCGTGGCGAGAGATGGACGTATTCAACAGCACGCCCGCCGATCGTTTCAGTATGAAGTCGATCTGGCCGTGTCAAAGCGGCTGCATAATAGGCCATGTCCAGGTCATTCGACGATAGCGAATCCATGATGTTCCGTCCTGTGTTATTAACGTGCTGTATTGGCCAGTTCTGCCCTATACGGCACGGTGGGGATGGTGTAATGGCTCGTTTCTTTGCCATGGATGGTTCCGGTGCGATCTGGGATCTTTCCCAGAGGCGGATTTATCGAATTATGTCGTTGTTCCACATTCCGAGATACAGAGACAACAACTACCTTTGGCTAAAGAAGAACTGCGGCGGAACTGCTGGATCGCCCATAGTCGCATGACTGATCGAGCAGCGTGGAGACGCATTTGATCGCTCCAGCCCTCTTCTGGCGCTTCTAGGTCGTTATCAATCTGCAAGATGGGGGACCGATACAGGTTATTTGGACAGATCCCGCATATGATCCGTTTTCTCTCATCAAATTTAGTTGAACGACAGATTGACCGTGATTTCTACCTGTGTGTTGAACAGTGGAGTGGATAGTGTAGCGGTTGCCGAACAGCAACAACTGACCGATTTCGCTGCTATCTCGGCATTGGTCAGATGGATCGCTCCTCAATGCTTTACCTTCCCATTGCCGTTGAACACGACCACAGTGACACTCTTCTGTCATGCAGACAGTGGGGAGACATCCAGGTGAACCCGACTGTCATTGGCAGTGGAGCTAAGCCAGGCGGTAACGATCTGCTCAACCAGACCCACCACCCGTTGACCGTCGTGCCCGACCCTGTCGATGCCAACATCGGTGTGAGTCATCCACGACAGGTCAAAGTCGATAACCAATGGTGGATTGTCGGGTCGCACTGTGATACTTTCGACCGCGTCATTCCAAGTCACCCATGCGAGTGGAAGCGTTTGTCCACCTCCTGGTGCTTGTGCTTGGATGTATCCAAACCCAGGCTCTAGTCGGATCAGTTCCAGCACGTGCGCGGGTCGCCAAAAATCCAAATCGCCCCACCCAATCCGATAACCTCTGACGGTGTTCTGTCGCCGTGTAAGGAGTAGATGCGGTGAATAGTCAGGATTCGTTGGGCGCGTTGAAACTCTGCGTTTAGGCCAAAGTCGCATGATTCACCACCGGTAGAGGACGGGTATCGTCGTCGCCAAGCTCGACGGATTGGGTGCTGGTCTCAGGCAGGTGATCGACGTTGGCGGTCGCTGCGGTGTCAAGAAGGTCGTCACGAAACTGTTTTTGTTGCAGTACCGTCACATCATTGGGCTCCAACAGTTCGCGTCGGCACGCGGACATCGCCTCCACCGCGGTAGCTGTCCTCCAGAACGTTATTTTTTCTTCGGCGAGAAGAGGGCACCCCAGAGAGCTTTTCCACGGTGCTCCGCATCCCTTGCATCGCCGGTAGCGCTGCCACCAGAGCGGCGGTAGCCCGGCGTGCAATCGAACGAGCATCGTCAACTGACGCAACTGTTCAGACGGCGGATGAAGGTTGAGTCTGCCTGCCCCGGCGATCACCTGTGTCTGATACTCCCTCATAGAGACCTCCAATCAATTAACATTTCTGTGGCCCACCCGATCTGTATTGCGAAAACACGCTCTGTGCCGCTATTGGGTTTGGTTTAAGCGCCATCGACCGGTGCGCTTGTGGAATGAGTCCAGTCAATCTCTTCAGCTTCAACAGCACCACCGCATTTACACCGCATCCTCGCCAGTGGTTCATGACCGTCAGGTCCCGGACAAGTCTGGGGTGAAATGCGGTGTAAATGCGGTGGCGTAGCACCTAAGAGGGCGCCATCATAGGTGATTGTCTTGTCAACGCTGAAGGACGATGATGTACTTTGCACAGCCTCCATCTCGTCTCATTGCCAGGAACGGATCATGACTCAACGACGCATTCGCCAACCCCTCATTGATCTACGCACCGCGCACGGCTTGTCACAGGAAGCACTAGCCAGCCTGGTGCCAGTCAATACCTCGACCTACCAACGGTGGGAGGCAGGTGACGTAACACCGCACGTGGCCAACCAACGCAGGCTCGCCCAAGCGTTGAACGTTGACCAGTCAATCGTGGCCGGTATTTTCACAAGCAGTCGTGAGACCTCTGCCGTTGACACCACCCCCTCGCCTTTCACTCACCAACAACAAGAGAGCCACGATATGAACCGACGGTCGTTCCTCAACGGCATGAGTCTCCTTGCAAGCGCTATTATTCTTCCTGATCAATCAAGCATTAGTAGTGTGATTGATCGTTTGTGGCGGCAATATCAGGAGATGAATTATTCGACGGTGTTGGATCAGTTGCCTAGTGCTATTGCTGCGTTGCAGCGGTGGCGTGTTAAGGCGGACTGTCGTACGGTTAGTGGATATTTGTCGTCTGCGTATTGGTTGGCGGGGACGGTGTTTACCAAGCTGGGTCGTTTTGATTATGCTCTTACTGCGCTTGATGAGGGGGAACGGTTGGCGCAGGAGGCTGAGGACGACGATCTTGGTGTTTCAATCGTTCGGTCGCGCGCCTATGCTCATTTTGCGGGTGGTCGCACCGATGTGGCTCGTGGTGCGATTGATGATGCGTTGATACATTTCGGTTGGCGTGGACACACTGCGTCGCCTCGTCGCCTGTCGGCGGTGGGGTCGTTGCATTTGGTGGCGGCGACAGCAGCGGCACGTGATCGTGACCGGCCATCGGCGCTCCGCCATTTGAATGAGGCTTGTGCTATCAGCGATCATATGCCAGATGATGCCAATTACCTCTGGAGTGCGTTCAGTCCAACGAATGTTGCTATCCATCAATGCGTGGTGCAATTGGAGAACGGTAATCCACGGATGGCCATCCGGCAGGGCGACCGGATCATAGTTGACCGAATGCCTGCTGAGCGGCGCATCCGATTTCGCTTCGACCAGATTCGATCACACGCGATGACCGACAATCGTGAAGAAGCAATCACCACCATGACGACCCTAGCGCGTCAAGCTCCCCAGTTTGTCGCCAACCATCGTGAATGCCAACGCCTCCTCCACCAATGGAAGAACGACTGGCCCGACCACCCGGAGGTGCGCCGTCTAGTAGCAACACTCGCACCTAACAACCATCATATAGAGCAGTAAGGTGACCCTATGCCAGCCGACCACGCACCATCAATGTCCCGCCCACGTGCCGCTGCAGGCGCTCTCATTCGCAATAGACACAGCGATATCCTACTGGTCAAGCCCACGTACAAAAACCTGTGGGATATCCCTGGTGGCTACATCGAACCCAATGAAACACCAACACAGGCTTGCCGCCGAGAAATCACCGAGGAGCTCGGCCTCGACATCACCCCCGGGAGCCTCTTGGCATGCGACTGGGCACCTTCCGATGCCGAAGGCGATAAGATATTGTTTGTCTTTGACGGCGGACAGCTCACCGATGATGAGTTCCAGGCCATCCACCTCCAACGATCCGAATTGGCCGCCGCTGAATTCGTCCCCCTCACCGACATCACACACCGCCTTCCCACACGACTACAACGGCGCCTAACAGTCGCAGCGCAAACCACCACCACCATGTATCTCGAACACGGCAACCCTGTCCCCGCGCATCTGTCTCCCTATCGGAAGTTTTTAACGTAATACAGTCCACATAGGAAATCAACCCGATGTTCACGAGTTCAATATATTCGCTGCGAAAGTCAAGGTTAGATGATGTCCATGTCCCAAGGACGGTTCTCCCCCGATGTCAGGAAAGAGGCGCTGACTGAGCTAGCGTCGACACTGTCGATGCCAATGACTGGCGGCTGGAATTTGGTACCCGACCGAGACAGAGCAGCGCGTCACCTATTGTAATTAGTACCATTTCGATACGTTAGGATTTCTCGGAAGGCAATTCCAACCCCGAAGGGACACACCACTTATGGCCAATATCGAAGAAGTTAAGTCCTCCGTCAGCAGCGCTAAGACGGACGTCGAGTCTCTACCAGCAGCTTCCGAAGCTCTCATCAACGCTAGCTCCATGCTCACCGAGAGCATCAACCGCACTCAGGACCAAATGGAAGAGATAATGCGCCAGTATCAAGACATCGGGGACGGTGAGCGAGCCGAGATCGTGCGCTCCGCCATGGACCAGATCGACACCGCCCGTGTCACCGCCCAGGGGCTACCTGCACAGATGCAAGAAATCATCGCCGGGGCCATGAGCACCCTCACTCAGCAGATGGACGATGCCTCATCAACGCTGAACCAAATCGCCTGAACGAACGGTGGTAGACACACGTCCACAACAACGCCGCCAGCCTCCGTTTCAACGAGCCGATCTCCAGCAACGTCGACGGTCGTTCGACCTGCAGGTGTTCCAGCGGGCTGGACTTCATTCCCCGCAAGGTCCGGCAAGGGAACCATCTATCAGAAGCCAGACAACGAACCTGGATCCCACAAGGACGCTAATATGGTGCGCATCATGAATCCCACACCAAGGTACCCTCATGGGTACGTTCGCTTTCACAACTCTCACGGGCAGGCTGTCCGGCTCGACGGCAAACCCGGCAATAGATCAGACTCTCACATACCGATTAATCCTGATGGCAGTTACGACGTTCCGCAAGGATGGGAAAATGATTGACCTTGACATTGAAGGCGCAACGGTCGAAAAGGTGGATAATGTCCTACCGGTCTCGATCTTCACCAGCAATGATTGGATGATCAAGATTGAGTCCGATATCCACATTTCGCCTTCAATCGCGGAGTCTGGAGTCCTCGACGGAGAAGATCCTGACACCATTTCCATTCTCAAAGAATCTATAACGGGGCTTGAGGTTGTCAAAGTCGAAATAGCCAGTAGCCGTCTGCACCTTGAGTTTGAAGGATCCATCGCTATTGACGCGCAGTCGGATCCTGATTTCGAATCGTGGGGCGTCGTTGGTCCGTATGGGCAACGAATCGAGTGCATGCCAGGTGGAGAACTGGCAGTCTGGCCGGAGCGTCCGAGCGAATAACGTAACGCCCCGGGGCTCCCAAGCTGCCGCCTGGCAAGGCCGGTACCCAACGAGGCAGCCTGCCTGGGCCTGACGACCTGGACACAAGCTCGCATAGGCAAAGCCAAAGAAAGGGGAGGGGCTGATGCGTGACTACACCGTCACCTTTGACGAGCCGGTGAGCCTCGAATTTCTGTCCAAAGCCGCGTCCGAGGTCTTTACGATGCCTCGTGAACAGATCGAAGTCTGGGGCGAACTGGTCTACTTCTCAGCCGCTAAGTAGCTCCAGGACCGCTCCACAAGAGGGTGACTGACATGTCCAGCCACTCTACCCTTGCCATCGCTACAACCGACATCAGCGGTGTTATTCACCTGTTCTGGTTATCAATGGGGCTGGCGCCCGCTTTGCCTGATAAGAGTCTCCAGCTCACCCCCACGATGTGGAGACTACTGTGAGGGCGATATCGTTGCTACGGTTGGCAAGCGGTTCACCCCCCACGATGTGGGGGCTTCGCAGGTACACAGGATACGGTGGGAACGCCTTTCGCTTCACCCCCACTGCGTGGGGACTTCGGCGTATGGCCGGTGATCGCATCATACGGTAGCGGTTCACCCCCACTGTGTGGGGACTTTGGAAGGGAAGGCCCCCTCATTATCCACCCTATCGGTTCACCCCCACTGCGTGGGGACTACTGGCGGCGGTGGAGTGTTTGGGCACGGCTGGACGGTTCACCCCCACTGCGTGGGGACTACAACTCCTGGCGGCGCATCCGAATTTTCAAGTACGGTTCACCCCCACTGCGTGGGGACTACGAAAACCCGGGCGGTGCTTGTCGATATGTTGGCGGTTCACCCCCACTGCGTGGGGACTACACGTTCAGAGATCCGGGAGCTGGGGGTGTGTACGGTTCACCCCCACTGCGTGGGGACTACTCGCCGTCGTGCATGATGACCGGCACAAACACCGGTTCACCCCCACTGCGTGGGGACTACTAGACACACGTTTGTCCAGCTCAGGATGCAAGACGGTTCACCCCCACTGCGTGGGGACTACATTCCCTGACTTCCGTTTCCCCAGCAACGTTACCATTCCGTGATAGCCATGGCACCACTCACTCAGTTTAGAAACCCAACCCGCTTCCTCAATCCCTACTAAAGACCAGGCCACCCAAAACATCCAACGATCACCGCCGAACAACACCGCGAAACACTCCACAACATGTGCACCAACATCAGGGAGCCCCCTGAAAAGGGACAGAAATTCAGATAGTTTATTCCATGATAGTTGATTGATTCTCGAACGCGATGGAACTCTTATTTCCCAATCGCTGTATCTCCGTATGTTGTTGTACCTGGCAATCCAGGAGAAGACCTCCATCTCAGTAGCCTCCGCAGAGACGGATACCTTGCTGTCTCCCATAACTTCACGCTTCAATGACGCGATAAACGATTCTGCCAACGCGTTGTCGGCAGATGATCCGACGCGCCCGCGCGAGCATATCACTTCTTCTCGCTCACAATATTGTCCAAAATGGAGTACTGTGTATTGGCCTCCATTGTCACTGTGGAAGATACTGCCGGACAAGCTCCCTCTGGTGCATCGCGCCGAATCCATCGCAGCGATAACCAGATCAGTCCGCATTTGGTCGTCGATAGACCAACCCTCCAAACTGCGCGAAAACAGGTCAATGACTGTATTCGTTACGTGGAATCACGCGGTCGCATGAACCCTGTTCAGTTCCCGTGCCCGGGCGGTTGTGAGGCTCTTTTACTTCGGTGTGGATGATTTCGGTGAGCGGTGGTTGGTACTCACTCGATGTGAGCAGGCGACGGAGTGGTTGCGGATTTGAATCGATTTGGGGCGTGTCACTCGGACGATCGATGCCTATACCCGTGGCTTGGCTGAGTTCCTGTCGTATTGCGAGGGATCTCGCATCAATCCTTGTGGACGAATTGACGCGATCTTGCGGCATATTCGGCGTGGTGAAGCGACGCCTGAGCTATCACGGCTCCAACGTGGTTTCGTTGGATTCCGGTGCGGGCTGTCGAATGCGACATTGCAACAGCGGCTGGTGCCGGTCCGAACACATGAACCTCATTCAACCTATCACGAGGATTCCCCGATAACAGCAACTCAAAACACCGCCGTATACGATTTACCCCCACTGCGTGGGGACTTCTCGGCGTCCGCGGCGGCGTCGTCGCGGGCTTGCGGTTCACCCCCACTGTGTGGGGACTTCTCAACGGAGCTGGAGCCGGAACTCCAGAAACACGGTTCACCCCCACTGCGCGGGGACTTCATGATCGTGTCCGCGTCGGCGGCTTTGAGCGCCGGTTCACCCCCACTGCGTGGGGACTTCGGCATCCGATCGAGCTGGAGGCGATTGAGGCGCGGTTCACCCCCACTGCGTGGGGACTTCTCACAACTGCGTGCAACGCGGTCGGCTGATACCGGTTCACCCCCACTGCGTCGGGACTTCGCCGGGTGCTTATCGGTCAACGTGTTCAACTCCGGTTCACCCCCACTGCGTGGGGACTTCGGGCTAGGGGCTAGGGGTACAGTACGTAGTCCCGGTTCACCCCCACTGCGTGGGGACTTCGTGGCGTTGATGGTATTTCACAGGAGATCTGACGGTTCACCCCCACTGCGTGGGGACTTCGGTGATAGCGCGCATGAGGCGCGAAGGTCCGCCGGTTCACCCCCACTGCGTGGGGACTTCGGTGCGATAGCAGGCCAGACACGAGTAGTTCGTGGTTCACCCCCACTGCGTGGGGACTTCGCCATCCGCGCGTGATCACCAGAACATTTTCGCCGGTTCACCCCCACTGCGTGGGGACTTCTCGGCCTCCCACTGGGACGGTATCGTGACACCCGGTTCACCCCCACTGCGTGGGGACTTCGAGATGGGGATTTGGGTTTTCGCCGTAGGTCATGGTTCACCCCCACTTCGTGGGGACTTCCCGGCCTCGCCGGTCACCCTGCACATCGCGGCCGGTTCACCCCCACTGCGTGGGGACTTCCCGCGTTCCCTCATCCAGTGCCCCAACCGTGACGGTTCACCCCCACTGCGTGGGGACTTCGGAGGCGTCGAGAAATCTATTGCCCGTTATCCCGGTTCACCCCCACTGCGTGGGGACTTCCGCAACATCTTCCCACCCCAACCGTTGCTGGGCGGTTCACCCCCACTGCGTGGGGACTTCGAAGCCGTCCATAATCCCAGGTAGCGGGGTCACGGTTCACCCCCACTGCGTGGGGACTTCTTCGCGTAATCCATGAGTTCTTTACGTCCTCTCGGTTCACCCCCACTGCGTGGGGACTTCGGTGCGGATGGTCGCCAAAATCGACGTCGCTTCCGGTTCACCCCCACTGCGTGGGGACTTCGACGGCCTGTTTTTTCGCTGCCGGTGCAGTTGCGGTTCACCCCCACTGCGTGGGGACTTCGGTCGGGTGTCGTCTCTTTAGCGGGGGCGTTACGGTTCACCCCCACTGCGTGGGGACTTCTAGCTGTCCTCGGCGGTGGGGATATTCGTGTACGGTTCACCCCCACTGCGTGGGGACTTCTTCCAGCGCTCCGACGAGGTAACGCGGGTTAGCGGTTCACCCCCACTGCGTGGGGACTTCGATGATTTCGTCGTTGTTTCGGTGTGCGGTGATGGTTCACCCCCACTGCGTGGGGACTTCCCGTGAGTTCGCCCATTGCGCTGATTGCTGCCGCGGTTCACCCCCACTGCGTGGGGACTTCGTGTCAGGCTGACGAGAAAGCTGAACCTCGTACTGGTTCACCCCCACTGCGTGGGGACTTCCCAGATCGGCGGCAACCGACTGAGGCTAACAACGGTTCACCCCCACTGCGTGGGGACTTCTGCGTGTCCGTCGACCGGTTGCGCATCCCCGTCGGTTCACCCCCACTGCGTGGGGACTTCAGATACCATTCACGGATCTGTTCTTCAGTCCACGGTTCACCCCCACTGCGTGGGGACTTCTAGCGCGTCAATTGCAGGCGACCGTTTCGGATCGGTTCACCCCCACTGCGTGGGGACTTCATCTCCCGCCCATGGATCGACCCCGATCGCGCCGGTTCACCCCCACTGCGTGGGGACTTCGGTGCATTAGGAGGCCTCCTCGTCGAGTTCGGCGGTTCACCCCCACTGCGTGGGGACTTCCCGTAGAACGCTCGCTACGCGCCCCACAGTTGCGGTTCACCCCCACTGCGTGGGGACTTCTTAGTGCTGTTTCTGGAAGCAAACCTCACCTGCGGTTCACCCCCACTGCGTGGGGACTTCCAGCAGGCATTTTAGGCACCGCCGCCGGTGAACGGTTCACCCCCACTGCGTGGGGACTTCGCTGTATGAGTCCCAGGCTCCCTGCTCGTCGGCGGTTCACCCCCACTGCGTGGGGACTTCACTCTCTTACCTGGGTTTTCTTAGCTACGTTATCATTTCGTGATAACCAGGGCACTGCTGAGTCTGATTGAAGATCCGACTGATTTCCTCGAAACCGAACAAGAGTCAAGCCATCGAAATCGTCCAACGATCGCCGCCGCTCCCCTGCTGTTTCCATGAGAAAATTCTGTTCAGATTTGTTTGACCGTATAAGCACTGCCGCACCGTCCTGAACGGATTCTGCTACAAGCTCCCAAAGTTGATCGCGTATTCGTGCAGAGATCGCCCCTACGAATAGCCCCGGCATAGGCTCGATCATCCAGCGTCGCAAGGCCCCTTCAACATGGTCAGGCACTGCTGTTGTAGAAATAATGCACATTTTCGGCATTCTGGATTTTCCTCCTAATCAGCGTAGTTGCGACCCGCTTCAACAGCGCCTACGACTGGATCCCATAGGTGAACTAGGTTGCGATGTGACCGTTCATGTACACCATCCTCCACACCCTCTTCCGGCGTCAATATATATTTGATGTCGTCAATAATACGAGGCATGAGTTTAAACAGCTGAAGTCCTTCCCTAAGCCGGATGCGAGCCTCGCGTTCTGGATCAACCGAGGAGTGCAGAGAGAAAGCCAGGGGTATCGTAAGTTCTGCCTTGTAGATATCAGCAATATCGTAAACAAATGCGAGGGCTTTGCCCTTATGTATGAACCCGAGTCCAGGTGATGCCCCTATGGCTGTAATTGCACTGTGGACGATCCCGTATAGGCATGTGTTCGCAGCAGAGAGGGCTTTATTGACTGGGTCAGACTCTTCCCAATCATGGGGATCGTAATTTCGTTTAAACGGTCGTAGGCGATGTTGTTGAGCGTGGGTTCGGTATAGCGCTTTCATGCGCTGGCCTTCGAATCCACGTAGCCGGTCGATGGTGACGTTCGAGGGGAGTCTGTCGGGAAATCGTGTTTGGTACAGTCGCTTAGCTACCTCTAGGTGCTGATTCGGATCTGCCCAGTTGCTGGCTTGTTGCTCTAGCCAACGACTGTTATGAGAGTCGGAAATTGTGGAAGCATACGCTCGAACACCGCCATCGCCAGCGTGCACAACTGTAGTGCCGTGGCGCGCCAGCGTGGCCTGTGCCGGGGTGGTGATCGATGTTCCCGGCCCTAGGATTAGGCAGGAAAGCGCTGCGGTAGGAAGCGATACGGTGTCAGTACGGTTATCGGCTGCGATGAGGGCCGTAACACCGGTATCATCTTGGATGACTCGACAGAAATTGATATACAGGAATGATAGGGAGTCGGCAACACGCGGGATCAATGCGAGAGTAGGTCGATTGAGTCTGGCGCGTGGATCCCCTACGTTGGTTGTCATTGTGGCCGTTCCTTATGCTGGTTTGAGCGTGAGCAGGCCAGCGCCATAGGCCTTACCGCGACCTATTCCGTTGATGATGGCTGACGTGAGTGCGTCCGGATCGGTGATGACCGCTGTGCCGGTGAATTCGACGAGTTTAAGCTCTCCGCGGTTACGGTCGTGGTTACGTTGCAACGGGGGCCATGTGGGTTTGTGGTATTCGCACGTGTCGAGATCGAGGCCTGCCCGGCGGGCACGATTATGCCACCATTGGCGATCTTTTCCTGGTGGCATGGCTTTACGCACTGATTTGACTCGACCTTTTCGGGTTGTGACCTTAACGTGTTCGGTCGGGTTCAACGTGGCGTGGTAAGCGACGCGCATGCCTTTGTCGATGACTTGCAGCATGGGTGTGAGCGACCGGGTTTCGACCGTCCCCCACTTTGGGGGTATTTCGCCAACGCGGAGCTGTTCGGTCGACTGAATAAAAACGGTGGGCTGATCCGATGTGTCCACGCGGTAGAGTAGGTTGGCTTTAGATCGTGCCTCGTCGCCAAGTCCGTCGGGCACTAGTTTCATGATGGTGCGGTGCATATCGTTCATAGATCGCAAGCATTGACGTGCGCCAGGGTGGTGCGGATTCATACGGATACGCGCTAGGGTTAGGTCCGTCATTCCTGGGTTCCTTCCATATAATCCGACAGGGCTTCGGGCCACGGTTCTTCTGTTACCAGACTGCTGGGCAACGGTTCCGTTGATTTCCATCGAACGTTGCGATACATGACTCGTCCAGAGCCGCTAGGTTGGTCAAATAGTTCGACCGGGCGGGAGATACGCTCCTGTGGTTGCTGTTCCCATATAAAGTCAACATCTATGGTTTCCGAGCTCACGTGAGTGGCCGTCTGTTGTAGTGGTATGCGTTGTAGAAGGTCTTCGATCGGCTCGCTTGTTTGGCGGGCAAGGAGAAACGGTTCCGCAGGGGCGCACGAACGCCGGCCAAGGTAGGGCGCGTAGATGGGACAATCGATCGCCTCTCGGAGAGCGGATAGGTCATTGTCAGGTGCTTGGACGGCGACGGTGAATGCGGCGTCGGACAAATAGGTTCGGTGCGTTTCTGCTTGGTTCGCAACATTTTTGCCGTTCGGGTTGACAGGCTGTTGCTGTCCGTTGCGGATGCCCCCGCCGACGGTGTGGTAATCGGTAACAACGCGACCGGCTCGGTCGATACGGATGGTAAACCCCAGTCTGCCAAGGAGGTCGGGCCGCCTGCCCCGAGACTGGCCGAGGCAGGCGGCGATGAGGCCCTCCAACCCTGACCGGGTGGGGTACCTGGCGGAGTCGCGATGGTTAAAACGGCTACGGTGGCCCCAAGATTGCAGGGGACCGGCAAGGCGCAGTATCAGACCGTTCATCGTTGGTCTCCGTTGTTGTCCAATGCGACGGCCACGGCTTCAGCGATGGCATCGTCGAATGCCTTGTACTGTGTTCCTAGGTCCTCGTGTGTTGTTTCGTCGAAGCTGGCGTAGCCGTTGAACAGGTCACCGCGCTGTTTGGTGAAGTTTTTCAGCCTCCGGATGTGTGTGTTGAGCGCCTCCTTGGAAGGTTCCATATATCCGCTGGTGCCGCGGTTGACAATCGGTTTTTCGAATGCGGCCGCTGCAGAAAAAGGGCGCCCTTCTCGCACGGTCATGTACACGAGGTTGGGGAGCGTGTGGGGCGCAGTCGAGTTCTTCTTCGCTTGCGGATTGTATTCGATTATGCAGGCCAACAGAGTGGTCAAGGCTTCTTTGAGCGTATCGCGGTCAGCGGGTGTGTCAGTGAGTTTGTTGTCGCGGGCGGTATTTGCGATGAGATCGGTTATGTTCACAGTGGCGTATCGGTAGAATGTGCCGGTAGCCAGTTCACTTGCTTGCATATAGGCGGTGGCGGTGTTCGCAGCACCGTCGGCGAGCGTTTCCCAATCGTCAACGGCAGTGAACGAGTCCAGTTGTGGTTCCGCAGCGTGAGTACTAAACGCGTGAGCGACACCCAGGCTGCCGTCGATGCCGGCGTCGGGAACTTCGGTGAGCATACGTCCGAACATGTCAACAACAATGTTCGACGACAAAAATATTCTATTGACTTTCTTCCGGTCGAGGATCGGTGCGCTGCGGGTTTCGGTGACATCACTGGCGGCGATCGTGTCACGGTAGCGGTCGCACAGTTCAGCGAGGCTGTAGAGAGCCTGTTCGGGGAGGAATACGAGAGAGGCGGTCTTCCGTTCCTTCTCAGAGTCGTCCCTGGTCCCACCAGTTGCGACCAACTTGCCCTTCAGCGCTTCTGAAACGTGGCTCCACGCCGCCTCAGCAGCCTCCGCATCCCATCCATAGTCGTTGATGAGACTGTTGGCGAGCCGTTGGGGCCAGCGCCTGGAGCGGATGGCGCGTTCGGCTAGTCCCGACTCGAAGTCGAGGCGATGGTGTCGTTTCAGGTTTTGGCTGGAAATCCGCATCCGCAAATGGCCGCCATAGTAGACGTCTTTGGGACGACCGTGCTGGTCACGGTTCGGAAGTGACGCCGGGAACGCTTGCAGCATATGCACGCCGATGTGGATGGGTTTCGAAACAGCGATGTTTATGTTGTCGTTCACGATGAATCCTGTTCGTTGTCGATTCGTCTAATGCGGTGGGATCGTGCTTTTTGACGGTGATGGCGAAATCGAAATACCAGTTATTGAGTACATCGTCGCGCCGATAGGTCCAGTCGGTGAGGTCACGTGTAAGACGCTCCCAGCTGAACAGAACGCCGGTTCGGGCAATATGCGCTATCACTGGGGGCAATTGGCGGTTAATCAAATCAAGGTCACGGTAACTGAACCAGTCGAGTTGTCTTTGAGCGCTTCCCTTGGCAAGACCGTCAGGGTGAAACGCCAGTTCCCCCAGTGATGTGCCGAGACTGGGTCCGCCATGATCGTCGGTCGGGGTGACAGCGACCAGATCCGGGTGGGTGGCGATCAGCGACGCGACAATATACAGGGGAGAGCGGATATAACTCTTGAGGTCATTGTCAAGGAAGGACACCAAGTGGCGGTGCATGCGACGCCAATGGCGTCGAGGTCGACCAAGACCATCGCGCAAATCAACACGCGCTTGCGTATCACTCGCGCAGAGTGTACGAACGGCCGGTATGAACGCCGCGATATCTGCCTTAGATCGAACTGGCAGGCTGGGATCGTCGGTCATGGCGTGTCCTTTCAGAATGATTCAACTCCGTTTGGGTTGGCGTGGTTTTTCGGCCCACAAGCGTGACCAGGCATCGGCAAGAGCGGCAGCGCCGGGATGCGTGCGTCGGTGATGATGGAGAAGTGATGCGAGTGATTCGAAGGCGGATCGGACGACCGCATTCCACACAGTGTCGTCATCGTTGGTGCTGATGTGTGACCAAAACAGGTTCTCAGCATGTTCCCAGTAGGCTGCCATCACCGGTTCGGTCAACATCTTCCATGGGGCGGAACCGGATTCGTTTTTTCTTGTAGAGTTGCCGCTGATGGCCACCCAAGTGTTGTAAGCGACCCTCTCAAGGGTCCGGCCTACTTGTTCGATAATCATCACCGTCCGCGCGAAACGGCCAGCGGCAGTGGGATCACTTTGTTCCAAATAGTGCGTCAGTCCGGGAAAGGTGACCGAATCCCATTGGTCATTGCGGGCCTGATCGCTGGCAAGCGCGTACGTGCGGATCCCAAACTGACTGCGCAAAGTGGACGGGAGCTTCGCAAGGTCGGTGATAACACTGGGCTGACGTCGCCGTGGCGCTACAGTGAGCACAGCGTCCAGCTCTCGCCAGAGTGCTCGTCCGGTGGACATTTTCCGTGGTGCGGTGTCATTCTTTTTCTCTTCCCACACCATGTACGGGTCAGGAGCTCCTTTTATGTTCTTCGTGACTGCGGTGGTGAGATATCCGTCGATGAAGCTCGTTCGATTGCTGTCGGGGACGAGCAGCACAGCGTGAGTCCAGGAACGCGTCCACGCACTGTGCGGCCACACCGGCTCCAATTGCGGTCCAACTGGAGCAACATCTGCCGTTTCCCATGGAAACGGCAGATGAGGATCAGGGCGCCCAAACGTGTCATCAAAAGCGGGAAGGCCCGCAATGAGCGTGGTGTATAGATTTTTTCCCCAAGGATGAAATGAAATACCCCGCCGTGCTGGAGCATTAAAAGCCTCACTCTTGGCGACTCCGGAGGAAATAACACGTGGCGTGTTCTTCCCACCAGCGGCGTAATTCAATTGCGACAGGATCGCCCAGAACCCTTCGTCCAGGCTGAGCGGGGTGGGGTTGTGATTTGTATGGTGAGAGAACAAAAGCATTTCGTTATTGCCACTGCGGCGTTCAAACTCCAGCTTGTTGATCCCCGAAGTGACCGGAGTTGTCGTCGATTGTTTCTGGCCTTTCACCTTTTTCGTCGTCTTCGATACGCAGTCATCAGCCAGTCGCTTATCTTGCAGAAACGGACGTTTGTTGTCAACAAGGTCCCAGCAGTGTCCTGAAGCGGTGAAGTACTCATCGATGGCCTCAGGCGGGAAACGACCAGCCTCCAACAGGTCGTTGCGAACTTTAAACCACGTTCGAGGCTCATCACAGGCAAGATCGATATCGGCGAGATCCGGGGCTATTCTCGTTGCGATACGCCACGTGAAAGCGTAGAGCAAGCGCAACAGACCGGATTCGGCAACCGGACTCGGGCCGTGAACGTCGACGATCAGATGGGCATCGATGATCAATTGGGTAATGCTAATGTGTCGCGGTTGGGATTCTCCGTGGTAGGTGACAGGGATGAACGGTTCAATGACGACGTTGAACATAATGTGTAGTCGCTTTCCTGTTACGCACGCCGGTGACGGACAAGACCGAGGTCAGGGTCAAGATCGAGATCCCAATCCCTGGTGCGGACTGGACAAGCGCGTCCCTGACGGTCAATGGGTTGGGCGAGTAGGGTGACGTGTTTAAGATGTGCATCGTTGTCCCATTGTGTGGGTCGGTGTGGTTGTGGTAGTCCGATGGTCATGGACCGCTCCAGGTTGAACGTTCGGGCCATGATGGCGCGAACAGCCCAGTCGTAGTTGTCGTTTTCAATGTCGGGGACGGGGTTGACACCCGTGGTATCGAACGTGAGCGTACCGTCGTGTTGACGAAAGCACGCAAGGACACGAACCGTGTCAATCCCCAGGCGCGCCGACAGTTTCCGCTCCTCGCGCGGTTGCAGTGGATGGAGCAAAGATAGTGGATAGGCCCGGTTTGGGCCAGGTATGGCCGTCCGGACACCTTGTTGGCGCTTGGTCTCAGTAGTGATCATGTAGTCGCCGGCTAGCGTGTCATCTTCGATGAGAGCACAATTCATGAGGTCAACATCGTGGACGCTTTCGACTAGACGCTGAACATCGTCGGGGATGGAAACAGTGGTGAGACCATCAAGTGTGCGGGTGGTTTGATGGAGAAGATGATGATGGTAGATTCCATCCCTTCCTCCCCATCGCCTTGGAATCGTGTTGGGGTTCAGCACGATAAGTCGTGGTTCTGTAGACCACGCGGGTCGCCACAACCGGTGGCGCCAGCAACGGCCGAGGCGCTGCAGCAGCATCGCCATTGGGGCTAGGTCAGAGATCATGAGATCACAGTCGTAGTCCAGCGCCGACTCCAAAAGGGGTGTTCCGACAACGATCAATCGTTCCCCGGCCTCCACGGTAGCTTTTCGGCCTCGTTTATAGTCGAGTCGCTCCAGGCGGGCACGGCGTTCGTTGTCGGGCATGCGTGCGTGAATCAACAGGATCTCGACAGGTATTCCTCGTTGTTCGAAATGCTGATGTACCGATTGATAGGTAGCTTGAGCATCGTCGACGGTGTTGCATACCACTGCAGCGCACCCGCCGTCTGCGTCCCCCACCCTCGCGACGTGATCGATAACCGTATCGAGCCGGTTAGTATCGTCGATTGCGTTGGCGCTGGTGGAGACTACGGGCTCGGTTGTGATCGAGGCAGGGTGACGTTGATATGCGTCGCTCCGTGGCTGATCGTCTACTGGCGCGGTGAAACGGATAGGTTGACCCGACGCTGGTGCGTACAGCCATCCTGGGTAGGGGACGCTCAAGTCAAGTTTATTCAGTGCACTGCGACGGCGACCCGCACCACGCAGATAGCTCGATACGAGTGCGGTTGAGATTGATGGAGGCAGGGTCGCCGACAAGAGAATCACGTTGGTTCCAAACGCGCCCAACCATTCCAGTGCTCGACCCACTAGGGCTTGCATATACGGGTCATAGGTGTGGGCCTCGTCGACGACAACTGTTTTCCCAGATACGGCGAACAGGCGCAACATGTTGAATTTCGACGGCTGTACAGCCTGCAGCACCTGGTCGATCGTCGAGGAAACAAACGGAGCCAATAGTGGTCGGTGCCGACGTCTCAGCCATTGGTCCGGAGCATCACCGTCACCACAATCGTCATCACCCGTAGCGACCGGAGCGGTCAAGTTGGTCGCATTATACTGTTCGTGTAGCCAGGCGTTGGAATGGGCCAGCGTCACCGTGTCGGTTTCTGCGTATGTCGACGCCCATTGGTGGAGACGCCCCCATTGTTGGTCGGCAATTCCTTGAGTCGGCAGCAACGACACAAGCCCGACACTTCCAGCCTGTTCGAAAATACTGCTGGCTACGTGTGTTGCTTCGGTCTTCCCTTCCCCTGGAGGGGCCGTCACGACAAGACAGCCGGGCGTGTTCGATTCGATATGTGCAGCGAGGTCGGAGGCGATTGATTTTTGCAGCCAGTTGGGAGGATCGAACGGCAGTAGCGTCAACGGGTCAACACGGCGAGGCTGAGGTTGGATGAGGCCGATGCGTTCAAGTTCAGCTTCTGCTGCATGCGAACTGGCCGCATAGTGGTCGTCGATGCTTGTGGAGTTCCGGTACAGCAATGGCAGGATAAAGTGCGTCTGAGAGGCGACCCAATCGCTGAGGATCACACCGCCGGTGATCAGGATGGCACCAGGAGCACTAATTTCTTGGACGTCGTGGGGCCGACCGGCTAGGCGGAAAATTGTGTTCAGGAAATGGCGCTGCTGTTCAACCCAAACGGCTCCTCCTAGCAGCTGTTCAGTTCCTTCCGCTGGTGTATACCGCCACGGAGACTCGCTGTATCGACCATGGTGTCCGGTCACGATTTCCGAAACTATGCTAGTGATACTGAATATATCGTTGTCGGTAAACCCCAGTTCAGGGAGCAACAGCCGCAATCCCAACTCCCCCGCGAGAGGGTGTTTAATGTTTTCCGTGACTTCGTGGGAAGCGTCAACGAGATCACTGGAGACAGTTGCCCACGCGCGGATGTTTTGGCGTTGGAAGGAGTCCGATAGCTTTCCAATATCATGAATTCCCGCTATGAAAACAAAGAATGCCTTGGCGCACTCTAGATCATCATGACACTCGAGTGACTCTGCAATCACGGACTTCTGACCCGAGGTGAGGTAGTTATCCCAGATTTTTTCAGCAACAGCCATTGTATCGATGGCGTGCCAGATGAGTGGATAGGGGCTGGGAAGATTCTGGTACTTGCCCCAGGGGGTGAAATCCAAACTCACAGAACAATCTCCGAGCATATGCAAGACGAACAAATGACTGCCCCATGATAATCGGACCGACCGACAAATATTATCGGCTCAATAGAGCATCTATAGTCGAACATTGTGTTCGAATGATGCCACGATCGTATTCGGTCGCGATATTTATTGCTGTTCGTTGTACCGTGTGACAACTCCCGGGCGAGAGCACACACGACGGTCCAAAAGGTTTGATGTCGCTGCGGACATAGAGAGCCCCGTAGACGATGTTCGCCTTGCCCTGCTTGAAGTTCGTCAAAGTTGCCTACAGTGTAGTCAGATTCAGATTGTATTGGGATTCTCGACTGATTTGTGAAGCCTCAGGACATGCTTGACACCAAGATCTCTGAAGACCTTTGACGGTCTCTCTGCATGGTTTACGGGCCTATCACATTATTGACGCTTCTGGCCTGAATACGATGGGTCGTCACTTACGCGTTCTCTCCATGTCAGGTGGTACCACCGGCTGTCAACTGCGCAGCATCGCGGTCGTTTCCGCCCATCACCATCCGATTCCACCAGCTCTGTTCGTGTTTCCGAAGTGGCGGGCTCTGTCGCCGCGCCGACGATAGCCGCCACAGGCGGCCCGGGCGCGGTATCGACAGAGCCCGCCACAACGGGCACCACACGTTCGACCTGTAGATAAGAAGGGAATCGTTTCGATGCAACTGGAATTTCTACCACTGGCCGCACTGGCCGATCATGAACACAATCGCACGCTCCGCGAAGACGGTATCGCCGATCTCGCCGCGTCTTTCGACAAGGTGGGGATCCTGCAGCCGCTGACTGTCATCCCCGTCGACAACAATGAACAGGCAACCGACAGCACGGATTCACCGGCACCCTCTGGGGAGGCGACCTATACGATTGTGGATGGCCATCACCGACGTGCCGCCGCCGCACGATTGGAATGGGACACCGTACCTTGCCTGGTGGCTGACTCGCTTGACGCGGCACGTCAAATCGTGGCCATGTTGGCTGGCAACCTCACCCACACCGACATCACTCCTACCGAAGAGGCCAACGCCTATCACCAGTTGGCGCTCCTGGAGTGGGAGCCTGAACGCATCGCTGCCGAGACCGGCCGGTCGGCCCAACACGTCGAGCACTCGCTCGCTCTCCATTCTCTACCCCAACGTGCACAGGCGGCGGTCGATGATGGACATATTGATCTTGTTGCTGCTGCCAGTCTCGCCGACGTGGCCGATGATGCGGAGTTGGTCGATAAGGTCCTCACTCAGGCCGAAAAGAGCAATTTTTGGAACATTCAGCATGTTGTTCATGACGAATACGTCAAGAAAGAAAAGAAGCAGCAGGCGAAGGAGTTGTCGGCGGAGTTGACACTCGCCGGGGTGGATGTCACCTCTAGGCCCAAAGAAATCGGCTGGTTTGATTCCACACCACAGCCGATCAGTCGTTTGGTCGATGCCGACGGTACGAATCTGGCCGACCGTATCTCTGAGGGCCATCTCGATCCGGCTGATCTTCCTGGTGTGAAGGCCTACGTGGACAAGGACGGTCCCGTACCGGCACCGGTGTACTATGTGGCCGACCCCGACCGGCACGGCTACACCCGGTCCGACCGTTTCCTCACCGCCGAACAGCAACGCGCCCATGATGAGGCCGAATATGAACGCCACCAAGAACACGCGCGTCGGCAACGGCACCGCGAACGCCTGAACACCGCAGCGTCGGTGCGTCGCGATTTTCTCTGCCAGACGTTTGGGAGTCTCAAACTCTGCAAACGCCACTACCGCCGAGCGCTCAACCATGTTCTGCGCACGATGCACTGGGACAATCTCTCTGCCGAGAGTCGGCAGTTGCGCGACCGTATCGCTGGGTTCGACATCGACGACACTCAGGACCTGTTGGGCAATGATCGTCTCACGCGGGTTGCTGTCGCCACGTGGCTGGCTCACAACGAACAGGTATTTGTCAATGCCACCATCGGTTGGACCGGCGACTCACACAAAGCCCTCGACTACCTGGAAGTACTGGTAGAGGCCGGATACGGGCTCTCCGACGTCGAAGCACAGGTCGTCACCGACATACAGCCCGATCATCACCTCGCCGCCAGCGCTACTGACGACTCCACTCACCACGAGGTTGATCAGACCGACCCCGTCGAGGGTGATAACGCCACTGACGGCGACCTCCAGCCGGCCTAACCCACCAGGCACTTCTACCGTCCGGTGACGAAGTCAGCGATCAACAGCCTGGCAGTCACCGCCTCATCCTTGTCGTGCACCTGCGTCTTGTGTCCGTAAGCGAACGGCTTGCGGACACAAGACGCAGGTCGCTTGGCTCATCTTACTGTCCTAAGGAGCAATGTCATCTAAATGAATGACTCTTATTGTCTTCAGGCGTCGCGGTCGCAATGGCGCGACGTCGTCGCGTGTATCGATGCCCGTCGTAGTCACATCATCGAACGTCACGGTCACCAGTTCACTGGCACCGTTGAGTCTGATCATGACCCGTGTGGGATATGGCGCTGTCAGGAATGCCTGGCGGCACGGTTGACCGCTGTCGCCGATTTCCTGTCGGCGCGGGTGACTGAATCGGAGTGTATTGACATGAGTTCGCTGTCCCAATCAGCTACGGCGTTGGTGTTCACCAGCCTGCATCGCGCTGCCGTCCTCGACATCCAACACAGCGACGATCACCGGCGCTGGCTGCTGTGGCGCGATTTCCACACCCAACGGGGACAGTGGGGCCACCCGCCAGTCGCGGCGTCTGATTGGTTCGCTCCCCGCGACCGAGCGCGGGCTATCGCCGCCACGACCCATCCGTCTGCCAATTCCGACGACCCACCCGAAAGGCCATCGCCCACTGAGCCGGGTCAGCTGATCACTGCGGAAGGAGCGTGCTGAGGTCATGGACCAGTTTTATTTCCACACCTATACGGTGGGGGAGCCGTTTGATGCGACCGTGACGTCGTGGCAGGAGCGCCTCGATGCCATCATCGGACCGCACTCCACGATGGTGTGGCTGGCGCTGCACCATCCCACTCATGCCGAGCGTCATGCGTTTTCGCATGCGCCGGTTGAGTTCGCTTGGACCGAAGGCGAGCAATCGGCGTTTCTGTCGGTCCGGTGGATCAAGCGCCACCACCGTCGCCCGGCCACGGTGTCGGGGATTCCGTGGCAGGAGACATCGTTTTCCATTCACCGCCAACCCGCCTCCACCCGGGCCCTTCCCGGCGAATATGGCGATGCACTGCTGTGTCCGCTGATTCTCATCGATGCCGCAAACGGTCTCATCGACGCCATCCGTGCCGTCTCCTGGCCGAGTGATGCCGCCGATGCCGTCCGTCGCAGTATTCAGCGGCAACTGGACCGCTCCTATAACGCCGATGCGGAGCAGCGGTTCATTCGCTCCATGCATGCCACCTATCCCACCGCCGAGGCACTGGTGGACAATCGCGCCGACCTGCGCTGGAAGGGAGCCGGGTGGGAAGCCATTCCAGGGGGCGGAGCGGAGGCGTCCACCAGCCTCGACTAGCCATTCGTCCACCCCCGCGACCTATCGCGTGTTTATGGGAATGGAGGACTATGCGAGCCAATGTAGTCCTGTTGGTCCACATAGTCCTCCATTCCCATACAGTGTTTTCCTTTTAAGCCGTGTGTCTTAGTGCTTCACGTGTCCGACGTTGTCGACGAATGTTTTCACCACGTGTGTCGACAAGTCGTCTCCCAGTCCGGCGGCGTGGCACCATGCGTGGAGTGTTCCGGCGAAGTCGGCGATGCGCATCCAACGTCCCGTGAAACGGACGTAGGGCCGGTCATCATCGTCCAGGTATTGAAGGATCCGGTCGAACTGTTCACTACCGTCGCCGACGCTTGGCGGCATCATCCACTCCCTTTCCGCGTCTGGGGCGTCGTTGTAGGCCCCATCCCAGGGCTCATCCCATGTGTCGTCGTTCATTCAAGGTGTTCCTTTCCTATAGCGACCGTTCATGCCTGTGGTGTGGGTGTCGTTGCGGTGGGGTTGGTGTCGTGAAAGAGAAAGTCGATCATCGCCGGTACCAGCACCCGGTAGGACGAACCGATGGTGCGCACCGGGACGGGGAACTCATCGTTTTTCACCAGGTTGTAGGCCACCGTGCGGCTGATGTTCAAAATCCGCGCCGCCACCGGAACCGTGCAGGTGTTGCCCAACGCCTCAATCCGTTCTTTCGGCCAGGGGCCGGTCATGTAGTCCGGTACCCTGCTTCCTCCCTGACGCATAATCTCCTCCTCACATATTTGTTGTAGAAACAAATACTGGTGTTGTTGTCGTAACCTGATGGATCAATACTGCCGAACCCACGGGGTAACATCCAGAAATCTGCTAGAATTTGTCTTCATGACAAACACAGGGGAGTCGGGTGACGATCGGGAGGCGGTGGTCGATCCGACGGCGTTGATTGCTCATCGTATGGCGACTGTCATGAAGCAGCGTGGGATGACCGTCCGGTCGTTGGCCGAACGGTTGGCCGACATGGGGCGGGTTGATATTACGGTCCATCGTCTCTACAACATTCATAACCACCGGGTGGCCATCCCTGTCGATGTGGTGTTGGCCGTGGCGGCAGCGTTGGACGTCGCGCCGTTGGTGTTGATGACGTCAGCGACCGGCGAGGGCGACGGCTCGGTGGAAGTGATGCCGTCGCAGCAGGTGTCGCGGGAGCGGTTTAACGATTGGATGACAGCTCAGCGTCCACTACCGGGAGCTGACGTAGAGGCCTTTGCCGATCATCGCCCCGCAGGGATGAGTGTCGCTGCGGGCCATGTGTCGCCCGACGAGCGTGCCCAGGCGCTGGCACGGCACCTGTCAGATCGAGTGGCGGCGGCCGAAGAGATCATGACAACGCTGAAAGACGAAGTCACACAGTTTAGCCACGAACTCGCCGACCTCGACGAGGCCGACCTCGACGACAGTGATGAACGCGCCTTGCGTGCCTTGCAACGCCTGATGCCCAACAACGAACCCGACAGGCACAACCGCTCCTAACCCCCGTGCGACAACAGTTCTATCTCCTGGCCCGCTCCGATAGCGGCTGAACGTTGCTTGTCTGGGTGGGGGTTTCTTGCTGCGTCGCGACGGTACCCGACAGTCGTCCTGTCGGGCATGTCCGTGCGACAGCAAGAAACCCCCACCCAAGGGGGCGATGTAGAGGAGGTTTATCTCGTGTCACGATCCACCCGCCTATCCACACACTCGACAATGTTCTGTCCCGCTCCGCGCTTGGGTGAGGAGGGCGGTCGATGAGCAACGCACACACTTGGAGTGTCGGGGATGTGGTGAAAGCACGACCCCGATTGGTCGTTCCGCGTGACCCGAACAACCACCGTCGCCTCACCTGGCCGTGGTTCTATCCCGGACGTATCACCGCACTCGTCGGATCCGACGGAGTCATGGTGGAGTTCTATCCACCACGCCAGCGCCACTCCGGTCTCGTCACCCCATGGGTGTCGCCCCAAGGGTTGAGCTACACCGATCTTCACGCTCTCGACTGTCGATGCGGATCCTGCAGCGACGACAACCACCCCGACACCGGATCGGCATCCGTCTGGCCCTCCTCTGACGAACCCGACTGTTCACACTCCTCGCTACGGAAGCCTGCTTCCACAAGCGACAGCCACACCCAAGCGCGTGATCGGTCGTCGTTGAACGAGCCGCCATTTATCGGCACCGTGCAGATCGTGGCACCCACTCAACTCCGGCAGGGCGATGTCTTGCTCTTTCCACACCAGCATGTGCACCTGTGGGAACACACAAACACCGTCATCTCCGTGATCACCTGTCACGGCGTCGTCCACTTGGAGACGGGCGAACATCGAGTGGTCTTTCGCCCCGATAAGCCCGCGCCGGTCTGCAACACCGCACATGCTTCCTACGACCCCCGGTTCGCACCGGGAAGCGACGGTGAACTATCGAACGTGGAAACAGTCGTCGCTGAACGACTATTGGAAACGACCACACGTGAGTCTCAACGCCAGCATCGACACTCCCCCACGACACCGATCAGCTGACGACAGCGACGCCGCTTGCGGCCCGTGGCGGTTCCAGGGCATGCGGGCGGTGCCCCAACAGGGTCAACGCGCACGACAGACCTGTGGAACAACCGGCCGGTCGCCGGAGGCGACGCAGCCGAGCAGGGTGGGTCGCCCCCGGTGCCACGGCGATGAAATGCGGCGCTCGGACGCCACCGGCGCATTCGATAGCCGCCAACAACACGCTCCACTCTCGTGGCGTCGACCTGTCGCCGGGCCGATACGACAGCGCCAGTGGAATCCAGCAGAGCCCGATAGTGCTCGCCTGCGAGGGCGGCATGGTGGGTGAGCGCCACGGCCCGACCTGATCGACGTGGGCGGATCCTCCATGCCTGTCCTCCGCCGGTGGGGGCGGCTGGTGTTCTCTGCCCCGGGTGCGCCGTCTGTGGGTGATACACGCTACCCGACGGCCGCTCAGGCACGCGCCGCCTGCGGCGTCGCTTGCAAGGGGGACCGGGACCTTTTTCTTCCTCCTCCGTCGTCACAAAAAGCCCACCGGCCCCCTTGACATCCCTCGCTGTCCCCGTCGGGTGACGCGTCATCACCACAGCGGCACCCACCCGGGAGAGCCCCGGAGCCGCTACCCATCCGACGAGAGAGGACATAGTCATGGAGTTCAACTGCACGATCGAAGGCCGCATTGTCAAGCGCGCTCCCGAAATGCGCACCAGCCAGGCCGGCAACATCTACACCACGCTCGAACTGGTCCACAACGGCAAGCGTTTCCGCGACGCCACCGGACAATGGCGCGACGGTAAAGCCCAATGGTTCGACGTCATCTGCTTCGGCAACCTCGCCAGCCGAGTCGCCGACCTCCAGCAAAACGACATCATCACCGTCACCGTCTCCCGCATCGATTCCCGCGCGGGCGACGGTATCGCCTTCACCCAACTGGTGGCGTCCAACGTGTCACTGTCACTGCGGTTCAAACCCGCCACCTCGATCACCGACACCGCCTCCCAGGAGGCAGTCACGACCGCCGACGGCGAACAGCTCACCGCTGCCGTGGCTGGCGACCCCTGGAGTGTCCCCGCCGAGGCGACCTCCTAACACGACTGGGTGTGGGTCGGCCACGTCGGCCCACACCCGTCCGTCATATCCGCAACTTGAATTTCCACTGCTACCCACTTCGATAAGGAGCCACCATGTCCACCACCTCAACCACCCCAGCCGGTCAGCCAACAACCAGTGACGTCCTCACACGCATCGAAGCGCCAGTGGCGTTTCTACCCGCTGCAGAAGACACCGAAGTGGTATTTCGCCACCTAGACGATGAGGAACTCGATGACCTGTCCGATATCGCCACCGCCATGGGCGTGGAGCGGGTGAAGCCAATCCGCCTCGGCCGCAACTTCATACTCCACACTGACGGCGATTACAGCCACCAGCCACCGGTGTTTAACGCCGCCGCCACACTCATCGTCGCTGCCACCACCCACGGACCCTACTCCCAACCGCTACGCGTACACGGGCCCGCTCTCCTCACCGGCACAGCGGGCGGCCACAACAGGCCGTTGCACGATACCGAAATTGACAGCCTCATCGACCTCTCTACCAGCATCCTTCCAGACACCCACATCACCATCAGCGACTAACCCCTTCGTGCCGGCCACCCCCTGGGGGGGGGTGGCCGGGATCAGCAACCAGCCCATAGAGGGCCACACGTTTTTTCGATTCATGAGGAGGAAACCTGTATGTCTCGCCCTTCCCTGTCCACTCCCGCCGATATCGCCGCCACGATTCCTTATCTGATCGGCTACCGGCCCGATGACCAAATCACTCTCGTCGCGCTGCGTGGCACGACCATCGCCTACACCGCCACGACCCGGACCCACGATGAGGCCCGCGACCCGGCGATCGCCGACACGACGATCATGCATTTGACTGCCAACACCATCACCGACGTCGCCATCATCGGATACAGCGACGACGACGCCATCGACGTCAGCATTGCAGTACTGCAAGAACGGCTCCACGACGCCGGTATCTTCACTCCGGTGGTCGGCTACGTCAGCAAAGGCTGCTGGCACAGCATCCCCACCGATCAATGGAGCGGGCAGCCACTTCCCGACTCGACCGTTGCGATGTGTCACTCCATCGACAAGGGCGCCAGTGTCGCGGATAGTCGCCAATCGCTCATCGACACCCTGCAGCCGGTCGGTGCTTTCGATCGCGCCCCCATTGCTGCCGAGACGGCCCTTCTGCGCCATGCCCGCACCACCACTCAAGGGCTCGATACTGACCGTCACCATGAGGCCGCCGTATTGCTCGAGCGTCTCTGGGACGGCCAGCTCCCTCGGCCCGACACGATCGCTCAGTTCGCCGCCTACGCCATCGCCGTCAGTGACGAGTCGTTTCGCCGCCACGCCCTCCAACGTCTAGCGTCTCGTCAGCGCGCGTTGCGCGACGCCGACACGTGGATATGGGTCGCCCGACACCTCACCGACACCGCTGCTGGACACGCCTACGCCATCGTCGCTGTAGCCACCTGGTTGAGCGGCAGAAGCCTCCTGGCACACGAAGCTATTCACCAATCCCGCACCGCCGATGCCGACAACCACCTGGCACGCCTCATGTCCACCGTCGCCCACTCCACCGTTGACCCCAACGACTTCCTCCACCACTTGACCCACAGCACGAGCCTCCGCGACGCTCAATAACGGCTGTCCTTGGCCGGTCGGGGTCGTCTCCCAATCAGACTCCGACCGGCCATGGACAGCCATCATCACGCCACGAACACACCAGCGAGCCCACCCTTAACAGTCTGATGGCTCCTGTAGTTCACGCGTCCGGACCTATCAACGACTCCCGTCCACCACCACAGGCAACCGAAGCGACAGCCCAGATCGGCGATCAAGGGGTACTGCTCAAGCAACACCACGCCCACCGTCGCCTCACCAAGGCCCGTGACGTTTCGACGTATCCCGACAGCACACGCTAGGGGGTCAGAGCCCCTTGGCGTGTCCAGTTCGTTGCCTACCACGTTGCCGCACCGGGCGGTCCACTCACGAGTGCATCATGCGACCGTGGTTTCCTCTCCCACTGCCGTATCACTCGCATCGCCACGTGCTGGCTTTCCCGTGCCGGTCGTGTGCGTCTCTGGGGTGGGGTTCTTTTTCTGCCGCTGTAGTGTTCCTCTGACGTCGGCGGTAGTCATGCCGCACAATTCACCGATCGATTGGTGAGTCTCTCCCAACGCTTTCAACGCCGCCACACCATCAGAAATCGCCTCCCGGGCCTGTTCGACGATCAACTGATGGCGCACAATCTCCACCACCGTGGCCTCCACCGTCGCCTCACGCTGCCGCGCCGCCTCAATACGACGCCGCCGATGCTCCCGCGCCCGCGCCACCGCTTGCTCTTTCACCGTCGGCCCATCATTGTAACTCGAATTGATCATGCCACCGACTCTAGACACACAATTCTCACTTCAACAACTGTCATTAATCGCAATTGGAGTATCCACTATACAATTCTCACACCATCCACTATTAATTACACTCATCCATAACAAAAAACAGTACGATCCACTATAAACACGCCCTGAACAGCAACATCACTGTTATATGTAATGCAGGACATAAATGGTCAGCACACCTCTTGCACGTTCGTGAAAGAGGACGATTTACTATCGCCACCCCACCGCGCGAATCGGTAGTCTCAATGACTCGACAATTGTTTCGAATGTGACCGGCGTGGAATTGGGGGTGGGGTGCGGTGATGACGGTCCACAAGCTCACTGCCGGTGGCGGCTACACCTACCTCACCCGCCAGACGGCCGGGGGCGACCGGCCACGCCAGGCCGGGCAAAGCGCGTCCGACTACTACACCCAATCGGGCAACGGCAACCCGCCGGGACGGTGGGTCGGCTCCGGGCTGGCCGGGCTCGACCTTACCCCCGGCTCAATGGTTCACGAAGCGCAGATGCGCAATCTCTTCGGCTCCGGCCTCCACCCCAACGCCGAGGCGATCCAGGACTCCTACCTCGCCGAGCACCTCCACGGTGACCTGTCGACAACACAGGCCGACCGGGTGAAGGCCGAAGCGGTGCGGGCGACGAAACTCGGACAGAAATTCCCCTCCTACAAGACCCTGGAGCCGTTCAAAAAGCGTGTGGCCCAGCGGCTGGCCCAGATTGCCGATGAAACCGGACGCGAGGCCGTCTCGTCCGAAATCGCCAAGGTCAAACGCGAAGAAGCCTCCCGACAACGGGCCGCGGTCGCCGGATACGATCTGGTGTTCTCACCGGTCAAATCAGTCTCGCTGTTGTGGGGGCTGCACCCTGAGGCCGGTGTGCGCTCCGAGGTGAAGGCCGCCCACGACACCGCCGTGGAGACGGTGATGGCCATGTTGGAACAACACGCGGCACTGTCGCGCAAGGGCACCGGTGGGGCCGCCCAAGTCGACACCACCGGGCTGGTGGCGACAGCGTTCGACCACTTCGACTCCCGCTCCGGCGACCCCGACCTCCACACCCACTTGGCGATTGCCAACAAAGTCCAAGGCACCGACGGACGCTGGCGGTCTCTTGACGCCACCGGGCTCTACCAAATCGGCGTGGCCGCCTCAGAGACGTACAACTCCACCATCGAGGCCGAACTGTCCTACCGGCTCGGCGTGACCTTCACCGACCGGCCCGGACCCGCCCGGACCCACCGTCCCGTGCGCGAAATCGATGGGGTCGACCCGGCAATGATCCGCCATTTCTCCACCCGCCGGGGCGCTATCGAAGCCCGCTATGCGACGCTGCGGTCTGACTACCGGGACCGCCACGGGCACGACCCGACCCCGCAGGCGGCCTGGGAACTAGCCCAGCAAGCCACACTGGAGACACGCGGCAGCAAAAACGATACACCCCGACCGCTGGGCGACCTGGTCGACGATTGGAGAGCCCAAGCCCTCGCGGCCTTCGGCCCCCAACCGTTGGAACAACTCACACGGTCAGTCCACACACTCCCACGCGACGACACCACAGTGGAGTTGACCGACGACGACGTTCACCACGTTGCGGGGTGTGTGGTTGCGACGGTGTCACAGGAGCGGGCGACGTGGACGCGGTGGAATCTCCATTCCGAAGCGATGCGGCAACTACGCGGCCAATTCCACTTCGCGAATCGTGTTGCCCTGGCCGATGCCGTCGACGCGGTCGTTGAAACAGCACGATCGGCGGAGATGTCGCTGCAGATTTCGGCCCCTGCACCGGTGTCCGAACCCGACGCTCTACGCCGGGTCAGCGGCGAATCAGTATTCACCAAACACGCCGCTGAACGCTACACGTCGGAGGCCATCCTGGAGGCCGAAACCCGCCTCGTCCAAGCCTCAACAACCCCGACTGTCTACAGCAGCGCACCCGACCAGATCCACACTCGGCTCGACGAGGTCGACAACACCAGCCGTTTTCCTCTCGATGCCGGTCAACGCCGCATGGTAGAGGCGTTCGCCTCCGACGACCGGCTCCTGACAGTGGGAATCGGCCCGGCGGGGACCGGCAAAACCACCGCCATGCGCGCCTACAAGCACGTCCTCAACGCCGAGGGACGCCGCCTGATCGGCCTAGCCCCGTCGGCGAAGGCCGCCGCCGTGCTCGCCGACGACCTCGCCACCACGTGCCATACGGTCGACCGGTTCCTCATCGACCACCACTACCACCCCACCTTCCTCTTCGGCGGAGCCGGAACCGCGACTCCCACCATGGACCGCACCCCATTGAACCCCGGAGACGTCGTACTCGTCGACGAGGCCTCCATGGCCGGAACGTTCCACCTCGACCACATCCGCGCCATCGCCATCGAAGCCGGAGCGCAAGTCCGACTCCTCGGCGACGACCGACAACTGGGCGCGGTCGCCTCCGGCGGGGCGCTACGGCTCATCGCCGCCACCTCCGGAGCCACCGAACTGACCGAGCTCCACCGCTTCCGCGACCCCACCTTCGCCAGCGCCAGCCTGGACTTGCGCGAGGGCCGCACCGCCGGCCTCGATTACTTCCACAACCACTCCCGCCTCCACGGCGGCAGTTCAGACGCGATGATCGACGGCGTCTACGCCGCCTGGCGACGCGATATCGAAGCCGGCAAGACCAGCCTCATGATGGCCGCCTCCAACGCCACGGTCACCGACCTGTCCGCCCGCGCCCGCCTCGACCGCATCAACGCAGGCGACGTCAAAGAAAAAGGCATCACTCTCCACGACGGCAACACCGCCGGACGCGGCGACTGGGTCGTGACCCGCTCCAACAACTCCATGTTGAAATACAACCGAGGCAAAGACTTCGTCCGCAACGGCACCACCTGGACGGTCACCAGACACTACAACAACGGGTCGCTGAAGGTCACAGCCCACGACTCGAAAGGCACCATCACTCTCCCAGCCGACTACGTCGCCGACCATGTCGAACTGGCCTACGCCGCCACTGTCCACCGCACCCAAGGCTCCACCGTCGACACCGCCCATGCCCTGCTCACCCCCGACATGACAAGGGACCACCTCTACGTCGCCGCCACCCGCGCCACCGACACCACCCACCTGTACGCCGTCACCCACACCCCGCTGCCCGCCGATCCTGACCAACGGCTCGACCGCCCGAAATGGGACCCCGACGCCACCGCCGCCCGCGAAATCGCCGAACACATCCTCACCCGCGAGCCCGACAACCATTCGGCCACCGAGGCCATCGACACCGCCCTGTCGGACGCCGATTCCCTCGCCACGCTCACCTCCCGCTACCGCTACGCCGCCGACCTCGCTGCCACCGCCCACTACGACAACACCATCACCACCGTCCTCACAGGCCGCCTTTCCCGACACGACCTAGGCGACGTCATCGACAACGGCCTACCCGCCCTGGCCCGCACCCTCGCCCGCGCCGAATACGCCGGTTGGGACGCCGAACAACTCCTCACCATCGCCGCCCGCCGCGACCTCAACGACGCCACCTCACCCGCCGGAGTCCTGATCTCCCGCATCACCAAACACATCGACACCTACACCGCTCCACCACCCGGAACCCAACCCACTGCCGACGACGCGACCCGCTACGCCGACCACCTCCACACCCTCTACCCGAAAGCACACCTCGACATCGACGCCGCGCTCCATCCTCCCGCCACCAACCACCCTGTTGCCACATCAACGCCTGTATCCGCCGCCGAGAACTCCCAGCGCTACCAAGAAGAACTAGGCACGGTGTTCTCCCCGTTTGTCGCCGATATGATCGCCAAGGAACGCGCCTGGCCCGCCCTCACCGCCGCGCTCGACCGTGCCGAGCAGACCGGTCAGTTCTCACGTGAGGCCCTCACCCGCGCCAGCGCACAACGCGACCTCGACGGCGTCGACTCCGTATCGGCCACCCTCGCCTGGAGAGTCGAACGCCAAACCCACCTCCTCCAACTCGACCCCACCCACACCGGACAAGCCTGGCCCGCCACCGCCTGGACCCTCAAAGCCTGGGAGACGACCACCGGACGCGACGCGACCGAACTGATCGACCACCTCAACGGCGACGAATGCGACTTCGACACCCTCGCCCTCGCGGTCGGACAACACGCCCGCTTCGAAGCCGACCAACAACAACGCCTCGACGCCCCCACGAGCCTGCCGTGGCTGGACTACCCCCGCCACGTCCTCACCACCGATGGCGTCGACGCCCAGATCCGCGACTACCTCCCCCATGTCGCCGAGGCCATCAACCATCGCCTCGACCGCCTCACCCTTGATGCCGCCACCGACCTCCCCGATTGGACCACCAATTTCGGCCCCGAACCGGCCGACCCGACCAAACGCGACACCTGGAGCCAGGCGCTGGCTCTCACTGCCGCCTACCGCGACCAACACCGCATCACCGACAACGACCCCGCCCAGCCCCTCGGTCCCTACATCGAATCCGGCAAAGCCGGCCACCGCGAATGGTGGCAAACCGCCGCCGCTATCACCACCCACAACACTCACGACAGCACCACTACCCCCACCGGGCTCGCAGCTGGCGTTGAACACCGGCTCGACCACGCCGTAGCCGTCGACATCTACCACTCCCTGCCTGACGACAAACGCGACCCCATCCGCCAACACGTCGCCGACAACCTCGACCACACCACACGCCGCGCTTTCCAACGCGAACCCGACACCACCATCGAGTCTCCAGCCGCCTCACACGCCCTCCGCCACGCCCTCACCGACCACGGCCACCTAACCGTCCACCACGCCGCCGAACACGGACAACGCCCCAAAAACAACACCACCACAACCCCGAGCCACGACACGACACCCGTTCCACCACAGGCGGCACCGACTACCGCATCACACGACGAACCCGACTACACCCAACCCATCACCCCACACCCATCCCCCGACACAAGCACGGCAAACTCACCCACGCTCCGGATGTAGAGCCACTACGAAGACTGAGACACCAGCCCCAGCAACTACCTCGAGTTGATACGTGCTGTGGTGCAGATGGAGTGGTGGTTGACAGCATGGCTCGGTGTTGCTACAACAAGTGGACCAGAAACCCGCTCGTATTCGACCAGCATACGACGTTTTCGGAATACAGATCCCTAAAGCACTTACCGTGACCGAGCAGCACCCTCCTCTGGAAGGTCCCTTCTTGAAACAGCATCCTGGTAAACAGGCAACGCTTCCAATCCTTCGGGTAAGCGCCAGCATGGCCTCCGCGAATGGAATCCCCTGCCCAGAATCACGTCGCACTAAAGCACATGTAAATCAGCCATGGCATCGCCCATGGCGACAACGTCCTGCCATGGAAGGCTTCTTGTTCGATCCACTGTTTACCGTCCTCGACGCTCACGAACATGATGGAGTCCGACTGGGACAAGCACTAAATGTCCTGAACAGGTGGGGCACACGGCTGGATGTTTCCGAGAGACGGTGGGTCACGCATGCGACCTTCCCTGCCCCCACACAACCTATACTCGACATAAATCACACAAATTTAGTTCGACAGGTTCCGATCAGTCAACCCGTCGGCATAGGCCAGAAACGTACTGCATGCACTACGCACTTCGCGCCAAAAGGACTTCGCTGGCAAATTCGGTCGTGCTCTGTAATCTACATGTGTAAGAAAAAGTTCTTCTTTTGCTCTGGAGATAGCTACGAAGAACTCCGACTCTGAGTCGTCTCCCCAGAACAATTCCTGTTCGACACCTAGCACGACGACTTTCTGAAACTCCAGGCCCTTACATTTGTGGATATTAAGTATCCGCACAGCGTCAAGATCGCTCAGTTGTTTTATTGCTTGAATTGGGTCCCCTGCAATCACAAGTTCCGAGCCGAAGGCCTCCAGCGCATCTTCGACAACGTCATCGAGGCGCTTACCTTGCCGGTAAGCAGGTGAAAGCGCGGCGAGTGCGGGGCGGGACACTAGTTTTAGGAACTCGAAAATGACTGGACGCCAAGCACTGAGGTCCCCGCTCGCAAAACATGCAGCTCCAACCCTCACTCGCGCATCCTGCAGGAACTGCTTGAGTTGCCTGTCGAATCGAAGGGCTGCCTCTTCGGAAACACTGGTGCGTGCCGATACCCTCATGAGCTCTGACCAGGCGTCCGGATGCCGGTCAGAAACGACAACCCGGACGAAGTTAAAGATCAGGGCCACAACTGGCTCTGAAGCACGATCTTGGTTGACCTGCTCATTTCGGTATGCAATATTACGCTGGTACAGTTCTTCCCTAAGCGTTTCGGTAACAAATTTAGACTGCTGTCGAACGAGGATCGCGATTTCGTTTGGCGGCACATCTGCCGCGAGCCACCCTTCAACACGGTTGGCAACTGCCTCAGCTTCCTTGATCTGGTCTTTGAAGTGGAGGACTTGGATCGTGCCCTCACTCCCAGCGAGATTTTCATCGGGGCTGGCTGCAGAGGGATCCATGTCCCTGATCATACGGTTCTGCATCCGGCGAAGACGCGGCGCGGATCTGAAGTTCTGAAGCAGCTGCAACGGAGCCGCGTCGAAGTCATTGGAAAAGGTATTCATGATTCCATCGAGTGCGCCAGCCCATCCCATGATGCGCTGCTTGTCGTCGCCGACTGCGGTCAAAACTGAATCCGTGTTCTGGAAGATAGCTTTGACCAATTCGTACTGACTCTTGGTCGCATCTTGGAATTCGTCGAGGAAAACATGGCTGTAGGTCTGGCGAAGGGCGGCACGAGCGTATTGGCTATTGGCGACGATGACGTGCGCCAGCGGAATCAGATCTTCGAAGGTGATCTGCCTACGTGGAATTCGATAAGCTGCGTCGATCGTGAAGTCCGGATCGAGAGCGTCAGCACCTCTCAATATTGGACGATAGTTGCCGATCAAGGTCTTAGCGAAGGCATGAAACGTGAAACTGTCAAAACGTGCCGCATATTGCCCACCAGACCGAGTGCGGACGCGATCCCTCAAGTTCCACGCCGCATCTACCTTGAATGAGATCGCTAGTATACGACGTGGATGCCAACTAACTCCGGTACGGAAGAGAAAGTCCGCACGTTGGGCAAGCAACTCAGTCTTTCCGGCCCCAGGGCCAGCTGTGACGATGGCGTTGTCTTCTACCATAGTCACAGCACGCAGAGCATTCGGTTCCAGCTCCAAACCACCGACTGGCTGCCAGTACTCCGAACGGATCACTCGGGCAACTCCTTAAGTTTCTCCTTCACACGGTTTACGAGCCTGTCGAGTACAGCAGGAAGATGGCCCAAGAGCTCCTTGTCGTCGAGCCCCGACATCGCTCTCAAATGTGTAGCAGGTTTGCTCTTGCGACCAAATTTTGCGTCGTAGCAGGGGAACAATTTCCATACGTCGTCATCAAGTTGGTACTCGTTGACGTGGTTTTTGCCCAGTACCGCCCTGATCGTTGACGTTGAAGGCGTCTCAGGCGTGACTTCGTACTTTCCCGGAAACGCTTTAAGGAGCATCATATCGAGATCGACGGGATGAGAGAAGAACACGTCACAATTTTCGAGTTCATTAAGCGGATCTCGCCCCACCGGATACTTCGGATCGTTGATCTGGGGGAAGCCGCCTTTGTCATTCCACTCCGGCAAGCCGTTGATCACCCCTGGTTCGAAGGGAGGCTGCTCATGAACCTCATTTACCTTCTTCATCGCATAACGAACGCGACCCCAGCCGCCCTGCCAGCGTCCCGAGTCTAGGTCAAGCAAGGTTACATATGGAACCTCAAGTTCACTAAGCAGACGCCAAAAATGATTGACATGACGTCCTCCAAGAGGGACGACCGAAACCGATGCATCATCTTCAGCAATACCTGCAGCGGCGAGAACACGTGGCAGAACAACCTGTTCACTGTCACCTTCACCAAGGACGACCAGTCGCGAAAAATACAACTCTGGGAAGGCTTGAACTGCCTCACGCACGTACTTAGCTGCCACTTGGTCATCATCAGGCAAGACTATTCGACGCACAATCGACTCACGGGCATCATTGAGCCTCAGGAAACAGATCGACTCGGGGTCCACCCGACGCAGCATCGTCGGAGCGTGAGTCGCGACCAGCACCTGCACATTACCATGGTCACATGCATTGCGAAGCTGGCGGATAATTCTGCCAAGATATTGTGGTGCAAGGCTGTTTTCAGGCTCTTCCAGTGCAATGATCGTGTGCACAGGAGGTCGTAGGCGCGTTGGATCGAATGATGTCTCTTCGCAGCTTAGGACCCGTTGTGCCAGACTCTGCCATGCCAGCACAAGTGAAATATACAGTAGGGACTTTTGTCCATCACTCAAACGTTCGAATGGCAGCGCGGTAGCACTGTGTGATGGTGAGAACATCACCGTCAACTGACGAAGAACGTCTTCCAGCTCTCCACGGCCAAAGGCGATCGATGGGTCTTTAAAGAAAGCGCCCGTGTGGAGACCAGACCACTCGCGTGCCAGCCGTTCGCCGATGCTTGAGACTGCATCGTTGCCCGCCACTGTATCCGTCACCTTAGACATCAGGTCAGTTAGCGGTTCTCGCTCCGAACTCCAGTCGGTTGCCCGCAATACCCGACCGATGAGTGATGCTGTGGCGTAAGAAATGTGGTCAGCGGGATCGCGTCGAGCTGGCAGATAATGAACTTCGATTTCAGCACGGTCATAGCGTGACATCGTAGCCGTTTCAATCGGCTCATCATCCTCCTCACCTGCCCGGAGGACGTATTCCAGTCGCTCCTCTACCTCACCATCGCGAGCAATTTGGGCTGTCAAACGCACTCGGATGCGAGGTACGTCATTCTCTGACTTGATAGCCATGTACGGGAAGAAAGATGGAACGGTGGGATTTACCTTGTTATCGCCGGCCTCCGGGAACTCAATATCTACCTCGATCCAAAGAGTCGGCTCCTCCTCCTGAACCGCACCCTTGTCACGATCAAACGGGACATGGAAGTCCTCTACTCGGATCTTACGCTGCACGTGGATCGGGCTGAACAGGCGGGACAGCGCTTCGAGCACTACCGTCTTACCCGACCCGTTGGGCCCTAGGATATAGGTAATGTCCTCGAGATCAATCGTTCTCGGCTCCGGTCCAAACGACTGGAACCCTTTAACACGGAGCTGGCGAATCCTCATAGACAGTACACGCTCGCCTTTACAAGTGCCCCATCAGCGAATTCGCACCACGTACTGGTGCCGATACTTTCTTGGGGGCTATCCAAAACCCTCAAAGAACCAATTCGCTTCTTTTGGAGCTGCTGCATTGACATTCCCTCCTCGATTCTGGCGTGCTTAGGGAAACTTTGAATACAATTCGGACTCTCGACAACTCTCGTCGGATACGCTACTCCTGATAACGCGGTAGCCCTCTCATCCGTTCACTTGTCTAGCAAGAAGAGAGCAAACCTGGGGTCCTGATGGCAGGCTATCAAAGCAATGTGAAAGCACCGGCTGACAGTAGCGACATTTCACCCGATGGACTCCTGCCCATATCAGGTAGCGTGGCCAGTCAACGGGTTGCGGCAGGTACTGCGGCCAAGGCGTTCACCTGTCGGGTACGTATCATAGCTTCTTGGGGATACACCAGCGAAATACGGACCATCATAGCCGACATACGGGCTGTTCGTACGGGCAGTGGTACGACATATGCCGCTCAATACTCCGCACTTTGTTCCTTGCCACGCATCTCCCAGTTGCTGTAAGGATATACAATCGTGAACTCTTGGAGAGCCCCTTCACGACATACGAGCACCAATCGGAATACGCACCCGTTACGATCCCGATTTGAGTCCAGTCACAATCCCATTCCGACACCTGATCCTAAAGCTACCGTCGCGGTCGATTGTCTCACTCAGTTGTTTATGGATTTCGTTCAAGATGGGATCAAATGGGAGGTCACGACTATCAGCGAAGGACTTGTAGGATCCGAAATGATCTATAACTGGTGCTGAGCCGTCGACCTCAATAATTCCGTTTAGCTCGGTGACTTCAACGTGTGCCAAGTGCTTTTCCAATGCCTCCGCTGCTGAGTCCAATTCGAACCGACCAGAGAGCTTAATCCGTCCGGGCGGGTCCACCATGTTGAGGACGGTGTAGGTCGCCGATTTCCAAAGGTCGTCGAGTTCTTGCTTATCGTCGGCAGCGTTGGTGGAGGTAATCAACACGCCGCCGGGAGCCAACACACGGACCATTTCCGCGAGGCCCTGGTTGATGTTTTCAATGTGATAAATCATGTGCATGGCAAGGACGACATCGAACGAGTCATTGTCCCACGGGAGGTGCTGGGCGTCCCCGACAACAACGGGCGGTTCGAGGTCGTCCATGATGCCTTCAGATACGTCGAGTCCGATAACTTCGGCCTCGGGGAATTCGATCCGCAGTCTCTTCGTAATATCTCCCTTGCCGCAACCAATGTCGAGGATCCTCACCGGCTTTCGGTTCCCGATTTTGTCGATCACCAGACCAGGAATATCGTATTGGGGTTTTTGATAGTGGTAGAGGTTCCGCCGTTTAGTGAGGTCGTTTCCAGTTCGATAGGCGCGATCGACAAGAGTATCGCGGTTGGTGCGTGAGTCGAAGTTGTCTGGCATATCCTCTACCTTTCGGTGCGGGAGACGAGGTGGTTTATGGTGTCTCTGCTGTCTCTGTCGCCATATATTGGAGCAGCCTGTGCTTGGGCAGCAAGCCGACGGATACGTTGGCGGATGCTTGCAGTATAGGCGGCTTCGGGAGCACTATCGATTGCAGCGAGCTGATCGGAGAAGCCGGTAGCGTCGCGTATCGTTAGGCTGGCGGTGGCGATATCCAAGCGGAGGGCCAATTCGTCGGGGCTGGCCCTAATGAAGGTGGTCTGTTGGAGGGCGTCGTGGGCGATTGTGCGTGCTTGGCAGGCGTGCTCGTCGGATTGGAATTCGAGCAGACTGGTCGTTTGGTAGCTCGCCAATTTGTAGGCAGGGAAGTCAAACAGGGTTCCTTCAATGTCAGCGTCTCCAGCGATGTCGTTTCCATGTTGGATTGTGCGGTGAATCGCTTCCTCTGCTGCGGTGAGGTCGCCTGATTTGGCTGCTGATCGTGCCGTTAGAGCAGTCAACCGCAGTTTGGTCACAGTGGCGGAGGTGAATTTTGATCCGTCCGTTGCTGTTTTAAGGGCACGTCTGTAGTCGCCGGACCAAAAGGAGATGAGGGATCGCACTCCGAGCGTCCAGGCTTGAACGTCGGAACTGTCAGAGCCCTGAGCGAACAGCCAAGCCGTCTGGATCAGGTGTGCTGCCTCGTTGTACATCCCTTGGTCAAGCAGGAGGTGCGCTTGAAGTCCTACGATTCGCGCGGCTAGGGCAAGGAGTGTTTGCTGTTGGAACGGAAAGCGGTTGGCGTCGATGTAGTCGCAAACGGCTTTACGCGCTTCGGCTAGCTGCGTGTACCTCGACATGAAGGGTTGTCCAAAGTTCGGTCGTGCCAATCGGTGGACTTCTTCCTGCAGGTATTCGAGAGCATTGTGACTCATCGTCGAGTCGTACAGCGCGCGAGTGAAGGTCTGTGCTGTTTTGAGATCTCCAAGAATAAGGGCGGATTCGGTCGTGTCAACGGCGCTGGATTTATCGATCAGGCCCGCACTGTGAAGGTAGGTTTCAAATCTAGCCTTGGTTTCGGAGTTAGCCATCCGAAGTGCGGTGTCTAGTATGCTCTGTGAGTCGCCGCTGGGTACGATGTGTGAACCACGTTCTTCCCATTTAGAGATTCCCCGCTCAGAAATCCCGAGTCGTTCGGCGAATTCACGAAGGGTCCAGCGACCTGCTTTGCGGAGAAATTTTGCGTGTTCTCCTGTCCATTCAGTAATAACGGTCATCGGCTTGACCTCGTTCAAAATTGGTTGGAGCCTACAGGATCCCATGCTTTCGGCGTGGACTCAACCCGATGACCGTCTGTCAGCTGCGCGTGTGTCAGGTCGTGATCCGCGCTAGCCGTCGTCCCATTTTCACATAGGCAACTGCCTCGGAGTCTTCTTCTGGGGGTTTGACTATGGACGTGAGACTGTTGTTGATCTGGCGTTCGGTGAGTCTATCGGTCTGTTGGTCGCTGTTCGTTTCCCAGACGATCTTAAGTCCGCCGCCTTTAGCGATGCGACGGACTTCGCCTTTGCTGGAAGCGAACGCAAGGACGTCGACCAAAAGGTGCGATAGCGAAGAATCGGTGTGCTCGGTTAGGTTGATAACGGGTATATCGTTAAGGGCTGCAAACCGGCGACGTGAGAATCTGGATTCAAATTCCCGTCGTGCCTCTATGGCCGCTGATTTGCCGTGCATAACGGCCACGACGTCGGCGGCCAACAGTTTTTTCAGACTCATAGGATGGAGTCGCCCCTCAGTGCAGGCCTCCTCGAAATCTTCGATCTCGGGTTCGGTCCATTCCGTCCATGCTCGCATGTAAGGAAGGGTCAGGCGGTCGGGGATGGACATGATGCGCCCGAAGGTATCGCTGGCCGCCAACGTCAAGGGAATGTAGTTGTCCTTACTCTTGCTCATCTTCGTGCCGGTCCCATCGGTCCCTTCGATGAGCGGCATCGCCACAACAAGTTGGGGGGCTTGTCCGCTAATCTCCATGACTTTGCGTCCCATTTGCATGTTGAGTAGTTGATCCATTCCCCCTAGCTCGACGTCGGCGGTGATCTTCTGCGAGTCGATCGCCATGACGACGGAGTATATGAACTCCGAGAGAGCGAGACCGTGACCGGCGTCTAGACGGTTGCGGAAGTCTTCGCGTTGGAGTGACATGGAGGTCGGAATGTGGGAGAGAGTCCCCAGCAGTTCGGGGAGTTTGATATCAGCTAGCCATTCGGAATTTTTGCGAAACTGCGCTTGTGAAAAGTCGAAAAATGGGCTCACTTGATCTTGGTAGCTGGCGAGGTTGTTGGCGATGTCTTCGGCAGTGAGGGCCGGTCGTTCATCGGAGCGGCCGGATGGGTCTCCGATGCTGGCAGTAATGTCTCCGACGATGAACACGATGTTGTGCCCCATGCGTTGGAACCGAGAGAGGACGATCATGGGGACGGCGTGTCCGAGGTGGATTTCGGCACCAGTCGGGTCAATACCAAATTTGACAGTTATCCCAGACTCGCCTGCTGCTGCTATGCGAGCTGATAGGTCATCGTCGCTGGGGAGAATTTGGACGGACCGGTTGGATATCAATGCGGCCTGCTCAGTAGGAGTGAGGTCGGAAAGGTCGAGGTCACGGCGATAATGGGACAGTTCAAGCAGTTCAGCAGCAATCTGAGGGGTGTCGAGATTAGCGCTACGGAGGAGCTTCTGAGCTTTCTGAACAGATTGGTAGAGACGAGACATGCCGGACCTTTCAGAGTTGATTTCAAATCTGCTTGAACTGTTGAATACGTCGACTTGCGGGGCAAGGGTCTAGAGCCAAAAGGGGCTGCAGATCATGCCGTTAAGTCGTCATATGATGACGATCTTAGCTGTCCACAGCCGCCAGAGATGTCTACCCCCATGCTCTCCCAATCGAAGACGTGCAGCCCGCGTTGGGCGCATAGGTCCATGAATCGTCGCTTCCGAACGCTGCTTGCTGGGTTGAGATCATTTCCTTCGATGGGGTTGTAATGGGAGAGCTTCAGCCTGACGTGTGGTTTGTCGGCGAGGAGGTTGATTAGTTGTGCGGCGCATTCAGGTGTGTCGTTGAGATTGTCGAAAAGCAGATAGTTGAGGTTTACCATCGTGTCGCGTTTGATCGCATAGTGCCGGATCGCGTTAAAGAGGTCAGAAATGCTGCCCCGGCTGCGTTCGGGAATGAGGCTTTCACGGATCTGGTCGGTGGGGCCGTGCAGTGATACTTGCAATGCGACCGGATGTTCGAAGTCGGCCAATTTATAGATCCTTTTCGTGATGCCGATTGTCGAGAGGCTGAAATGGATGTCGGAGTTGCCCGAGTAGTTCGCATACAGTTTCCTGATGGCGTTCGTGACGGCGTGAAGGTTGTGCAGTGGCTCGCCCATCCCCATAAAACTGACATCAAACGCTTCGGGGATCGAACCGAGGTGGTCGAGGGTTGTTTCTACTTGGGCCACGATCTCGTCGCAGGTGAGGTTACGGACGAGGCCGTTCTCCCCAGTAGCACAGAAGGTGCAGCGCACGGCGCATCCGACCTGACTGGAGATGCAGAGGGATGGTCCTTTGGCTCCCCGATTGGCGAGGGGTAGGTACACGCTTTCGACTGTTTGACCATCGTGTAGTGACCAGAGGTATTTGATGGTGCCGTCGATGGAGCGGCGATATGTTTCTAGTGCCAGAGTGTCAGTACTGTCCGGTGTCATTGGCTGTCCTCCGAAACGATGATCGGTGTACATGGTCTTGTCTTGATTTGTTCACTGGGGCCACAGATGTTTTAGAGCGATCAGGTAGTCGGCGAAGGTTCGTCGCTCCCTCGCCCAAACGGGGCTCCGGTTAGTACATGCGCTGTACAGTCGGTTGAGATCATCGTATGAGCAGTAGTTAACTTGACACATTAGTTGGAATACAGGGGATTTCTCTGGTTGACGAGTGGAGTCTGCGGTGATACGTGAGTAGATTTCGTCATCGGGTGATTCCACATGGATGGCTGACCCGGGGATGCTCTTAGAAAATTTCGGGTATCCGTTGAATCCGCTAGTCATTCGGCAGTATATTGCGCCTATATTGAAGCGTGAGTGTAGCGGGATAGATTTGTTGAACCGATCGAGGATAGTTTGTGCGAAACGGACGTACTTGTGCTCATCGATACCAAGGAGAGCGACGACGTGCCGGTAGTTCTGGCCGAGGGTGATGAAATCGGAGGCCATCAGAGTCAACGATAGGCGTCGGCGGAACGTCATCGAGGCATCGACGATTCCTTGTTCGCAGTAGTAGCTGTGGTTGTCTTCTTCGGCGGCGTCGAAGTCGTTGTCGGTGGCGTACCGACCGACAAGATACATGTTGCGCAGCGCTGAGTTTTCGCTGGTCTGGTCGCGTAGTACCCCTCTGGCGGTATCGAATCCGAGTCGTCGGGTAAAGACGGTGAACTTTTCAGCTAGTTCGCGGGTCCAGTTGAAGTCGCGGCGTCTACCGTTGTAGGCATCGAGGTCTCCGAGGACGATCTGGCAGTTTTCTCTGTTCTGTTGGAATCGGATGATCTTTTGGATGTGGGAGACCGTTGCCATGTGGGGTGGTCCGGACATGCCAAAGCCGGTGGTGATGATGCGTTCGGAGGCCGGGGCTGCAGCGAATTTGTCACCATGGTGGTGGCACAGGTAGCGGGTATTCAGTTCACGATCCGATAGGCCAGCGAAGTCGAAGTTGAACTGTTTCATCTCGAAGGTCGAGTATCCAAATTGGCCGATGACGGTGTTGTAGTAGTCCTCGGAGAACAGGATCGGTGCGGTGGCGGTCATTGGTTCCCCTCATTGGTCAAAACGGTTTTGATGCTGGGTTTGCTGGCGTGTCCACTGAGAGCGCGAGGGAGTTCGGACATGGCCAGGCGGTGTGTCATCAGTTTGTTCGCCCATTGCGGGTGCTTCTGGAGCAGGCGCAATGCGTGAAGGAAGTCGCTTCCGTGGTTGCGGCAGTGGCTGTAGGATCCGGTGAGAGTGATTGATCGGGAGAAGACGGATCGCAGTGGCGTATTGAGTTGCAGGCCAGGTTGGTAGGCGTTGAGGACGACTATTTCCCCTCCGGGCCGGATAATGCGCAGGGCCTCTTCCAGCGGTTGCGTTGACGTTCCTGACGCGGCGTCGACGACCAGGTCGAAAGCTCCGGTGGGTAGCATGCCGGTCAATGCGAGTTCAGCGCCGACCAGTGGGTTAATCGTGTCAAGGCGTTCGCGGTGTCGTCCGACGACGGCTACGGTACTCCAACCTTGAAGGTGAGCAACGGCGACGGTGGCCACAGCCAGTGGTCCGGTTCCTATAATGGCGATTGATTTGGTGTTGGCTCGCGATCGTGCGCAGTGGAGACTGTGGATGGCAGTGGCGAGGGTGTCGGCTAGTACTGCGATGTCCGTCAGCTCGTATGGAAGAGGGACGATATTAGAGTCGGGGATATTGATGTGGGTGGCGAATCCTCCGGGGTAGTCCCAGCCGATGCGTTTGAGTCCGGGGCATAGATGAATGTCCCCGTGGGAACAGTGGGTACATCGTTGGCATGGGATGAGTGGATTGACGGCGGCAGGCTGTCCGTTGAGGTCTTCAATGACCATTTCGTGGCCGGGTGTCCAAGCGCCGGAGGAGTGGGCACGATAGGGGCGGGCTGATAGTTTAGCGAGGTCACTTCCGCATATACCGCAGTGGATAACACGGACGGTGCGTGTACCCGGGTGAGCAATCGGTGGTTTTTTCTGGGACTCCCAGGTGATTTCGTCGGCAGTGACCTTCCACCTGCCAAGTGAGACGTCAGTGGTCATGACCGACTCCTGTCAGTTGTTCCAAAAGACGATGTGGCTGTCCTTCTTCAAGGGCTTTGTGTGCCCGTTTCTGTCCTTGTTGGATAGTTGGTTCGATTCCGGCTGCATGGAGTATGAGTCCAGTTCCGGCAGTGACAACGTTTGTTCTGCTTTCCGCCGCCTGGCCTGTGATGATCTCAGTGAATACACCAGTAGGGCGGCGATGTGGCGATTGGGCACCAGTAGGTGGTGGAGCAGGTTCGACAGGAACGAAATTCGCAGATTTGTGACTGACGGTGTTCACAGTGTTGTGCTCATACAGGGTGGCTAGCACGGTTTTCGATCCCATAGCGAATTCGTCGGCCCACTGGCCGGTGGATTCGTTGACGCTGGCGGTCGCGTGGACGCGAGAGAAACCGAAGTTGGTGAGAACCTGGGTCGCCACATCGACCTTAGGGTGGGAGAGACCGAAAACGGTGGCGTAGGGGCGCAGTGGGCAGGCCAATGCAGCAAGGCCGAAGCTGAAGGGAGTCACCGTGTGAAACCTTCGCCCATAGACGCGGTTGAGGCTTGGAACAGTCGATTCGATCGGAACGAACGCGAAACTACACTTGCGAAGTTGTTCCAAGATCCCAGAGGCGCTGACGGATTCAGGTATCGATAGGGAGGCGGCCAGATCACGGGAGCCTGTCGGGGATGACGTGGCGTGGGAACCCATTTTGACCACGTTTGCACCGCACGTCGCGGCTATCAGCGCTGCTGGAGTAGAGATGTTGAATGACGGGAGGCTTTTCTTCCCGCTTCCGGCAACGACGACGACAGGGCGGCCATCGACTTCATCGACGCTGGTTGCCCGCAATCCGTCCCGTTGGGTCGCTCCCTGAAGAAGCGCGGTGACCTCCTCCGGTGTGGGCCCGGCTGTCATGATTGCGGACGCCAACCAGGCGATTGCAACGTCACGCGCAGGGCTCCCAGGGAGTCCGGTGATCTCGTGCGCGGCGCTAGCAATCTCGTTCGCCGCCGGATTGTGGCCATCTCCGATCCGCCGGAGTACGCGTTTGAGTGGAGCGGACAGTGTCGGGCACGATTCTTCAGACAGTGGTATGTGCTGTTGAATGATGCTTTCGTCGGTCCATGGTGCTGGGGTGGATGGCATACGTCGGCTCCTCCCGTTGGGAACGTGATGTCCTCATCGTCGTCGAAGCCGTCGTCGGCCGGAATGATCGGAGACTGCACTGCTACCGCACTGAATCCCGCATAGGAGTGCAGCACCGATTCAGAGTCAGATCGTTCCGCCGCTCCTCGATCGTTGCAACCCTGATGTTGACTCCAATCGAAAGGGCCGCAATGTCTACAGTAGATGGACCGGAGATCGTCCATTTTCTTTTGAATACTGACTGCAACGCATGGGACCTTAATTCCGCTGAGGATTCGCCGGGTGTCTGCAAGTTCTGCTACCGGGATCGCAACCGCATCTCATCCGATCCTGCGACAGTGCGCCGTGTGCTCGACGCTGTAGCCGCCGTCCCCCAAGTAAGACGTATTGTATTCACCGGTGGTGACCCACTCATGCCATATGACAACCACATCACCGCTGCGCTACGACACGCTAAAGACCTTGGTTTCGAAACGAATGTCCATACCAACGGTCTCCTTCTAAGCCAACAACATTCCGCCATTGCTCCATGGATCGACGTCGTGACTCTGGCGCTTGACGGACCCAACGCCGCCACAGCCGACTGGTTTCGGGGGGGACGGCTATTTCGAACGGTTCTGGGACAATATCGAGCTTCTCCAAAAGGGTAACCACACGCTCGGAATCAACACATTCACTTCGCCAAACAGCGTTACAAAGCTGTCAGAACTTGCCGGACTGATCAATGGTCTCCATGACCGGATCAGAGTCGAATACTGGCTCGTGTCACAGTACAGGCCGATCGGTCGCCCCAATGAGCGCAAAGCCGCGATCTACAACTACGACCGCCAATCGTTTGACGAAGCTGCCACACAGGCTCATCAACGCCTCAATAAGGAGATCGCTTTCTACGCCCAACCGACACGAAGCGAGGACGAACCCTATCCACTCAGGCTCTGGCTATTCGCCGACGGTCGGTTGAGCATCGAGACCGGCAGTGTCACAACGACCGAAAACCCAATCATCGGCAACGTATTGAACTTGCCGTTCCAGCACCTCTATGAGCAAGCCACGAACCAACACACACGATTCAACATCCGGGCTCGCACATGACAAACCCACTCCGCATCGCCCATATTCCAGCACGCACCGCCTACGTGTGGAAACTACAATCAACCGACTTTACTATCGTCAATGGTCAGAACATACACGCGACCACTGTTCCGACAGCCCTCACTGCCAAGTGGATTCTCAACCATCAACCATTGGACTGGGTAGACGTCATCCACTTGCACCACATCGAATTCGAGCTACTTGACGACCTGGAACATCTCATCGACGTCTGCCGAACATCAGGAACGGGGATCGTCCTTACAGTCCACGACCTCCATGCCATGTTCACCACCGATCAAGCTCTCGCTGAACGCTACGCACTACTGTCCCAAGACGGCGTCTTCTGGACGACGACATCCGATGGTGCCGCTCGCGATCTACAGAGCCAATATTCGCCATCTGAAGAAGTCTGCTCCCTACCACTCGGATACGCGATACCGCCTGCTCTGGTGGCCGGTCGAAGCCGGACCCACAGCACTGCCCCAAGATACTTCATGTATGGGGCCATGCGACCAAATCGAGACCACCTATCCACTCTCGCCAACTGGTCACTCGGGTTGACTCACACACACGCAACGTTCAATGTGCTCCTGCGCGCGCTCAGCGCGATTGATTTCGCCAGGCAAGAATACCGGCCTTCCGACCTCATAGCGCTTCTCCAATCGGATCAACGCATTAATACCGTGATGAAACCGTATCCAAGCGACGAGAACCTAGTTGAAATGGCGCTGGAGTCAGACTGCCTAGTACTCCCCTATCGCTGGGGCAGTCATTCCGGACAGCTCGAATTCGCCTTCGATCTTGGGCTCCTACCGCTCGTCCCACCCGTCGGCTATCTGACAGAGCAACATGCCCGACACGGCAATTTGGTACCCGACCCGGTGTGGATCGACTGGGACGGAGGCAACCCGTACCTGCAAGGAGAACAATTTCTCGAAGCTCTGCTCAGGGCACAGGACGTCTTGCTCGACCGCAACTTCCTACCAAACCCACAATTCCTTGAGTATCGGGAAGTCGAACACCAAGGCCTACTCCATAACCATGTAGATCTGTATGAACGTGCGGTCGAGCAAGCACGGACATGACAATGCCCAGCCCCCGGCGAGCGCCTAAATGCACGTGGCCACGCCACAAGCCCCCCATCACCGCAAAATCAATTGCAACAGTCAAGGCGCGGCCCTGGGCAATGGCAAATGAACACAATTGATCTAACAATGAATAATAGTTCCATATACTAAATATATCGACCCATCACTTTAAGGTTTCTGGTTCGTTATCTATGTCATGGACGCCGGAGCTCTGAAGCAAGGCATGAGAAAGCTGTCTCCTGTCGCTCAGGAGGACCTGTGTAAACACTGCATGGCGGCAGTATTCGACGGGATGCCCAATGACGAGGCCGCCGAGCTGTTCGGCGTCTCCACAAAGTCGATCGGCAACTGGCGAGCCAAGATCGAGGACAGCGACCTGGACGGTCTCGATTCCGGGAAGCCAGCTCGCCCGGTCGGGGCCCGCCGGTACCTGACCGACTCAGAGGAAGCCGCGATCCGCCAGGCGATCATCAACTACAATCCCGATGCCCTCGAACTCGACGGTGTCCTCTGGACCAAGCCTAAGATCGGCCTGGTCATCAAGCACCATTACGGAGTCACGTTCTCCTCGGGCGGGTTGACCAACGTGATGAGGCGCTTGGGCCTGTCACTCCAGCGCCCCGACCGTCGCGCTAGGAAAGCCGCCCCAGAGACGACGGAGAAGTGGAGGCGCGAGGACTACCCCGCCATCAGAAAAAGAGCGAAGGCCGAAGGCGCTGACGTGTACTTCGGCAACCAGGTCGGTGTCCGCAACGACCACCTCGGCGGACGGACCTGGGCAGAGCGGGGGCACGACTCCCGTCCGTGACGACACAGGCAATCGATTTGGCGTCAACGCCATCAGCATCATCAGCCCCAGAGGGAAGAAGTATTTCACCGTCTGCGCCAGCACTTTCACAGTCGCCTCGTGCATCGAGTTCCTCAAGCGTGTGATCCGCCAAACCGACCGGAAAGTCCACCTCATCCTCGACGGGCACTCCGTCCACCGCTCCAGAACCGTCCGAGACCGGGCCGCCGCCAACACCGACGAGATCGAGGTGCACTTCCTACCCTCATACGCCCCGCACTTGAACCCCGACGAGCTGGTCAACGCCGACCTGAAACGAAATCTGGGAGACCGGACCATCAACGAGATGCGAGCCGAGGTGACCGGCTTCTTCAGACAGGTTCCGAAGCTGCCGAGGATCATCCAAGGGAACTTTCGCGGCCCACACGTCCAATACACCGTAGAAACCATTAACTGACTCGTCGATAGCTGATTCGTCAATTAACACTTTGGCAACGCCCTGCTTAGGTACCGCATCCCGTCCACGCAAACGACGCTATGAACAAGCACTCCTTCAAAACTACCTTGGAAATCGCCTTCATAGACACCTATTCTGACAACAGTATTGATGATAATCCATTCAGTAGTAGTGGTATGTATCTCCATTATCACTGTCCGCCTACATGATGTGTAATATTGTCATGTTACGTTGCATAGCGACATATAGAAGTCATCTATAGCGAATGTGTCTAGTTATAGATACATGATGCTAAAAGATCTTCTATACCCCCCAACTAGAATAGGAATGCAATGACACCAACCAGTGTGTCTCTTCTCGCGAAAGCAGTAAAATCCTCTAAGATGGTTTCGACGCGATTGATGATCGTTGTCGCCACGGCGCTTTTGGCAGTGATTGTCCCTGCTGGTGCAGCATCAGCAGAGCAAGTTCAAAAAGAAAATGTCGACGCGGAATCAGTCCGCGAAACCATCTCAACCGACTGCCCTATCGAGGTTGCCAATCAGCGTGGCGGCAATTGTGATGTCGTATCTGAAGTCACTGTGTCGGAAGAAAAAGTCGCCACATCAGAGCAAATTGAAGCGGCTAGCGGCTTGACCTCTGATAATGGGGAAGAGCTCCAAGATGTCGCAGCGGCACGCACGATTTACACGAAGTCCTGGTCGCAAACTCTCGACGACACGCTTAACTGGTTTTCGGTTAGGCACAAGGGCACTGCATTTTACGACAACAACGGAAACGTTTGGTCCACTAGTGAAAAGTTCAACAAAACAGGGTACCATACATGCTACGTAAAGCATACATATCTTGTGAGTATTTCTGGTGATGGTTGCTACACGCAAAAGAGATACGATCTCCCGGACACAGCTATTTCAGAGTGGTACAGGTTCACCGTTTCATCAGGGGTCGGCGATTGGAAAGGATCTTGGGGCCTCAGCATCCATGTGAATATCTACCATAATGGGGAGATATATCGGCATACATGCAGCTTGTGCTGACTGATGCCTTAAGAGTCAATGTATGGCAGCATGATGGGGCTGCCGCCCGTGTGGCCCCATCATGCTCATATATATTAGAGAGGGAAGTTGATGGCTAACGACCAATTTAGTGAACGTAGTAGTGAATCGAAGGCATTTATCTCTCTACTTGGAATTGTAGCGGTAGTTTTTCTTGCATATATGTTGCCAATGGGTGGATTTATAGCTGCTTATATTCTGTCTAAGAATGGGCTTGAAAACCGGCCAAAGGTCGTACGAGTTCTCTATTGGATTGCTGGAATAATTTTCGTTGTACAAGTTTGTATTTTTGTTCGGTTTACATTTGGTTGGCCGGGCGCAGAAGAGACCTTCTATGAAAGTGATGAAACTGTAGTTAACGAGTTATTGAACCGGAACTAGATGGTTCTTAGTGTGTATCGGACATGCTTTCTCTAAAAGTATGGGAGCTTCCCCCTTTGGTGGGGACACCTGATCGGGCTGGGCCGGCAGGGCGTGTTGGAGTTCCGGGATCGTCCTGAAGTGACAGAACGTGATCGGTTGGGGTGCCAATAAAAGCAGGCACGGTCTCCCTCATCATATGAGTGTCGAAATCGTATGATGCTCAAGGAGAAACCGTGCCCTCATTCTCATCGTCCCAAGTTTCTGCTGTCTTGTCGCATGCGGGTGACCTCTAGCGTGACGATCTCCCCGACTTGCGCGATTATCTCGAGTTTGTGCCTGATCCCCGTTCGCGACGAGGCCGGTAGTATCCGCTAGCTTCGGTCCTGGCCGTCACCGCCGTCGCTGTCTCCTGCGGGGCCGCGACCATCGCAGAGATCGCCGAATGAGCCGACGAGTTGGGTGACGACCTCCTTCAACAGCTGGGATTCCGGTATCATCCGTTCCAACTGCGCACGTCACCCTCGCGCGCTTGCATCACCACCATCCTCACCCGCATCGACGCCGACGCCCTGGATCAGGCCATAGGCCAGTGGCTGATCGACCGCCACCAGATCTCCCTGAACCAAAACGTCGACCAGGACAACTCCCCTCCGCCTTTCGGCACACGACACCTCCTGGCCGCGAAGGCCCTGGATGGCAAAAGCCTCAGAGGTTCCACCGCCCGAGGCAACCAACGCCGCCACCTTTTGTCCCTGGTCACCCACGACGACGGGATCACCTACGCCCAACACGATGTCGGGACAAAAACCAACGAAACGACCGGATTTATACCACTCCTCGAGTCCTTTGATCTGACCGGCTCCGTTCTCACCTTCGACGCCCTCCACACCGTCAAAAAGCTACTGCGGTGGGTCCACGAAGAAAAGAACACCTACTATATCGCCGTCGTAAAAACAATCAGAAGCTGCAATACCAAGCGCTCAAGGCCCTGCCATGGAACACGACCCCCATCGGCCACACCACCTCAGACAACCAACACGGCCGGAAAGAAACCCGGTCGGTCAAAGTCACCTGCGTCGACGAGACCATCAAAGCGCTACGCCTACCCGGAGCCAACCTCGCCATTCAGCTACACCGACGCCGCACAGCAGGCCGAACAAAAGAAACCCGCGAAACCGTCTCCAACCTCCCCGCCCACCTGGCCATACCCGAACACATCAACCACTACATGAGACGACACTGGACCATTGAAAACCGCTCCCACCACGTCCGCGACCGCACCTTCCGGGAAGACGCTTCCACCGTCTCAACCGGAAACGCCCCACGCGCCATGGCCGGACTCCGCAACCTCGCCATCGGCGCCCTCCGACTCAACGGAGCTATCAACATCGCCAAAGCCTGCCGCCACAACGCCAAGAACCCCGAACGAGCCCTCCCCGCACTCGGAATCACCCCATAACCGAAACTCCAACCGCCCTAGCAGGGGACCGTGCCTGCTTTTATTGGCACCCCAACCGATCACGCTCTGTCACTTCAGGACGATCCCGGAACTCCAACACGCCCTGGAGACACCCCCAAAAAAGTGCTGGAACTGGAGAAACTAAGCGACACAGGGTTCGATCGAATATACTGAGAGCCCAATATCCGTTCCCGCAATGATGACTGGACTCTTGGAAAAATGCGAATGATAGGCTCATCGTCATCGACTCCATTCGAAAGTCTGCCGGTTAGTAGCAAATCAGACTCAATGGCTCTGGGCCTGATCTTCCGTTGTATCCGCTTCCTTCCGCAAGAGTTGGAAAGCACTTCCGCGCAGGACGTGGATGACACCGCTGCGTATCCCTTTAGACAGCCCGATCAAGCGTCTCGGATCTACCGATAGCGGTCGACCCACGACAAGTCTTCCCAGTCGTCGAATACGTCGTTTTGGCGTTCTTCATACTCCTCGAAATAGGAAGCCCACCGGGCAGGCACGTGCCAGTCGATTTCGCCATGAGGAAGAGGCCTGGCCTCTTTGATTGCCGGAATCCATGGCCAACCTTCTATAAACATGGGCGATTCACGAAATTCTCCCTGCAGGAGCTTCACCAGAAACGAAAGGAATCCACATTCGAACTCTTGCCACGTGCCGTCGTACACCACCACCGTCCACCGGTTCGGGTCTTGATTGCGGGTATCCCAGAGATACATGGCACCGTTTTGATCGCCACCCCAGTAAAAGAGCCCACCTTTTTCCGGGTAGAGCGGTGGCCAAGGTTGTGGCCCAATCGGCCTGTTGGCGGCGTCGAATACGCAGACGCGGGCTTCAGGAGTCGCGTCCCGTGCGGCCCGTAGCCCCCTCAGAACGGACATATGGTTGTTACGTGTAGTCCATCGCTCCCGGTGGGAGAGAAAGTTGGCCACCAAAAGTTCATTACAGACTTCCAGGGCTGAATAGTGAGCCGCCCACGCGCAATAGTCATCGGGCAAATTGATACCGGTCTCATTGCTGAATTTTTCGTATTGGGGAGGACCCGGATCAATCTCGGGTTCACCCACAAGGGTGACGAAGTCTCGCAGCATGGGTTTGTCCTCAAAGTGTAGTAGATATTGTCGCCAGGTCCATCGAAGAGAGCCACAGTCCTTTGTTCGGGCTTTTACCCAGGAAGACGCCCAATTGAGCTACGTACGGTCCTTCACCAATCGACGGTGGAGGAGGGGCAGCAGTTTCATGTTCTTAGCACTCATTTGACCGCTCGACCATTCTCTGTGACTCCATCGATTGCCACGCGAGTGAATTCGAGACGTATCTTCACCGAAAACCGAAATATCATCTCGTTCCTACCTCTAACTCTGTCCCCGGGCTTAAGTTCTCTAATCAAGAGGACCGCCATCTGACAGTCACATTTTCAAGGCTGCACCACGATTCGTATATCCTCAAAGTTCCTGTTCAACAGTAGCTTCCGGGAAAACCGCTGTAAGCTTCGTAAATGTTACGGAAACAATAATCCTGCATTCCGCCTCCTTTATAGATGACGAGAACTCGGATGCCATAGAGCGGCGGATGTCGAGAGTCGTCCTGTGTCTCGCCACGGAAGACAGGGACGGACACATATAGTGCTTCAGCGCCTTCGTTGATGAGCCGTTTCACGTCAGTTTCAAACGGCCTCATCGCCGTGTTATTAGTGGGTTCATGCAGACACGTCACCAGGTTATCCAATTTTCCATACCCACTGAGCTGTTTGCCAAGCAGATGACACCGAGCGTACGTATATTGGCCTTTTTCCGTCACCTCGTTGTTTTTGGGCCAATCCCACGGTTTGTAGCGCTTCGCTGGTTCACCCTCAGGCACAGGGGCGCACAGATGTGCGGCGGCCCCCGACGCTATTGTCCCGCCTTTGCGGCTGTCGTCACTGCCCTCCCTTCTCCTATCAGTATTCCCGTATGATCGGACAGTCTTGCAGTTTCCCTCTTTAGAGAACTTAATTTCCTCAACTTTCCCGGCGTCATTGACCACGACAATGTTTTCCTTTTTCAGGTCTTCCCACACAGATTGGTCAATGTCGGCAGAATTTAGCTGGTCCAGATCCTGCTGTGGTGTGGTAGGCACGGTGGCTGCGCACAGCTCCTCGCTGGTCCATTCGAAATCACCGGTGCGGTTTTGGATCCGAAGCCGGGAGGGTTTCGGGCCAGTGCCCCTACAGGCTGTGGATTTGTCGCGGTTTTTCCGCAATCTCTGAGTTAGCGTCTTGCGATCGGATTGAGCATCCGGAGCAATCCTCTCCGGTTGTAGAGCCGTGTCGTTCTTGCCCGCAACGATTGTGACGACCGACCGGCAGTCGTTGTTGAGTGACTTGCCGAACCGGCTGTCAGGTTTGGCTGACAGCACCGTCATGGCATCGTCCACGACGGTGTTCAGGTCTTTTCCACCGTCACCAACAATCAGGTAGCACTTGGAATCCTTCGGGTTTTCCCGGTCGCTGAGAACCCGGGCCGCAGTGATCTGCCTGTCGGAGTCGGTGGTAGTGGTAAGAGTGACGGTCGGTTGAGCGGGGTTCGCCAGTTCGGTCAGAACGGTGTCGAGGGCTTCTTGATAAATCGGGTAGTCATCGGCAAAAGTGTTGTTCTGGTGTGAAGCTATGGTCGACCATCCGTTGAACCGGTCGCCTGCCTCGGCCAACCGTTGCTGCTGTGGAAGAGGACTGAAATCGTTGTCGCCGACGTCGATATCCACAGCCGAATCCGTTGCTCTCACAGCTCCGGTAGGATCAACGTTTTCGTCAAGCATATGTGAGACGGAGCCGATCACAGTGGACTTGAAACCGTCGGATACGTTTTCGAGTGCCGTATCGAGCTTCGCTCGGTCAATGGGGTTATCGAGCCGTTTGGCTAGTTTCCGATACTTTTCTTCGCTAGCGCCGTGGACCGTCGGCGAATATATAAAAGCCGAGTAATTGATTGTTACCCTGGTCGTCTCCCCGGGACGCGGAGTCGGTGCCGGATTGGAGAAATTCATCGTCGGGGTCGTTTTGCTGTCTCCTGGCTGAATTGTGCCAAGGTCGTGTGTACGAGACCCCATCCCTGGGGTGGCGCTGGCATACACCACGGCTTTGCCCGGGCCTTGACCAGAATTGGTGACGGTGACTGACCAAGAACAGGTCGGCGAACTACAGGTGGTGGAGATATTGAGGGAGGGCGTCAACTTAGGCTTGTCCACCATCATTTCAGCCTGGGCTGGAGGTGGGGTCGGTTCATCGGTTTCTGCGGAAGGGTTGGTGTTGGGGTCGGGGTTTCGGGACGTGTTCTTTCCCGAGTACGTGTCGTTCGACATCCGGCTGACGTGGTCAGCGGTGGAGGATGGGGCCCGGCTGGGCTTTTCCAAGGTCGCATGGCCTTCTCCACTACCGGGGGCTCTGAAGGCGGGTTGGGTACTGTAGCCGTCTACGCCGCCACCTGCGGGGACGGACCTCGCCGCAGGTTCGTTGCTTCCGACGGTCTGAAAAAGGCTATTGGCTAGTGGCCCCTCGAGCCGAAGAACCTCTGTAGGCATCGTGTCAGACAGGACAAGCGTCCAATCCTGATAGGTGAGGGCGCGGGCTGGAATCCCGCCGACCGACGTGATATTTGGAAGGTCCTCACCATGTTGCACGATCGTCGAGATTAGGGTGGCGATGGCGCCTGGGCTGAGGTCTTCGGTGACGTCGATGGGGAAAGCGGCACCGTCGTCTGGGCGAACCCACTTGTCGGCTAGGGCAGTGGCTTCGCCGGGCGAGCGTCGACCCCACCATGACTCGTCGCCCCAGGCAACGGTGCCGTCAGGAGTTATCTGGAGATCTGCTGAGCCGGAATGGGAGTCGGAGACGGAACCGATAGCGTGGCCGTCGTCGGTGACGATGAACCAACCGGTGGACTCTACCCCGTCGGGAGCGCGGTAGGTGTAGGCGAAGGAGACGGCCGGAGCGTCGACGAAAACGGCAGCCGGGTCATCCTCGATCACTCCGGTGCTACCCTCAAACCCATTATCCAAGACCACGATTACCAGAGATGCGAGCACCAGTACTGTGCAACCAGCTGCAATCCACAACAATGGAACCTTATTCGAGCGTGGTGTCGCGGAAGGGGGATACGATATGTCCGACCTCATAGACTCTCCTGATTAATGTTCACCGGGATTTGGAGTGTATTGGGGCGCAAAGATTCTCGAATGAGGTTCATAATATGACATTTTTGATCCTATGGAAACACCTATCTTCCAGGTATAATCAACACCTGATAGGCCAAAGTGTCGATGCCCAAGTCATATTCAGCTGAATTTAAGGGCGACGCGGTGCCTCTGTTTACCTCTGCGGGGGCGACAATGACGAGCGTTTCAACGATAATCCTGGTTTCCATAGCTATGTGGGTGACTACAGCTGTATGAGAAACAACCTCATCATCACTCTAATCAAACGCACCTAAACAGGTTTCAGAATGTCAAGAACATGGGATTGATGGCCCCAGAATCGTGCCGGACCGTATTGGATCGCGTTGACAGATGCCGTAGAATCCAACTAACCAAATGCTAACCGTGGAACCGTCCAAATTTTGGAGCCGAGGCCAGGATTATCTCCTGAACTCGGCATTTGCGGTCGGGAAGACAGGATTTGAACCTGCGACCCCCCGCTCCCAAAGCGGGTGCGCTACCAAGCTGCGCCACTTCCCGTGGATATCGACTGATATCCGTATCGAAGTCGCCGTTGCGAGTGCATTGCGGCGAACCAGAAACCATGGTACCTTACCACCTGCTTCGACCTCGAGCCGGGAGGTGGTGACCCGGCCGACTGTTCCGAACCGGCAAACGGTAAGAGGCTATTCGGGGGCACCGTCGATCCCACTGCGCATCGCGCGAGCCATGTCCGCATTATCGGTGTCGCCGCTGGATTCCCAGTAAAACGCCCCACCAAGCCCTTTTTCGCGAGCGTACGCCATTTTGGCCTTCACCGTCTCCGGAGTGTCGTAGCCCCACCAGGCGTCGCCGTCATAGGCGTACGCCGTACCTCCGACGATATTGGTGGCGGGGGCCGCTTCCCGCAGCCACCGGTACGTCGCGGCTCCCGGTTCACCGTCGCTGTCCGCGGGCCCGGTGGCGACACTACCGGGAGTACCAGTCGGCACACCCTTCCAGCCGCGCCCGTACAGCCCAACCCCGAGGTAGATCTTTTCCGGCGGAACACCTAGTGCGATGAGCTTGTCGACCGAGGTCTCGGTGCAAGCCGGAGATTTGGGATTGCCGTCAAAGTCGTACAAGGCCGAATGCGGTGCCACGGCCGTGTCGTTTCCGTTCATATAGTCGTAGGTCATCAACAGGTAGGCGTCGATATAGGGGGCCGCTTCGTCGTAGCCGCCGACGTCGAGGATACCTCCCGACGAAGCGTCGGCACCGATAGCGCTGGTGACCAGTTCGCCCCCGAAGCGGCGGCGCAATGTCTTGATGAGGTCGGGATAGGCGTGCGGCCCCGACGTATCGGCTGCGATCCCCGTGGCATTGGGGTATTCCCAGTCGATGTCGATTCCGTCGAATACGTCCGCCCAGCGTGAGTCGTGCAGAAGCCGGTAGGCGCTCTCGGCGAACTTTTCCGGATCACTTGCCGCGTCGGAAAACCCGGGCGACAGTACCCACCCTCCAAAGGAGTACAACACTTTCACATGTGGGTAGCGAGCTTTGAGTTTACGGAGCTGCCCCAGGTGCCCTTTCAGGTCGTCACCGTCGCCGTCCGCCTTTCCGTCGACTGCCTCGCTCTCCGTGTACGGGCGTTGGTAGGTCTCGAACGGATCGTGCATGACGGCCTCTCCGTCAACCACATTGCCGAAACCGTAAAGGATGTGGGTGATCTGCGCTGCGGCGCCTGATTCATCGAGGTTTTTGGCGAAGAATCCGTTCGCGGCTCCCCACTCGGGGAAGTACGCATAGATCGGTAGCTGGGGATTGGTGTTCATTGTGCATCTCTCCCAGAAAATGGAACGCGATATGAGATAATACCTCACATACCTTACAGTTCCGCCTCGCGGTTGATGACATCGACCGCGACATTATGGGCTCGCCTGGTCAGAGCACGATAGTCGTTCAGGAATTCCTCGGAGTCGGACCCGTATCCCAGATACTGCGAGAGGGTATTGAGCTGTTTCCCGAGTGGCGGAATCTGATCGCGTGGGGCGCCTTGGGTCAGCATCATGGCGTTTCTTACGCGCGACACCAGAATCCACGCGTCCGCCAAGGTGGAATACTGCTCTTCGTCGACAATCTCCGCGTCCCAAGCCGCACGCAAGGCTCGCAGCGTCGACGGTGTGTGCAACTCTGCGACCGTCGCATATCGCATTTGAAGGAGCTGGACGGCCCACTCGATATCGACCAGACCACCGCGACCCAGTTTGGTGTGCGTGGAGCGATCGGCGCCCCGGGGCAGCCGTTCGGTATCGACTCGGGCTTTAAGCCGACGGAATTCGGTCAACTCCTCGGTGCTCAGTCCTCCAGGCCGATAGCGCACTGAATCGACGAATTTACGCAAATCCTCCTGGAGCTGCGCTTCGCCTATCACGACTCGCGAGCGCAGCAGTGCTTGGCGTTCCCACAGCTGAGCACGTCCCCGATCAAAGTATCGTCGATAGGATTCCCAGGAGGCCGCCAGGGCTCCGCCCTTGCCTTCGGGACGAAGCCCGAAGTCGAGTTCCAGTGGTGGTTCGTTGGAGGGTGCGCTGAGTAGGTCCCGCATTTGGGAGACGACTTCGATGGCTCGCCGGGGGTTTCCATTGTGTATGGCTACGATGTCGGCGTCCGATCCGTATGACATTTCCATTCCGCCGAACCGGCCCATGGCGATGATCGCTAGGGGCAACGGCTCTTCCAGATCGCGTTTGACTATGGACATCGCCGTGGCGATGACGGCCTCGGTCAATTCGGTCAACGCGGTGGCGACCTGCGTCATGTCGATGACTTCGAGAAGGTCGCCGGCGGCGATGCGTAGTAGTTCTTGACGTCGGATCGCGCGTACGGCGGCCATGGCCGCGGCGGGTTTACGGTGGCGTGACGCTGCGGCCCGCATACCTGCTTCGAGGGTTTGCCGTTCCCGCGGTCGCAGGTCGGCGTCGTCGGCGAGGTATCGCAGGGCCTGTGGGCTGCGTTGTAGGAGTCCGGTGAAGTATCGGGAGGTTCCCAGCAACCGCGCCAATCGGGTCACGGCCGGCGGTACCGAGTTGGGTCCGTCGACTGAACCGGCGTCGCGCAGGAAACGCAGGTACCACGGGGTCGATCCCAGGGATTCGGAGACTTTGCGATAGGCCAGTAGTCCGTGATCGGGTTCCGGTACGTCGGCGAGTTCGTCGAGGACCACGGGGAGGAGGTTGCGTTGCAATACGGCCGTACGGTTGAGTCCGCTGGTGAGGCGGCGTATATGTGTCAGAGCGGTCGCGGGGTCGGTGAATCCGAGTGCCGCCAATCGATCGGAGGCCGCTGCCGTGGTGAGTCGCAGGTTCTCGGTGGGAATGGAGGCGACCGCGTCCAATAGGGGTTTGTACAGTAGTTTTTCGTGTAGTCGGCGCGCGGTGGCGGCGTGGAAGCGCCAGTCGCGCTCGAAGTCTTCGTCGGCGACGTAGCCGAGGCTCTGTCGCAGTTGTGTCAGGGCCGGGCCGGGCTCGGGAATTTGATGGGTGCGTTTGAGCCGTCGCAGTTGCAAGCGGTGTTCGGTGGAGCGGAGAAAGGCGTAGGTGTCGGTCAGGTCGGCTCCGTCTTTTCGGGCCAGGTATCCGCCGTCGACGAGGGATTCCAGGGCGGTGAAGGTTGAGGATACCCGCAGGGCGGCGTCGGCGCGGCCGTGTACGAGTTGCAGGAGCTGTACCGCGAATTCGATGTCCCGCAGGCCTCCGGGACCGAGTTTCAATTCGCGTTTGCGTTTGGCCGGTGGTACGGATCGTTCGACTCGTCGCCGCATGTCTCGGACGTCGTTGACCAGGCTGGGTTGGTCGATGGTTTCCCAGATCATGGGTTCGACGGTGCGCCGCCATTCGTCTCCGAGCGCGAGGTTTCCGGCGGCCGGGCGGGCTTTGATCAGCGCTTGGAATTCCCATGGGTGCGCCCATTCGCGTAGGTAGTGAAGGTAGGATTCCAGCGAGCGCACGAGCGGCCCGTTGCGTCCTTCGGGGCGGAGATTGGGGTCCACCTGCCAGGTTTGGGCGGAGACGACGCGACAGACGTATTCGGCGCGGCGGGTGGCGATGTCGATGTCTCCGGTCGCGACGAATACGACGTCGACGTCGGAGATGTAGTTGAGTTCTTTCGCTCCGGTTTTTCCCATGGCCACGATGGCCAGTTCGGCGTCGCCTGGGTGCTCGTCGACGGCGAGTTCGTAGGCGCGCTGTAGCACGGTGTCGGCGAGTCGGCTCAGCGCGGACACGGTGGTTTTGAGGTCACTGGTCCCGCGAAAGTCGTCGATGGCGATGCGGGAGAGGTTGATTTTCCATGCTTCGCCGAGGTTGTCCGCGTTGGCGGTGCGGATGTGGGTGGTGGGATCGGCGTCATCGAGCGCGTCGCGGTACGAGGGGTGGCGTTCGATGAAGTCGCTGAGGGTGTCGGATACGGCGTTCAGAGCCGTGAGGTCGGTGTCAGCCATCGATGAGGTCGAGGGGTTTGCGTCGTCCGGTGACCAGTCGTCCGAAGCGTTGAATGATGGGTTTCCAGGTTTCGACGATGTGGGTGTCGACACTTGCGGCCTTGTCCAGGGCATCGGGTTCGAAGCCGCCGAGTTCGGCGAGTTGGTCGGGGTCGAGTTCGAAGTGGGACTGGCTGGCCCAGGCGTGGTCGCCGATGCGGAACACGTCCTGGCTGCCGTGGGGCGAGGCGGCCAGTAGGGTCGCGTCTTCGGGAAGCCGCACCAGTTCCTGTCTTCTCCAAGCGACGACGTCGATGGTGAGCGGGGCGGGTCCGAATACGGGGTCACGACCTGCGGCATCGCGTTTGCCCAGCATACGGGCTTCCGCGACCTTCGTGTCTTCGAGTTCTCCCCCAAGGTTTTCGCCTAGTTGTCGGGCGGAGGAGCAGATGGCGAACAGGGGCGTGCCGTCGGCAACCGCCGTTTCCATGAGAGCCCCGAGTTCCTCGGACCATTCGACGCCTCGCCCGCCGCCAAGGGCGATGAGGGAGTCGTATCCTCCGACGGTGCGAGGGATGAGGTCTCCTGCGTGCGGTCGGAGCGTCTCAAGATCCAGGCCCACCTCGGTAAGCCAGTCTCCGGCGCGTCCGATTCCCTGCTTCGGATTGTTCTCGATTACTAGAGCGGTTGCTGCCACGTGGTACATGGTAACGGCTTGTTCCCGTGAAGGGGAAGGTGTTGTGCTTGCTTTAGAACAATGCTGGATTGAGGATGTGTTTTTCGTGGTCAAGAAGGAATTTCTTCCGCTCGATTCCACCGGCGTAACCGGTGAGGCTTCCGTCGGCTCCAATCACTCGGTGGCACGGGACGATGAGGGATACGGGGTTGCGTCCATTGGCCAGCCCTACGGCCCGAACCGCACTCGGCCGGCCTATATGCTGCGCCAATTCCCCGTATGACCAGGTGTGGCCGTAGGGAATGTCTTGCAGGCCGCTCCAGACTTGTCTTTGAAACTCGGTTCCATCGGGGTCGAGCGGCACGGTGAACTCCTGGAGTTCACCGGCGAAGTACGCCTTCAGTTGTTCCATCGTTTGAGCCAGGACTGTATTACCGGCTTCCTTGGGAACGGTGGGTTCCTCGTTGAGGTGCAGTCGGGTCACGCCCTGATCGTTTGCGGTGAGATTGACGATTCCAATGGGGCTGTCCATATAGGTGTAGTACATTATCTCTCGCTGCTTTCCGGTAGTCGGTTGATGTCGTGATCGGTGGCGGCCCAGAGGTACTGGACGGCATAGGATCGCCATGGAGACCAGGCTTTGCCATACCGGGCCAGACCCTCCGCCGTGTCAGGCAGGCCCACACGCCGTGCCCCCTTCCGTGCCCCCAGATCACCGGCCATGGACACGTCGGGATCTCCAAGCGCACGCATGGAGACGACATCCGCCGTCCAGGGGCCTATTCCACGTATCCGCAGGAGCCGTCGGCGGGTGTCGCGCCAGTCGCACCCGGGAGACAGATCGAGATCTCCCGCCACGATGGCCTGTGCGGCTTGACGAATCGTATTCTTCCTCGCTTCCGGCATCGCCAGGAAATCGAGTGAGGATTCGGCGATGGCCTCTGGGTTGGGAAAGATTCGGCTCAGTTCACCGTCACGATCGTCGGTCTTCTCCCCTAGCTCGCTGACCAGACGCTGCGCGTGTGTTCGAGCCGCTCGAGTGGAAACCTGTTGGCCGATAACGGCTCGCATCAGCATTTCGACGCTGTCAAAGCTACGCGGGACGCGTCGACCAGGCGCTGTCGCCACCAATGGGGCCAGACGCTCATCGATTGACAACGACTCGTCGATGGCCACCGGATCGGCGTCAAGATCCAACATCCAGCGCAGTCGGTTAATGGCGGTGGAGATGTCGCGGAGATCGTTCAGCCGTAGGACGCAGTCGATATAATCCGTCCCCGGCGCCACCGCCACCGTTCCGACTCCATACGGCAGGCGGACGGTGCGCCGATAGTATCCGCCACGCCACTCTTCGACGCCGTCGATCGCCGTGGCGACCAGATGGCCGAAGAGATTATCCGGGCACAGGGGCCGTCTGAACGGCAGACGCAATGCCAACGGATGGCTCACCGACGCGCTTGACGACTTTTCGCGCAGTTCGCTCGGGGTCGAATTGAATACGTCCGACACCGTCTTATTGAACGCTCGAATGCTGGAAAATCCGGCGGCGAACGCTATGTCGCCAATGGTCAAGGTCGTGTTCTCAATGAGCAGTCGTGCTGTCTGAGCACGTTGCGTGCGCGCCATCGCCTGCGGCCCGGCACCGAATTCCTCCAGGAAATGACGTTCCAATTGACGGACGCTGTATCCCACTTCTCGCGCCAAGCCGGTGATTCCATGCCGATCGACCACCCCTTCACGAATCAGCCGGAGCGCGCGAGCGGCGATGTCGGTGCGGTAGTCCCAGTCGGGAGACCCGGGGGTCGCGTCGGGTCGGCATCGTTTGCAGGCCCGATATCCGGCCTGCTGCGCGGCCGCCGCCGTGGGATAGAACGTGATATTGGCGGGTTTCGGGGTACGTGCCGGACAGGAAGGACGACAGTAGATTCCTGTGGTCGAGACGGCCAGGCAGAACCATCCGTCGAAGCGCGCGTCCTTGCTACGCACGGCCCGCAGACAATAGTTCCGATCCAATCGCATGATTCCAGCATGACCGACGTGGAACGCCATCGCTAGCCGAAATACGACATGGCAACGGCGCTCTCGAAGCCTACCGGTCCGATGCGTTTAGAGGTTGCCGTAGCGCTCGCGTTCGTACGCCGACACCTGAGTACGGTAGTCCTCCCACTCGGCACGCTTGTTCATGAGGAAGTAGTCGAATACGTGTTCTCCGAGAACTTCGGGAATCAGTTCGCTCTTTTCCATCTCGTCGAGAGCCTCGGCCAAGGAAGCCGGGAGCGGTCGATAACCGGCCGCGGTCCGTTCGGCTCCCGTGAGCGCCCAGAGGTCGTCCTCGGACCCCGCAGGCAATTCATAGCCGTTTTCAATGCCTTTCAGACCGGCCCCCAGAAGCACGGCATATGTCAAGTAAGGGTTCGTCGCCGAGTCCAGCGAACGGATCTCCACCCGCGCGGAGTTCGGTTTACCGTATGCGGGAACCCGCACCAGAGCCGAACGGTTCGAGCGGCCCCACGACACGTACGCGGGCGCTTCGGAAATCTTTCCCGGCGTATGACGGGCGTACAGGCGCTTGTAGGAGTTCACCCACTGGCAGGTGATGGCGGTGAACTCCGGAGCGTGGTGCAGCAGGCCCGCCAAAAACGACTTGGCGTTCGCCGACAGTCGTGCTTCATCGGTGGGATCGTGGAAGGCGTTGTCTTCACCCTCGAACAACGACATGTGGGAGTGCATCCCCGAACCCGGTTGGTCGGCGAACGGTTTGGGCATGAACGACGCGACAACACCGTTGGAGGTAGCCACTTCCTTGATGATGTGCCGGAACGTCATGATGTTGTCCGAGGTCGTCAGGGCGTCGGCATAACGCAGATCGATCTCCTGCTGCCCGGGAGCGACCTCGTGGTGGCTGAACTCCACGCTGATACCGGAACGTTCCAAGGCCAGAATCGCCTGTCGCCGGAAGTCGCGGGCCAGCGAGTGGGTGGTGTGGTCGAAGTAGCCGCCATCGTCCACCGGGACCGGATCGGCACCGTCCGCGATCGAGTCCTTGAAGAGGAAGAACTCGATTTCGGGGTGTACATAAAAAGTGAATCCCGAATCCGCGGCACGCGCCAAAGTACGCCGCAGGACGTGCCGAGGATCAGCCCAGGACGGAGTTCCGTCGGGAGTCAGAATGTCACAGAACATGCGAGCGGACTCCCCGATGCCCCGCCCTTCGAACGGAAAGATCTGGAAGGTATTGGGGTCGGGCATCGCGACCATGTCGGACTCGTGTACTCGAGCGAAGCCTTCAATGGCCGACCCGTCAAAACCGATACCGCCTTCGAAGGCCTGTTCCAGTTCCGCCGGGGCGACCGAAACCGACTTCAAGGTCCCCAAGACATCGGTGAACCACAACCGCACGAATCGAATATCGCGTTCTTCCAAAGTACGAAGAACGAATTCCTGCTGACGCTCGGTTTGGCTCATGGCAACTCCTCGCTGACCGTGGTTGTCCTTGGGCTAGTCTGGCACGCTCATGTTACCGAGATATTAATCCGAGGGTGAGCGGTGTATCCGGGAGAAAACGGGCGTTTACGACGTGGCTTTGATCGCCCATTCGTCAATGAACCGGTACAGCTCGGTCAAGTCGTTGGCGGAAACGGTCGCCTTGGACCACGGACGGCTGAAGTGGTCGATGTACCCGGTCACGCACCCACGCTCGGCCGCCGGAGCCAGGTCGTTTTTCGGAATGTCACCAATGGAAAGAATCGACGACGGCTGCCGGCTCTCCAAGCGGGTGTCGAGCACTTCCTCCAAGCCGGTCGGTTTGCGAGCGCCGGTGATCACTTCGTCGAACAATCCATCGAGACGCAGGTGATCCAAGATCCCGGCCATACCGGTCTCGGGGGCGTTGGTCATCAAAACGACCTCGACCTCACGCGGCAGCGAGAAGATCAACTGGTCGAATTTGGCGGGGACGGACATGTTGTATTTTCCGTATCCCAGGTTCTCCCTGACCTGTTCAAAGGCCTCGTCACGCTCCGCATCTGCGATTCCGGCCTCACGCGACAGAATTTTCACCACATGGTACGGGTCGAGGGCGTCAAAAGTCGACGCTGACGTGGGTTTTCCATTCAAGAAGGCAGTCAGTTCCCGCATGAACTCCGCGGCCGCTTCATTGTCCAAACGAGCGGTCAGTTGGCGAGCATAGTCCAATACCGGTTCATTACCCAGGCACAAGGTACCGTCAAAATCTAGAACGAGAGTTGCTGTAGTAGTCACAAGTGGCGACAGTACCCGTTTTCACACTGGCATTTAAGGGAGAGGCGACGAACGACACGTTCACAATTCCATTACGTTTTCACCGCCGTGCCGGACCCTGGGGGCGCGACATTCCGCCCCCAGCAACAAAGGTTCTATTCGAAGCCGTGTTCCTTGGCGGGGAATTCCCCACTACGAACCTCGGCGGCGTAATCCCTTGCCGCCTGCGCCAAACCATCGCCCAGCTCAGCGAAACGCTTGACGAATTTAGGAGTGCGTCCGTCGGTAAAGCCGGCCATGTCCTGCCAGACCAACACCTGTGCATCCGTGGAGTTCCCGGCACCGATACCGATCGTCGGGACCGGAATCTGTTTAGTGATCTCCTCGGCGATCGAAGAAGTGACCATTTCCAGCACCACCGAGAACGCCCCGGCATCGACGACCGCCTGCGCATCGGCAAGCACTTCTGCGGCTTTGGCGTCACGCCCCTGAACTCGAAAACCGCCCAGGGCATGTTCGGCCTGCGGAGTGAACCCGACGTGTGCCATAACCGGGATTCCGGCGTTGGTCAGTGCCCGGATCGTGTCCGCCATGCGACGCCCGCCCTCAAGCTTCACCGCTTGAGCTCCGGCCTTCATGAATCGCGATGCCGTCTCCACGGCCTGAGAGGGACTCGCCTCATAGGAGCCGAACGGCAGATCCGCCACCACCAGAGCACGCTGAGCGGACCGTACTACCGCTTTGACCAGCGGAAGTAGTTCGTCTACCTCGACCCGCAGGGAGGACTCGTAACCGTAGACCACGTTGGCGGCGGAGTCGCCGACCAACAACGCTGGAATGCCTTCCGCATCGAAGATACGAGCGGTCACGGTGTCATAGGCGGTCAACATCGGCCACTTCTCACCACGTTCCTTGGCTTCCTGCAGATGCCGAACGCGAACGCGCTTAATACGCGACTGTGAACCGTAAACGCTGCCAATATCACTGTCTGACATATGTTCTCCTTCAGAACTCGTGGCCGATCAGATCGGTCCCCGGTGCCGGAACAACCGTGCGTTCCAGCGAGTTTGAACTGTAACGCCTAGCCACACGAATCGGGGGCAACCCCACCTCCGATAGCGTTGGCTCGCCTCAATAGATTACCTCTATGTCGTTTGCGCCCAAGCAAGCCGACTCGCATCGCCTGAGGAGTATTTCACATTGACGCAAGGGAGTTTCTCCATGCGCACAACCGAACCCCGGAACCGACCTGACTATTGACCCAGCCAAAACCTCAAACAAAAGCCACTGACATGGCACTGCACAAACGGCTAGCCGCGTAGCCAAGACGAAGGCAACGACTGCATCCCCTCTGGTTTATCCAACCGACAAGCTTCCAGCGAAGCGCAGAAGCGGTAGAGCAGCAGATACCTTCAGGAATGCTAGACCACCGCTCAAACCCCTGACGTAATCGGCGGCAGAAAGTACGGGGATGGTAGAGCTGGCCGTACCTTCACGAGGAACTCGACCACCACGTAAATTCCTTACTGGACTGGCGAGCTTCCAGCGAAGCGCAGAAGCGGTAGAGCTGGAAAGGAGCTGGGATTGGCTGAGGTGCTGCGAATTCGCGCGAGGAGGACTCGTAGCGGCCTCATGGCCGCAAGAGGCCCCCGCAGCGCGAAGGCGTAGTGCCTCAGCCAATCCCAGCGGTCACCTACCTACCCCCTAAAACGGTTGGTGATGGGCAACCTCCGGTCTTTGCCGAAGGATTTGGCGGAGATCTTGGTACCGGGTGGCGTCTGCCTTCTTTTGTACTCGGACCCGTCCACCAGCTTGGTTATTTTGGTGACCAGTTCGGCGTCGTAGCCTTTGTCGACCAGTTCGGAGCGCCCCACGTCCTGATCGACGTAAAGGTCCAGCACGGCATCCAGCACATCGTAGTTCGGCAGGGAGTCCTGGTCGACCTGGTCGGGGCGCAGTTCCGCCGAGGGGGCCTTGGTGATGATGTTGTCGGGGACGGGTTCGGTCTGGCGGTGGTTGCGGGCGTGTTCGTTGCGCCAGGTGGCCAGGTCGTAGATCAGTGTCTTGGGCACGTCCTTGATGGGGGCGAATCCGCCGACGGAATCGCCGTACAGCGTCGAGTAGCCGACGGCGTATTCGCTCTTGTTACCGGGCGCGAGGACCAGATGTCCGTGCTGGTTGGACAGCGACATCAGGAGGACGCCGCGTATACGCGCCTGTAGGTTTTCCAACGCCAGCCCTGAGAGGGCCAACTGGGATAGGACCGCGTCCACGGTCGCCTGTATCGGTTCGACGGTGTAGTTGATACCGGTGCGATCGGCCAGGTCGGCGGCATCGTCGAGGGAGTGCTGAGACGAGTTTTGGCTGGGCATGGCTATGGCCCACACATTGTCCGGGCCGAGGGCGTCACGGGCGAGTGCCGCCGTGACGGCCGAATCGATTCCGCCGGACAGACCGAGCAGGACACTTTCGAAGCCGTTCTTCCGTACATAGTCGCCGAGTCCCAGTCGTAGTGCTTCCCAGATTTCGTGGTGGGCCAGCATGCTGGGGCGGAGGTTGGACGCTGTATTGGCGGGTTTGTCGTCGCGCGGTTCGGTGCTGAGGTAATGACGTGTGACGCTCATCGGCACATTGGTGCTTTGGTTGGAGACGTCTTCGGTGTCGTCGGCTGGTGGCAGGTCCAGGTCGGTGATAATCATATCGGTGTCGAACCGTGTCGCGTTGGCCACCAGTTCGCCGTGCTGGTCGACGATCATGCTGCCACCATCGAAGACCAGCTCGTCCTGCCCGCCGACGATGTTGAGGTAAGCGATCGGGCAGTCGGTGGAAACGGCGCGTCGACGCAGGAGGTCGAAGCGTTGCTCCATCTTTCCCTTTTCGTAGGGTGAGGCGTTGGAGCTGATGACGAGCCCGGCGTGGGCCTGTTGTGCGGTTTGGAAGGGGACACCTTCCTGCCAGAGGTCCTCACAGATGGTGAAGGCGATGTCTACCCCACTTATGCGGGCAATGTGCAGGTTGTTTCCGGCGACAAAGTAGCGGTCCTCGTCAAAGACTCCGTAGTTGGGAAGATGATGTTTGAAGTACTGAAAAACAACTTTACCGTGATATAGCAGGGCAAGGGCGTTACGAATCCCCCGCGACCCCTCCGTCGGGTTATCCACTTCCCCGATCGGTCCATCGGCGTCCAGATAACCTACCGTTACCGGAAGATCTCCGTACCCGTCCGCTTGGAGGTCACCGGCCAGTCGCATGAGTAGTTCACGACTTTGTTGAATGAAGGTGTGCCGAAGGGCCAGATCTTCCACCGGATAGCCACAGAGCGAAAGTTCCCCGGTCACGAGCAGGTCGACACCGGCTTTGTGAGCGGTCGCGGCGGACGAGCGAATGAGTTCGGCGTTGCCGTCGAGGTCCCCGACGGTGGGATTGTCTTGGGCCAATGCGATACGTAGAGTCGGCATGGTCCTATTTTGTACTGTGTGGGGCGTCATTACGTCGAGTGTCGCCGAAGCCGAGGACATCGTCTCGCCCAATGGGAACCTGGCGGACTACCACGCCGGTTCGAGCCAGAGAATGGCGCTGAGCACGAATCCGTAGACCACCACTCCGACTCGCACCGGCCGGTCGGGCAGTTTCTGAAGGTAATGACTTCCCAACCAGCCTCCCAGCAGCGCGGTCGGCACGATGACGGCGATCGCCCACCAGGATACGGGTGTCCAGATCGAGTAAATGACCGTCGTTACCACCCCGACGACGGCGGTCATGGCGTTCTTCAACGCCCCGATGCGAGCCAGCGATTCCGGTAGCGTCGCTCCCAAGACCGCCAGCAGGACCAGCCCGAGTCCGGCGTTGAAGTACGAACCGTAGAGACAGCCGATACCTACCAGTAGATGCAGCCAGACGATATGCGGTTCGCCCTGGGCATGCGACTGCACAAAGCGTTGGATCAAGGGTCCGAGCGCCATGAGGATCGCCGATATCAACACCAGGAGTGGAACGATGTTTTCGAACACTTCGTGCGAGGTGTTGAGCAGGATGATCGTTCCCAACGCCGAGAATACGGCGGCGGTGGGGATCAGTTGCCGTACCCGATTGCCTTGCCCGACCAGCTGTCCGCGTGCTCCCGCCGTGGCCGCGAAATATGCGGGAGCCACCGCAACCGAGTTCGAGGTATTGGCCCACAACGGTGGGACACCGACCGCGATCAGCGTCGGATAGGTAATGAGGGAGCCGCCACCGGCGATGGAGTTCAGCACTCCAGCGCCAAGTCCGGCGAACAACAACGCGACAACCTCGAGAACACTCACAGTAGAATTAGCGTACGCTTGTATTGCAGGATGAGTCGGCTAGACGGTCGCGGCGGTGAAAAGGCTCGCTTTTTGCGACCCACTCCGCCGAGGAACGTCCGGACTCCATAGGGCAGGGTGGTCGTTAACAGCGACCCGGGGCGACCTGCGGGAAAGTGCCACAGAAAACAAACCGCCTGGCGAGGAGTCATTCCCCGCGCAGGTAAGGGTGAAAAGGTGAGGTAAGAGCTCACCAGCGCCATCGGTGACGGTGGCGGCTCGGTAAACCCCACCCGGAGCAAGGCCAAGAGGGGCGGCGGCTCAAGCAGTCGCGGTTCTGTGCGAAGGACAGTTGCCCGCTGATTGTCACGATTCGTGGCTACCTTCGCGGGTAGGCCGCTTGAGTCCGTCAGCAATGGCGGACCTAGATAGATGACCGTCCACGACAGGATCCGGCGTATCGGCCGACTCATCCTCTCCGACCTTGAGGCAGAAGGTCGGGAGTCGATTTCCTGACGTAAGAGCGTTCGGGACTCTGACAGACGTTGTCCGGCAAGAGTTAAGGTGTCGGCGTGAATCAACCTTCGGTACAACGACGCCGAGCGCCGTTCTGGCGCCGCACTGTCGGATGGGTTTTCTATCAGCTCCCGCATCCACTGCGACGGCGAATCGTCCGTATTGCCACTCCGACCTACACTCTGGGATCGGTCGTTCTGGTCACCGACCCGCAAAAGCGGCAATTGCTCATGCTGCGGCAACCTCCCGGACGCAAATGGAGTCTTCCGGCGGGGCTTCTGGATCGACGCGAACAACCGGTCAACGCCGCGCAGAGAGAGCTGTGGGAGGAGACCGGCATCAACGCCGACACCGACGAACTGCGGCCGGCCGACCCGTGTGCGGTCGTACATACCGACGGGCGTTGGGTGGACAACGTCTACTGGCTGGTGCGCGAGCCACGCGATACTCAGCTGACCGTCGACGGCGCCGAAGTGTGGGACGCGGCCTGGCATCCGATCGACGACCTTCCCGTCATGACCCGACCCACGGCTAAGCTGCTGCGCTGTTTCCTGGATTCCGACCGTTCGTTTCGGACGCGACACTGAACGACGTCGTTTCAGCAAAAAGCGGCGGTGAGCCCGTCTGACTCACCGCCGCTGACATCATGTCGTTACGTTGCCGGGTTTACTCGACACCGGTCCGTCGTGTGCCCGTGTAGTACTCGAACAACAGTCCGCCAATGGTGAACAGCAAGGCGATTCCCCCGGCCACGATCACCCAGGTGACCATGTAAACCAAACCCAGACCGGCCAAGGTCGAGGCCAGGGCCAGACCCAGCGGCCAATACGATCCGGGGCTGAAGAACCCCACATTGCCCGATACGTCGGAGATCTCGCCGTCCTCGCGGTCTTCCGGACGAGGATCGATGCGGTTGGCGATGATGAGGAAGGCCAGCCAGATCATTCCGGTCAAAAGCCCCGACATCACCAGCGCGACCGTTCCCACCCATTCGATGCCGTCGGCGCTGCCGTAGGCGGGATTGGTATTGGTGTGGGTCCAGTACCCGTAGATTCCCGCGAACAGGAACATCGACACTGTGACCGACAGGAAGATCTTGTTCTCGGTTTTCATTGCCTGCCGCCTTCCTAACCTTCCGCGCCATCGCGCGAAGTCTCGAAGACATCCGTCGTCTCAGCGTACGGGTCTTGGCCGATCTCTTCCAAGGCCTCCGGCGTCGACGCACCGGACTCGATGGCGGAAATGAACGTCGCGTAGTCGTCTTCCTCGACCACGCGCATTTCGAAGTTCATAAACGCGTGGTAGGCACCGCACAGTTCGGCGCAGCGACCGACAAAGCTACCGGTGCTCTTGAAGTCGTACTCCCACGCGCTGTCCTCTCCGGGAATCACGTCCCGCTTGAACAAGGTGTCGGGAACCCAGAAGGAGTGGATGACGTCCTCAGAATGGCTCTGGAACTGGACCTTCTCGGATTTGGGAACGACCAGAATCGGAATGTAGTCGCTGTCGCCCTTCTCCACGTAAGGTTGTCCGTCCGGTCCGGTCACCGGTTCTCCATTGTCATCCTGATAGGAGAACTGCCAGTTCCACTTCAACGCCGTCACTTCCACGACGTATTCGGGGTCCTCGGAGACCTCGGTGACGTCGGTTTGAATGACGGCCGTGAAGTAGAAGAGCACGGCGATGATGACGACCGGAAGACCCGTAAAGAGGATCTCCGAGGGCATGTTGTACTTCGTCTGCGGGGGAATGTCATCGCTCTTCTTCTTATAAGCGACACAACACCAGAAGGTCAATCCCCATACGATGACACCCACGGCGAGCGAGGCTATGACCGCTCCGATCCACAGGTCCATCATCATCTCTGATTGATCTGTTGGCTGTGAAGTGGGCCAACCCAAATGAAACATGTCTACGAGGCTGCATCCGGAGAGCACCACGGGCAGCGTCGCCGCAATGGCGACGAGACCGACAGTGCGGCGGGTACGGCCGCGAGCTATGCGGAACGGTTTTCCGACCACCTGCTCAAGCCTTTCTGGGCGTTTGGGTTTGGGACCGTCGTGCCATCGGCGTGCCGATCTCTCCCGGGCGAATCGATCTGGCGAGTCGGCGTCACGACATCGGGCCGACGGTTGTGTCGCGTTAGAGCCTATCGGTTAAGTCTAGATCACGGTGCAAAGGGGTTGGGTGAAATGTGGCCATGTCCTATACATTGGAGCCGTGGACGAATTCTACTTTGACGCGGCCACCGCCATGCCGCCGAGCCGGGCCGCACGCGAAGCTTACGCTGCGGCTTTGAACGAAGGCTGGGCGGGCCCCGGGCGACTGTACACATTGGGTCGGCGCTCGCGGATGCTACTGGACGCGGCGCGTCAATCCGTGGCCGAATCGCTGAACGTCCGCGCCGATGAGGTCACTTTCACATCTTCCGGATCGCAGGCCGTGCATTACGGCCTATTGGGAATGGCCCATGGCCTGGGTCGCGATGCCGAAATCCTCTCCAGTCAAGTGGAACACTCCGCCGTTCTGCACGCCGCCGCCTGGTACGCCGATCGCGGGGGCACCACAGACTCGATCCCGGTCGACCGACTGGGACGCATCGACCTTGGAGTCCTTCCCCCTCTAGGTGACGATCCGTCCGTCGTCGCCGTCCAAAGCGCCAACCACGAAGTGGGAACCCGGCAACCGCTGTCCACCCTGCGACACCGACTCGACGGTCGCCCCTGGGTCTGTGACGCGGCGGCGAGCCTACCGTGGGAGCCGGTAGAAGACGGCTGGTCCGTACTGACCGGCTCGGCCCGTAAGTGGGGTGGCCTGGCGGGATGCGGGATTATGGTGGTGCGCACCGGTTCACGCTGGCGACTGCCGTTCCCCGGCGACGACGCCTCGCCACAGGAAGCGGTCGGGGAGGTCAATGTACCCGCTGCGGTGGCCGCCGCGGCGGGCTTGCGTCACGCGGTGGAACAACGTCGCGCACAGGCCGATCGAGTGAGAGCGCTGGCCGAGCAATTGCGAAACGAGATATCCGAGACGGTTACCGAGGTCGAAATGCCAGGTGACCCTGACGACTGCCTACCGAATATTGTGACGTTCTCCTGTCTCGGCGTTGACGGGGAGGTGTTGCTGACCGAATTGAATCGAGAGGGCTTCTCCGTCTCCTCGGGATCGGCGTGTGCGTCAAACCGGTTCCGGCCCTCACATGTCCTTTCCGCCATGGGGGTACTCAGCCACGGTAACGTCCGTCTTTCACTCCACTACGACACGACCGAAGCCGAAATCGACCAATTTCTCAACACGCTCCCGAAGGTAGTGAACCGGCTCCGGGCTCTGGGGCGGGATTAAAATCGCGGATTCTGCCGGTGTGTCGGTCACTTGAATGCACCGCATTCTCATTCCGCAGAATTCAGAATAATTCGAATCATCTATCCATAACGGTATCTGTAGATTCACATTAAATGGAACTCGAATTATTTGTACTCACATCTACAGGCAATTCTATACCGCTTTTTCTTTGGGCCGATATCGTGAATTCCCATTATCGCCGCCGCCGCTTCACGACCCTTCCCCTCGAGAGGGGAAGAGCGCAAGCGCTCGTCAAACAGCGTATGGGGACCGTGTTGCCGCAAGGGATTTCACTACGACAGTCACTGTAATCACTCTAGAAACATCAGTAACATCAGAAACATTTAGCTCACCTGAATGGGAAATACACTCGTTTCTCATAATTGTGATCTCTCTGTATCTAATTACCAACTGCAGAATAACGATTTGACAAACCGTCTTCTGTTTTCCATCACACTGCTGCAATGTTTACACATCAGACACGAAAAACACTGTCCCACGGAGGGTAAAGTGAAAACTTCAGCGAAATCCGCTGTAGCTGTCGGTGCGGTGGGCATGATGCTGCTCGCCGCCTGCGGCAGTGACGACGGAGAAAACGGCGCCGCGAACGTCGGTGGCCTCGAAGACTGCAAAGAACACCCGAACGAATGCAACTCCGGCGACCGCAAGGACGGCGGTGAAGCCGTCGTAGCCATCCCGCAGGCGTGGGAAGGCTGGTACGAGCGTCGTGCCGGGTCCGGTTCGGTGTACAACATGTACGCCACGTCCGGGATTATTCCCCAGGTACAGGATGGCGGGTATCAGCCCGACCAGACGTACGAGTACAACCAGGACGTGTTTGCTGAAGAGCCCGAACGTTTGAACGAGGACGACGAGCCCCTCAAGGTTCGCTACGAGTTCAAGGAAACCGCCGTTTGGGACACCGGTGAACAGATCGGTAGCCTGGACGACTTCCTGTTCTACTGGTACTCCAGCACCACCGACACCGACCTGTGCGCGGACCAGGAGAAGTGTGACCCGCGTGGAACCTCGTACGGTGACAAGGTCGAATCCATCGAAGAGGTCGACGGTGGAATCGAAATCACCTACATAGAGGGCTATGCCGACGCCGAATGGCACATCGGTGCCCCGTTCAGCGTTCCCGGCCATGCGGCCACCGAGGCGGGCTTCGACTGGAAGAACGACCCTGAGGAAATGTCCGACGCGGTCGTGTGGATGGACGAGACCATTCCCACCTGGTCGGGTGGCCCCTACAAGATCGAGCCGGACTCGGTCGAGATGGGCGACGCCGGTACGGTAACCATGGTTCCGAACGAGAACTGGTACGGCGAAGTCGAACCGACCTTGGACAAGCTCCACATCGAAGTGATCGGTGAAGAGGGCGCCGCACTGACGGCCCTGGAGAACGGCGAGGTCGACGCCATCCTGCCGCGTTTCGACAGCGCCTTCGTGGAAAAGGTCGGCGACATTCCGAACGCCGTCTCCACCATCTACGAGGCCAGCGTGTGGGAGCACTTGAACTTCAACACCAGCAACGAGTTCCTTGCCGACAAGGAGCTACGTCGGGCGATCTTCAACGCCATCAACACCCAGGACATCATCGACGCGACCTTCGGTCCCTACGTCGATGACATGGAGCCCCGTACCAACCACATCTTCTCCGAGAAGAGTGAGTACCACGAGGACTACCTGACCGAGACCGGCTCCGGCACCGGTGACCTGGACGCGGCCGAGGAGATCCTGAAGGACGCCGGCTACACCGGCTTCGGTGACCAGCTCATGACGCCCGACGGTGACCCGGTCGAGGGCCTCCGCCTGACGCACGGCGCCAATGCCGAGCTGCGTGCCATTACCCAGAGCACCGTCCAGTCCACGCTGGAGGAAATGGGTATCGGTGCCGAAGTGATCGCCGACGCCCCCGACGCCTTCGGTTCCAACCTGGCGGAAGGCAAGTTCGACATCACGTACTTCGGCTGGAGCGGAACGCCGTCGTTCGTCGGATCGGCCGAGTTCTACTGGCACAGCGACAGTGGCGGTAACTACGCCGGAATCGACAACCCGGAAATCGATGAGGCGGCTGAGAACTCAGCAACCACGTTCGATATCGACGAGGCTGCCGCGCTTGAGAACGAAGCTTACAAGCTGGCCGTTGACGAGTACGCGGTGCTCCCCGTTCTGACTCAGCCGGGCATCGTGGTCTTCAATGAGGACCTGGTGAACGTTCGTCCGAACGGAAGCAACTCGCTGAACTCGCTCTACAACATTGCCGAGTGGGGTTGGGCAGCGGAGTAATCCCGTTTAACCGTCCGATCTTAGCGGTGGGGTCGATCCGTCGGCCCCACCACTATTGCAGAAAGTACCTCGCTTATGATCAAATACAGCCTACGGCGTATGATGGTGATGGTTCCGGTTTTGCTGGTAGCTTCCTTTTTGACCTTCACCTTGGTAAGTCTGTCCAGTAATCCTGTACAGAACTACGAATTCAATTTGCAGCAGACCGCGGCAACCAATGACTACGAGCCGGAAGACATCGAGGTGATGGTCGATCGGTTCGAGGAACGTTATTACTACGACCGGAGCTTCGTAGAACGGTACTGGCTCTGGCTCACCGGGATCGGTGAACAAAACGGCGACATGGGAGTGCTGCAGGGAAACTTCGGCCCTTCCACTCGTAGCGACAACTTTGACATCGACGAAGAGATCGCCAAGCGGATACTCCCGACACTTAAACTGGTCATGGCCGGCGTCATCTTCTCCCTAGGTTTGGCGATCGTCACCGGCGTCGTCTCCGCAGTACGCCAATATAAGCTCATCGATTACGTCTTGACCACAATTGGTTTTATTTGTTTGGCCATGCCCACCTTCTGGTTCGCGGCCCTGGTTAAGGGAATGGGCGTGTCGTTCAACCGCTCCACCGAAACCAGCTTCTTTGGGACCGTTGGAGATTCCAGCACTTCCGGGACGTCGGACTTCACGGCGTTCGACCATGTCATAGACCAGTTCGGACACTTGATTCTGCCGACCATCGTGTTGGCACTGACCGGTTTTGCGGCCGCCAGCCGTTATCAGCGAGCCGCGATGCTGGAAGTCATGCATTCGGACTACGTTCGCCTCGCACGTTCCAAGGGATTGCGGCACCGGACCGTCATCCGACGCCATGCCCTACGTACGGCGTTGATGCCGATGGCTACGTTGGCTCCCACCACGATCATTCTCGCCTTGACCGGCTCGATTCTGGTTGAGGTCATCTTCAACTGGGACGGTATGGGACGCTTCTTTTCCACCGCGCTGTTGCAGAAGGACACCTTCGCAATACAGGCATTCGTCATCTTCACCGGTGTCTTGACGGTGGTGGGAATCCTCATCTCCGATATTCTTTACGCCGTTCTGGACCCAAGGATTCGACTATGAGTTCTATTTCGCTTCAACCTCAAGACAAGAATTACGAAGACGAGGCCATCGGCGGCGAAGGCGTTTCGATGACCCGTATGGTCTTGACTCGGTTCGTACGCCACAAGATGGCCATGGCCTCCCTCATCGTCCTCGTCTTGTTCATCATCTTTGCTTTCGTCGGCCCACTGGTCTATTGGTGGGAACCGACCGTCCAGGCCGGAACGATTCCGAACGGCGCTCCCCCCAGCGCCGAACATCCTTTCGGCACTCTGACCGGTAGTAGCGATCTGATGGCCATGCTCATGGCCGGTGTCGCCGTTTCGCTGAAGATCGCGATCGTCGTCGCCTTCTTCGACATCCTCATCGGATCCCTATGGGGTGCTACCGCCGGCCTCACCGGCGGTCTCATCGACGCGATGATGATGCGCGTCGTCGACGTGGTCTTCATCGTTCCGTTCCTCGTCATCGCGGCAACGGTGGTCACCGCCTTCGGTAGCCCGGAGTGGTGGCAGATCGCTCTCGTCATCGGACTGGCCGGTTGGGGCACGACCGCGCGTCTGGTTCGCGCGGAGGTTCTGTCGCTCCGGGAACGGGAGTACATCGAGGCGGCCCGTGCCATGGGAGCATCGAATACCCGCATCATTCTGCGCCACCTTCTCCCCAACGTCACCGGTATCGTCCTCGTGTCCGCCACCCTGGCCATCGTCATCGCGATCCTGGTGGAGGCGACGCTGTCGTTCCTGGGTCTGGGTCTGACGTTCCCCAACGTGTCGCTCGGCTATTTGGTCGACCGCGGAGTGGACTTCATGCGCCCCAAGCCTTGGATGTTCTATATCCCGGGTCTGACCTTGGTACTTCTCTGTGTCACCTTCAACTACATCGGTGACGGACTACGCGACGCTTTTGATCCCAATCAAAAGATGACGTCCAAAAAGAAGAAAAAGAAACGAAAGGCACCTGCGATTCCGCGCCAATCCTAAGTGGCGGGACAAGGACCCGATTTCGTATTGATCGGTTGTGGACCGGCGATGACGTCGCCGGTCCACAACCGTTTCTGTTTACCCTCGTTTTCCAAGCCGAATCACACCAGACGCGCATAGACCTTGATGGTGCCGGTCCCGTATCGATAACGGCTCCACGACTCCCTTTCCCCTTCGGGACAGGCTTTAGGGGTGGAAAACCACGAGCCGGACACCGAACCGTACACTTGCACGCATTTCCCGTCCGAGCGCAGATCCTTGTGCCAACCGGATATTCGCACCCGCCCGTTGGAACAGCTGACGTACCACGATGCCTTGCCGGCCGTTCGGGGCCAATACCCCAATGTCACCGTTTTCGATTCCCCACAGCCGGAAAGAGTCACCGCCCCGTCGTCGACAACGTCCGGAGTCGCCTCCGCCGCCGGTGCTCGATCGGCCGTCATCACGACGGCGACCATAAGAACGACACCGATACACAGTGCCACGATCGACCAGTGGGTGGTTCCACCGGTGTGTCGGCCGTATCTTCCGCCCCGCGCGACAATACTCACGAACACCTCTCCACCATGCCGGGATCCAAGCGATACTTCCCTAACCGACGTATCAATTCACGGTTCCAAGCCGGGCCCTCATCGCAGGAATCACATATCGAGCTTTGTATATTCCTATGGTACGGGATCGCGCCAAAGCGGGATGCCATGAGGTCGCAGACCTAAAAAAGCCGTGGTCGGCGCGCTGACGCGCGCTCAACCACGGCAAGTCGTATAGCTCCTAGTGGAAGGAGTCGCCACAGGCGCAGGAACCCTGTGCGTTCGGGTTGTCAATGGTGAAACCCTGCTGCTGAATCGTGTCGGCGTAGTCGATGGACGCGCCGATCAGGTACGGATGGCTCATCTTGTCGACCACCACGTCAAAGCCGTCATACGAGAACACCTTGTCGTCTTCACGACGATCGGTGTCAAAGAACAGACCATAACGCAGACCGGAACAACCGCCAGGGGACACTTCCACCCGGAGGTGCAGGCCCTCTTCGCCATCCTTCTCGATCAGGGCTTTCACTTTCTCGGCTGCTTCGTCGGTCAAAACTACGCCGGTAGCAGCTTCGGCAGTCTGTTGGCTCACGTCTGGCTCCTCGTCAGTTCAGTAATATGACTCTTCAACATTATCTAACACGTCCAGGTTCTGCACTATTCCTCGCCACCTGTCTTCCCACTCCATTCATCGGCTATGGCGGCGGCCAGTTTTTCCAGGCCAATCGCCGCGTCGTCCAGGGCCGCCTCGCGAGAGCCCAGGAAAGCGGTGAGTGAATGAACAGCTTCAGCTTCGGGGTGCTGTGTCAACGGTGTCTGCCCTGCCACCACGAGAGCGGGCTTATCATGTTTGGCGGACTGGTTCAGCAGATGAACAGGTAGTTTTCCCTGTAGGCTGCGCTGATCAAACGATCCTTCACCCGTAATGACCAGATCGGCGTCACGAATATGCGCGTCCAGATCCACTCGATCCGCGATGTATTTCGCTCCGGGCACCAACTCGGCACCGAGCGTCGCCAGGGCGAATCCGATTCCACCCGCGGCACCGGTGCTACTGCGTTTATGCAGATTATGGCAGCCGAGAATACTCTCCACCAGGTTGGTTATATAGGTCATCGCCCCTTCCAAACGAGGTAGATCGTCCGCGGCCGCGCCCTTACGCGGGCCGTAGATATAGGTGGTGCCGTTGTCGCCCAGCAGCGAGGTGTTGACGTCGCACGCGGCCGTGATGGCGACCGCCTTCCCTTCCGGAGTCCGCAGCGTCGCCTCCGCCGGACGTTTGAGGTCCGCCGCCGCCGTGAAATGGCGTGGAGACGGGGGCAATAGTTCTCCATTGGCGTCCTGGAGCTGCCACCCCAGCGCCGACAGCATGCCCATCCCCGCGTCGTTGGTGGCCGTGCCTCCTAGACCCACGACGATTTCGGTGTGACCACGATCCACCGCATGACGGATACTGTGTCCCAATCCCGCCGAATCGGTCTGAAAAGGGTCGAGCTCATTGAGATCGCCGACGGCGGTCGTATGCGCGGATTCGATATAGGCGGTGGTCCCGTCCGACAGGTAGTAGGTCGTCGACTCGCGACCGAGTGCGTCCGGCGCCCGATGGTCGATGATGTGCAGGTCGGGACGCGTGGACCCGATCGCGGTCAGAAACCCCGGACCCCCGTCGGACAACGGAAGACAGTCGATCGAATCGTTCGGGCGCACCTGTTGCCAACCTGCGAGAACGGCTTTGGTGGCTTGAGGTGCGGTGAGACTGTGTGCCCATTTGTCATTGGCGACCAGAATTCGCATCACTCTAGAGTACTGTCCCCGGTGCGGTTTTGTGTGTGGGCACGGTATTCCGCGTCTAGCGACAGTGCCCACATTCGTAGGCTCACACCGTCCCGATTCTCCACCCGCGCCCGAAAACAGTGGCGAAGGGAACTTCGCCGGGCTGATTCTCAGCGGGGTGTGGCAGACTTGGCGCATGACTGGTTTTGATGAACCTTCACCTACACAGACCGCTCTGTTGCTCCTGGGACGTGGATCGGATTCCGGTAGCGAACGGGGCGTTGACTGTCCAGGTGACCTTCCTCCGGCGTCCGACCCCAGCCTCCTGGAACGGGCGCGTGTCGCCAAGGAGTCCCTCGGCGATCGTCTCTTCGTTCTCGGACACCACTATCAGCGCGATGAAGTCATTCAGTTCGCCGATGTAACCGGAGACTCCTTCAAGCTGGCCCAACAAGCGGCCGCCCGCCCCGAAGCCGAATTCATCGTCTTCTGCGGAGTCCACTTCATGGCCGAATCCGCCGATATCCTCACCTCCGAATCTCAGCGAGTAATCCTGCCCGACCTGGCGGCGGGATGTTCCATGGCCGATATGGCCACCGGTCCGCAGGTGGAGCAGTGCTGGACCGATCTGACGGAAGCGGGCGTTGCCGAGCAGGTGGTGCCGATGACCTACATGAACTCGTCGGCCGCCATCAAGGCCTTCGTAGGACGCCATGACGGAGTCGTATGCACGTCCTCCAATGCCAAGCGCGCGCTGGACTGGGCCTACGAACGAGGTGAAAAGGTACTCTTCCTCCCGGATCAACACCTCGGACGCAATACCGTCGTACGTGAAATGGGATTCGATCTCGACGACTGCGTCGTATACAATCCTTTGCGCCCCAACGGAGGCGTAACCGCACAGGAATTGCGGAACGCCAAGATCATCCTCTGGAAGGGGCACTGTTCGGTCCACGGGCGTTTCACCGTCGACTGCGTGAACGAAATCCGGGAACGCAAGCCGGACGTCAACGTCCTGGTCCACCCCGAATGCACGCACGAAGTTGTGGAGGCGGCCGACTACGTCGGATCCACCGAATACATCATCAAGGCTCTCGACGCCGCCGAACCGGGAAGTTCCTGGGCGGTGGGCACCGAATTGAACCTGGTCCGCCGTTTGGCCCATCAGCATCCGGACAAAGACGTATCGTTCCTGGACCGAACGGTGTGCTATTGTTCCACGATGAATCGCATCGATCTTCCACACCTCGTTTGGGCTTTGGAAGAGCTCGTCGCAGGACGAGTTCCCAATCAGATCGTGGTGGAAGCGGACGAAGCAAAGGCCGCTCGTAGCGCACTGGATCGTATGCTGACCCTACCGTGAATTCAATCATGACTTGGCGTCGAGGCCATCCTTCGGGTGGTCTCGACGTTGCGATCGTATTGCCGACATTGTTCTGTCGACCGTATCGCCACTATAGATACATTGAATTCCAAAACTGTATTAAACGGTTGCCGTTCCGTTTAATCATCGGACTTTTCCCTGCTGGAAGACCGATGCAATGATATTTCGAATATTTGTTCCATACAATTATCGGTATCGACAATCACTGTCCGTTTTATGCCGGGTGGGGCGTTTCCCAATTTCCGTATCGGTTATCGTGAAAACGCTTCTCTATCATTTCACTGGCGTCAAGGAGATCTCTTGAGCAACAAAGGTGCAGACCTCGATGATGTTCTAGTCGTGCACGGCGGCACCCCACTGGAAGGCGAAGTACAGGTCAGAGGCGCTAAGAATCTCGTCTCTAAGGCCATGGTCGCCGCCCTACTGGGAACGTCGTCCTCTACGTTGAAAAGCGTTCCACGCATTAGCGACGTCGACATCGTCACCGGACTGTTGCGTGTTCACGGTGTCGAGGTCGAGCTGAACGGCGACACGCTCTACATGGACCCGAGCCACGTCGAGTCCGCCGGAACCGAAGAGATCAATGTACACGCCGGTTCGAGCCGCATCCCGATCCTGTTCTGCGGCCCACTCCTGCACCGACTCGGCAAAGCGTTCATCCCCGACCTCGGCGGTTGCAACATCGGTGGACGTCCGATCGACTACCACATCGAAGCGCTCCGGAAATTCGGCGCCGTCGTGGACAAGACCGATAAAGGCATGCACCTCTCCGCACCACAGCGCCTCAAGGGAATCCAGTACGAGCTCGACTACCCTTCGGTCGGAGCCACCGAACAGATCCTTCTGACCGCCGTGCTCGCCGAAGGTACAACCGAGCTGCGCAATGCGGCCATCGAACCCGAGATCATCGACCTGATCTGTGTCCTACAGCAAATGGGCGCCATCATTCAGGTTCACACCAACCGAGTCATCGAGATCGTCGGAGTGGACGAACTGCACGGCTATTCGCACCGCGCCGTTCCCGACCGCATCGAAGCCGCCTCGTGGGCCTCAGCGGCCCTCGCCACCGGCGGAAACGTATTCGTCAAAGGTGCCCGCCAGGCCGACATGATGACCTTCCTCAACGTCTTTCGCTCCATCGGTGGTGCCTACGAGGTCGACGACGATCCCATCGAAGGTGGAATCCGCTTCTGGCACCCCGGAGGTGACCTCAGCCCCGTCGCCCTGGAAACGAACGTGCACCCCGGCCTCATGACCGACTGGCAGCAGCCCATCGTGGTAGCCCTGACCCAGGCCAACGGCCTCTCGATCATGCACGAAACGGTCTATGAGAGTCGCTTCGGCTACACCAGCGAACTCAGTCAGATGGGCGCCAACATCGAGCTGTACTCGCAGTGTCTCGGGGGATCACACTGCCGCTGGGGACGCCGCAACTTCCTGCACTCCGCCGTCATCGCCGGTCCTACGAAACTCCACGGCACCGACATACAGATTCCCGATCTCCGGGCCGGATTCAGCCATCTCATCGCCGCGCTGGCCGCCGAGGGAACCTCGCGCATCTACGGCGTGGACAAGTTCATCACCCGTGGCTACGAGGACTTCGAAACGAAGCTTCGCGGGCTGGGCGCCCACATCGTGCGTCCCGGAACAGAAGAGGAATAGGGTTTGTCGCGGCGGTTCCGTTCAAATCGCCGCGAACCACGTGAGCCTCCGCTCCCGCCGACTCGAATTTCGCTCGCCGCCGACTCTTGGCTATGCTGGAGACCTCTGCTCCGGCCGAACCTCGGCATGGCCGACTCCGGCGGCGAGCGCGACATCAGCAGTACCGGGACGAATACCCGGAAATTACCCGTATTTACGCAGAAAGGGCAATGGTCCAGTGGCAAAAAAGCCCGATAGTGCCACCCACCGCGACCGTGACAGTGCGGACGCGAACGGAGACTCGGCGAAGAGACGCGCGACCGAGAAAAAGGGGAAGGCCACCCCGAAACGCCCCAAGAACCATAAACCGCGTCCGCCTGCCAATCCGCCCAAGAACTTGCGGGAGATGCGGGAGCAGCGCAAGGCTTCGAAGCCGGTGTCCAAGGAGGAAAAGAAGGCGCTGCGGGCCAAACGTCGGGAAGAGCGCCAGAAGGTGGCCGAGGGACAGTGGCGCGGTGATCCGCTCTACGACCAGTATCATTTGCCACGTGACCGAGGTAAGGAACGTCTGTTGGCGCGAGACATCGTCGATTCGCGCCGTAACGTCGCCCAGTATCTGTTTTTCGTCGCGATTATCTTGCTGGTGCTGTCGCCCGTGTTCCAAGTCGAGTTCGGCGCTGCTGGATCCCTGGCGGTCAATGCGGTCTGGCTGGTTTTGCTCATCTCCGTCGTCATCGATTCGACTGTTCTGGCTAAGAAGACGTGGCGACTGGTCACCAAGCGGTTCCCGAACACCCAGGAGCGCAAGCGGTCGTTGTACTGGTATGTCATTTCGCGGTCCATCATGTTCCGTTCGATGCGGCAACCTCGGGTTCGCATGACCTACAAGGCCAAAGAAGACGATTTGGGTAAGTTCGTTCAGGACTGATCCCCGATCCGTTGCGGTGCAGTCGGATCGAGACCGCCGTTTCCAGTGGTTCGCGGCATTCATCGCACGCGTTTAGCGGTGGTACGCATGGACACGGCCGCGCCGCATCTCGTAGTATTGCTCACAAGGGGTTGGGCTGGGCACCTCCGCTGGACACGATGCCCTTGGTGGTGGGCCGCCTCGGCGCATGGGAACGATTATCCTCGCCGTGGCCGGTCGTGAACGGTCGACTCTCTGTGTTGTACGTGGGAGATTCCTATCTAAAGAGCGAAAGTAGCAGCCGTGGCCGATGTCGCCTCCGACTTGCGTGCGGGCTTGGCTCAGCAGACCGGGCCGCTCGATCCCGATACCTTCGTTCATGCTGTCCACGATCTCTCGACCGTTCAGAAGATTCGCGACGAAGCGACCGCACGGCTGGATCGTTTCGTCGAGGAGGCCGAGCAGTCACGGCTGTACGGGGTGCGTTCAGTGGCCGAGAGGATGCTGGAGAATCTGGATGCGGCCGAAACCGATGCCATTACCTCGCTGACGTCGGCCGAGACGGTGGGGACGGACTTTCTGCTTTCCCCGGCACGCGCTCGTCTGGCGCAGGTGCTGCGAGTCAAGGGGAGATTCAGCGAGGCGGAAAGGCTTTTCGCACTCGCCGAGCGCGGCGAGATACCGCTGACCTTGGTGGGGGGCGTGCGGGCTTATGCGGGTGTCTGTTCGGCACAGCAGAAACGCATGACCGAGGCGCTGGTGTTGTTCGAGCAGGCGGTGGACGACAATCCGCACGATTTCATCCTGCACATCGCCGAGACCGGTATTGAGGTGATCGAGAAGGCGCTTCCCACCGACGGTTTCGGTCCGCTGCCGCGCAGCTGGCCGGAGCGCGCGGGTTTTCCGGCTCCGGAGGCTTTTCAGGATCCGCAGAGCGGCCTGTGGGGCTTTCTGACCGCTGACGGCACGGCCGTCAAGCTGGCGGCGCAGTTTACCGCCGTAGGGCCGTTTCGGGGCGGTATCGCGGCGGTGAAAACGGAGGCGTGGGGCGCGATCGACCGGGCCGGCAACGTGGTGGTTCCCTTGATGTACGACGCTCTGCACACCCCGACGGTCGGTGGGGATGTGATCACCGGTTTCGTCGCGGGTGCCGCGGTGGCGGCCAAGGACGGCCGCTTGGGGGTCGTCGGACGTACCGGCAGAGTGCTCGTGCCGTTTCACTATCAGCATGTGATCGCCCATGCCATGGGTTACATCGCCACGGTGGATTCCTTTTCCTGGGCGGCGCTTTCACTGGAGGGTCAGGATATCGCCACCATGTTGTCCACTCAGGATGAAGCGATGCGGCTATTGGATTCGCTCATTGTGATTGACGACGGACCGATCTGAATTTATTCCCGATCGTGCGAAATTAACAGCACCCGCCATAACGCTTTCGCGAGCGCTAGCCGCTCGGTAAGGTGGGGTTCATGGAGTATCGTCACCTAGGCCGATCCGGCCTCGTAATAACAGAACTCGCATACGGTAACTGGCTCACGCACGGTTCTCAGGTCGAAGAGGACGCCGCGATCGCCTGTGTGAACGCCGCCCTCGATGAAGGGATCACGACCTTCGACACCGCGGACATATACGCGCGCGGTGCGGCGGAGGAAGTGCTGGGGCGTGCCTTGAAGGGGCAGCGTCGTGACGGCCTCGAGGTCTTCACCAAGGTCTACTGGCCGATGGGCGAAGGTAAGAACGACCGTGGCCTGTCCCGCAAACACGTCATGGCGTCGATCGATGATTCGCTGCGTCGCCTGCAGATGGATTACGTGGACCTGTACCAGGCTCACCGTTTCGACCACGAAACTCCGCTGGAAGAGACCATGCAGGCTTTCGCCGACATCGTGCACGCGGGTAAGGCGCACTACATCGGGGTGAGCGAGTGGACCGCCGACCAGATCCGGCGCGCCCACGCCTTGGCCGAGGACCTGAATATTCAGTTGGTGTCCAGCCAGCCGCAGTACTCGGCTCTGTGGCGCGTCATCGAGGAGGAAGTGGTTCCCGCTTCTCAGGAGCTCGGCATTGGTCAGATCGTATGGTCGCCGCTGGCTCAGGGAGTGCTGACCGGTAAGTACAAGCCGGGTCAGGAGCCTCCGGCCGACTCTCGTGGCGGTCATGAAAAGACCGGTGGGTTCGTCAAGTCGTTCCTGGAGACTCCGGGACTGCTGGAAGCCGTTCAGAAGCTGGAGCCGATTGCCAAGGATCTCGACATCTCCATGGCGCAGCTGTCGTTGGCCTGGGTTCTGCACAACCCGGCGGTTTCGGCCGCCATCATCGGTGCGACTCGTCCCGAGCAGGTTCGCGACAATGTGAAGGCCGTGGACGTCACGCTCACCGACGACGTATACGACACGATCAACGAGATTCTCGAGCCCGTCAGCATTACGGATCCGGGAAAGACCAAATCGCCGAAGCCGCGCGCATAGCACGGCACGGTTTACGGGACCGGTCGACCGATGAGGTCGGCCGGTCCTTTTCGCGTCTCCGGTCTCACGAGGCGCGTTCGATTTCGGCTTCGGCCCTGGCCAAAAGGTCGGGATCGGCGGCGTCCAACCAGTGCAGACGCCGGTCGCGTTTAAACCAGGAACGCTGTCGTCGTACGAATCGGCGGGTTCCTGAGACGGTACGTTCGAAGGCCTCGGTTTCGCTCCACTCCCCCGCCAGGTAACGCAACACCTGTTGATACCCGAGTGCGCGGGAGGCGGTTCGGCCGTCGCGGAGTCCGGCTGCCTCCAGAGTTCGGGTTTCGTCGATCAGGCCGCGCTGCCACATGCGTTCTACGCGACGTTCGACGCGTTCGTCGAGTGCAGGCGTGTCCATGTCGATGCCGATGCGTATGGCGTCGTAATGCGCCACCGGCTCGGGGAGTCGCGCCTGAAAACGACCCGTGATCTCTATTACTTCGAGCGCGCGTACGATACGACGTCCGTTACTGGGAAGGATGGCCTCAGCCGCCGCCTTATCCTTTTCCTGGAGCCGACGCCACATCACCCCCGGACCCTCATGGGCCAACTCCGACTCCAGGCGGCGACGGATCGCAGGGTCGGTACCCGGGAAATTCATCTCGTCGGTGACCGCCTGTACGTACAGTCCCGATCCGCCGACGACTATGGGACGCTTACCGCGCGCCCGAATGTCGTCAACGGCCCGACGGGCGGCGGCTTGATAGCGCGCCACGTCCGCGGTTTCCGAAACCTCCCAGATGTCGAAAACATGGTGCGGCACACCGCGTTTTTCCGATGCGGTGACCTTGGCCGTCCCAATGTCCATTCCCTGGTAGAGCTGCATCGAATCAGCGTTCACCACTTCCCCGCCCAGGGATTCGGCCAATTGTACGGATAGCCCCGTCTTACCCGCGGCGGTGGGCCCTACAAGAACGACAATCGGCACCGGTAGGCTAGGATTAACACTGCCGTATCGATTCAACTCATTACCCTTTCGGTCTGAAGAGTAGACGGTCCGCGATGGTTGTCCCGTTCGACGAGACTTGTCGGTTTTCTGACCGGGTGCGTTGGACCCCGGTCGGCGGTTATGTATTACCCACCGTAAAGTACGGTCTGAACTCCCTTGTAACACGTGTGAAGGATTTGAGATTAGCGCGATGAGTGACGTTGGAGACCTCACCCGCTTCGGCCGGGTCGATGCCGATGGAACTGTCTACCTGAAAACCTCTGCCGGAGAGCGTGCGATCGGCTCCTGGCAGGCAGGTTCGGCTGAGGAAGGACTTGCCCACTTCGCACGCAAATACGACGATCTGGTCACCGAGGTGGACCTGATCGCGGCTCGTCTGAATTCCGAATCCGCCGATGTCGAGCAAGCCGCCCAGCAGCTTCGCAAGATCGGCGACGGCCTCGACGCGGCCGCCGTCATCGGAGACGTGGACAGCCTCGGCAAACGCATCGAAGAACTCGCCAAACACGCCGACAGTCGCGTGGCCGAGTTCAAAGAGGCCAAGGAAGCCGAGAAGGCCGCCGCCACTGCCGCCAAAGAGGCCCTCGTTACCGAGGCGGAAGAGCTCTCACGCCGGGAAGGACACTGGAAGGCCACCGGCGAACGTTTCAACGCCATGGTGACCGAGTGGAAATCCATCCACGGAGTGGACCGCAAGACCGATCAGAAACTGTGGCGCAAGTTCTCCGCCGCGCGCGACGCGTTCGCGCGTCGTCGTGGAGCCTACTTCTCTCAGCTCGATTCCGAACGCAAGGTCTATGCCGCGCAAAAGGAAGAACTCATCAAACGCGCCGAGGAGCTCGCCGACTCCACCGACTGGGGTCCGACGGCGGAAAAGCTCAAGGGTCTGATGAGCGAATGGAAGCAGGTCGGTCGCCTGGCTCCCGAAGCCGAGCAGAAGGCCTGGAAGCGTTTCCGCGCCGCGAACGATAAATTCTTCGACGCCCGGTCGGAGGTGTTCAGCGCCCGTGACGCCGAATACGAGAAGAACCTGAAGGAAAAGGAAATCCTTCTGGAACAGGCCGAGGCTCTCGACATCGACGCAGACCCCAAAGCGGCCCAGCAGAAGTTCCGCGAAATCCAGGGCACGTGGAACGAGATCGGCCCCGTCCCGCGCAAGGCTCACGCCAAAATCCAGCGGCGCCTCCGCAAGGTCGACGACAAACTCCGCGAGGCCATGGATTCGGCGTGGCGCAAGGTTCCCGTTGAGGAAAACCCACTGTTGATTCAGATGCAGCAACAGGTGGAAGAGGCCGAGGAGAAGCTGGAACGTGCCAAAGCCGACGGCGACGCCAAGCGCATCAAGAAAGCCGAGGAGGACGTAGCCTCAAAGCGCCAGTTCCTCGAGTTGGCGCAAGCGGCCAAGTAACCGGGCAGACCGGTCATGCTTCGCATGGGGTCGAGGACCACAGAAGGTCCCTCGACCCCATGACTGCGTTTGAGGACGTGACGAGAGAAAACGGCGAATCCCGCCGTCCGGATTCCTCGCGATTTCGAGGTGCGGCATGGGCGTGGACGAATATTGCGGTTGACCCGACTATTCCGAGAGCATAAGCTCAAATCTCCAGGTGTCAATCTTGTGCCGGTGAAAGGTGATGTCCATGCCGTCCTCGTCCCTCCCCGAACAGTTCTATCCGACGTCTAAGGTATTCAACTTCCGCGATGTCGGTGGAGTGGAAACCGACGACGGCGGGCGTTTGCGAAAAGGTGTACTGCTGCGGTCCGACAATTGGATGCACGCCACCGACGACGACCTCGCCGTCATCCGCAATGACACCAAGCTACGCCATATCGTCGATCTGCGCGGTCCGATCGAACGGGACAAATTCGGTATCTTCCCCGCCACTGACGATCAGACGGTTCACCAGCTCGGCCTCGATCACATCTGGTGGCAGTACTTCGAAGACACCGCAGCCGACCCCCTCGTGCACGGGCAACGCGAGCGCTTTATCGCCCAACGCTACGCCTCGATGCTGGAGTCGGGTCACCACTCCATTCGCCAGGCTCTGGAGATCATCGCTCGCGGTGAGACGACACTGATCCATTGCATGGCCGGAAAGGACCGCACCGGCATAGTGATCGCTCTGGCTCTGGCCCTCGTGGGTGTGTCCGAAGAGGATATTTCCCGCGATTACTGTTTGAGCAATATCGGCCTACGGAGATGGCAGAGCTTCCGCAACGAAAAGTACGGCGCACCGGAGGTGGAACGTGGCCTGGAATGCTTCCCCGACGTCATTCCCCAGACCTTCGCACTTATTCGGGAACGATTCGTCTCCCTCGCGACCTATGCCGATGTCATTGGTTTCGACCGCGGTGAGGACCTGCGAAAGGCACTGGTGGAGTACTAAGGGGAACTCTCAGGAGAGAAATGCGGTTGCACGAAGTGAGGCACGGCTCTACCGTAGGTCGGTGACTTCTTCGACCTCTCCTCCCAGTGAAACGTCGATTCCTCGGCAGGAGTCGACGACCGATGTCAAGTCCTCCTGGATTCACCATGGCCCTCTGGCGAATCTGTGGCGTATCAAGAGCTATTGCCGCCCCTATCGGTATCGCTTCTATACCTTGTGGCTGTTGACGATCGTCACCGTCATACTCGCGACCACGCTGCCGCGACTCATCGGGTTCGCGATCGACGGGCCGATCGCCGACGGCGACATCGTGGGCCTGTGGAAATGGGCCGCGGCGTTGTTTGCCGTGGGCCTGCTGGAAGCCGCCACCATATGGGTGCGTCGCCACTTTCAGATCGCCACGTCGTACGCGGTGGAAGCCGACATGCGCCAAGGTATCTATGAAAAGTTGCAGGGATTGCATACCGGCTTCCACGACAGATTCCAGAGTGGACAACTACTGGCGCGAGCCACCTCCGATCTGGGAATGATTCGCCGGTTCTTTTCGGGCGGGATGACATTCCTGATTCACGGCATCTTCATCACATTGCTGGTGTTTCTGCAATTGCTCTGGATCGACTGGCGTTTGGCGCTATTGAGCATGACTTCGGTAGTGCCACTGTATTTGGTGGGTCGCGCCTTCTTCCGAGACTACATTCCACAAAGCAGAAAGCTGCAGAATAAGCTTGGGGACATCGCTTCCAAGGCCGAAGAGTCGGCGTTCGGAATCCGTGCCGTTAAGGCGATGGGACGTGGTCCACTCATGGCGCAACGCTTCGACGGCGAGGCAACGACGGCTCGTGACATCGCCTTGACAAAAGAACGGATCGCCTCTCGGACATGGTCGATTTTTGACGGCATTGGCACCGGAATGCTGGGCATTCTTCTGGTGATCGGGATCCTGTTGGTGACCGACGGGCAGCTGTCGGTGGGAGAACTGACCGCATTCATGCTGCTGCAGATGATGCTTCTATGGCCTATGGAGGCACTCGGCTGGGTTCTGTCGCACCTCAATGAAGCGGCCACCGCTTCGGACCGGATTTACGACATCCTGGACACTCCCCCGGCCATTACCGACCCCGTCCACCCGGTCACGGTGACCGAGCCACGCGGAGAACTGTCCTTCCGAGGAGTCGGATTCACCTACGGCGAGGCCGAGGGGGCTTCGAAGGCACAGGAGGTCCTCACCGAGGTCAACCTGACTCTCCAGCCCGGTGAAACCCTGGCGTTGGCCGGCAAAACCGGAAGTGGGAAGAGCACCTTGGCGCAGCTGCCGTCACGTTTGGCCGATCCCACCCGTGGACAGGTGACTTTGGATGGAGTCGACGTCCGCCGTTTCAGCTTGTCGCGCCTGCGTTCGGTGGTCACCACCGCGTTCGAAGAGCCGACGCTGTTTTCCATGAGCGTGCGGGAAAACCTGACTCTGGGGCGCCCCGACGCGTCCCAGGCCGATATCGAACAGGCACTACGAGTGGCCCAGGCGGACTTCGTGCGGGACCTTCCACACGGTCTGGATACCCGAGTCGGCGAACAGGGGCTGACTCTCTCAGGCGGACAACGACAACGCTTGGCATTGGCACGTGCCGTCATCGTACGGCCCACGGTGCTGGTGCTGGACGATCCGCTCTCGGCGCTGGACGTTCATACCGAAGAGCTGGTGGAACGGGCGTTGCACAGTGTCCTCGGTTCCACTACGGCATTGATCGTCGTGCATCGCCCCTCGACGGTGTCCCTGGCCGACCGAGTGGCTCTCTTGCACGACGGCCGCATCACCGCGGTCGGCACGCACTCCGAACTTCTTCGTAACAATTCCGAGTACGCCGATGTCCTTTCGGCCACCGAGGAGGCACGTTGACCACCGATACCGATGCTTGGAAAGGGCGGGCCGAAACCGACGACTCCGAACGGACCCAGGCGGAGTCCACCGACGACCGCTCTCTGCGACGAATCCGGCGACGCGGTTTCCATCTCCTCGGCTGGATGCTGCGACCGCACCTCCGCGGTCTGGTCATACTGACCGCCATCCTGCTGACCGGTGCGGTCGCCAATCTCGCGGCTCCCTTTTTCGTCATGTTGGCTATCGATCACGCCATACCTCGGATCGTGGACGACGGTTCGTACGACTATCTGACCTGGATCGCGGCGGGGTTCGTGGTGATCACGGTGGTGGATTATCTGGCCACCCGCCTGTTCATCGTGCGCTCGGCCCACATCAGTCAGGAGATGCTCCTACGACTGCGTCGTCGGGTCTTTCAGAAGTTTCAGCGTCTCTCCATCTCCTTCCACGAGCGTTTCACCTCCGGACGAGTGGTGTCGCGACAGACGTCGGACATGGATTCCATCCGGGAGATGACCGCCAACGGAGTGGAGGATCTCGTACTCGCGGCCTTCAGCATCGTCATCATCGCCGTGTACATGTTGATCATGGATCCCCTGTTGGCTCTGGTCAGCTTTACCGCTTTGCCGGCCATGTATTTCCTGGCCCGGTGGTTTTCCAGGGTCTCGGCCATCGCCTACCGCCGATCGCGCGAAACGATCGCCGACCTCATTGTCTACTTTGTGGAGTCCATGGGCCGCATCAAAGCCGTCCAGGCCAATCGCCGCGAAGAACGCGACCGCGACATCTTTTCTCATCTCAATACCCGCAATCGACTTGCACAGGCCAAGGGGCAGCAGCAAAGCGTTCGCTTCGGGTCCGGAACCAAGGCGATCGGGAATACCGCCATCGTCGCCATCGTTCTGTTCGGCGGCCGGCAGGTCATGGAGGGAACCACCGAACTAGGGGTTCTGGCGGCCTTCGTCCTCTATCTGCGACGCTTCTTCGATCCGATTCAAGAACTGGCCATGTTCTACAATTCGCTACAGTCCGGGGGCGCGGCTCTAGAGAAGCTCTCCGGGGTTCTCGACGAACCCAACGCGGTCAAGGATCCGGATCGGCCGCGTGACGTCGCGCCGGTACGGGGCAGCCTGACGTTCGACCGGGTGGAATTCCGCTACCGCGATGGCGAATTGGTTCTCCCACAACTGGACCTCCACATTCCCGCCGGTCAGACGGTGGCCGTGCTGGGACCGACGGGCGCGGGCAAGACCACGATCGCCAAACTGGTGGCCCGATTCCACGATCCAGTGGAGGGGTCGATTCTCTTGGACGACACCGACCTACGCCATATCGCCGACGCCGACCTGCGCAGAAACGTCACACTCATTACGCAGGAGAACTTCCTGTTCGACGGCACCATCGCCGAAAACATCGAATTGGGCCGTCCCGGAGCGGAACGCGCCGAAGTCGTCGCGGCCGCCGACCTGGTGGGTGCCACCGGGTTCATCTCGCAGATGACCGACGGATTCGACACACGGGTCAGCAAGCGAGGTGGCCGGCTCTCCGCCGGGCAGCGCCAGTTGGTGGTCTTCGCGCGAGCGGTGCTGGCAGATCCGAGGGTCTTGATCTTGGATGAGGCGACCTCCTCGTTGGACGTCCCGTCGGAGCGACTCGTTCAAAAGGCCCTGAAGACGATCCTGGCCGATCGAACCTCCATTATCATCGCTCACCGGCTGTCCACGGTGCAGATCGCCGATCGAGTGGTGATTGTGGAGGACGGAAAGATCGTCGAGGACGGTAGCCCGGAGACTCTGGCGTTGTCGGGCCAAGGCAAGTACGCCGAGCTGCATCGTCAGTGGCAGGACAGCCTGGTTTAGCCTTCGTACAGCGAACCACGAATCGATTACGGTACCGACCCGCCTGCGAGCGTTGGGAAGGCCCGGGGATACGCTGCGAACACGGTTGCGTTGTTAACGCACACTGAAAGTAGTTTGCCCGTCCCGACCAGGAAAGGACCATCGTGCCCCGCTCGCTGCGAAAATCCATCCCCGCCCTCACCGTCGCCGTCCTCTTGGCGTCCTGCACCTCGAGCGAATCGGCGGAAGGAGGCTCCGGAGGCGAGGAGGACGTCGAACCCGCGACCGTCGAATTCCGCCTGGTGACTCTGGAAGATTACGACGTCGTCACCGTGGACGATTTCGACCACCTGGACCTCGACGATTGTAGACCGCCAGAGGGAGATCCGAGCGCGTCCTCGATCAATCAAGTATTTGAAAAGGTGGGACGCGAAGCGGCCGACCAAGCTGAAGAGCTGGAGCGCTACGCCTTTGATGCCAAGGTGGTATCGGAGCTGGTCTCTTTTTGCGACCTGACTCCGAAGGAGGTGGACCTGCTTCCGGAACGAATGCAGTTCACGGTTCCGACCATCTCGTGTTTTCATCTGAGGGACGACCGGCGCGCCGCGACTGATTCCGATGAACCACTGACAACCTGCGGAAACACGACCGAAGAAAATACTCGGACGAAATACCTGCTGAAAGCCGCGCCGTTGACGACCGATCATCTGGTCGACGTCGAGGTCGTCGCCGACGACGAAAACGAAGGAGAGAGGCTACGCTTCCACTTTTCGGACGACGGTGCGCTCAAGTGGCAGGAACTCGCCGCCGACAACCAGGGCCTGCAACTGGCGACGGTCGTGGACGGCGTGGTTGTCGGAGCTCCGGTGATCTTCCAGCCCCACGACTCCCGGTTCGATGTCGGCGGGCTTGACTCCGAGACGGCCACGAACCTCGCCGCCCGCATCAACGCCGGTATCGGCGGCGACGAGTAACCCGTTGGCCGTATACGGTGGCAGCGGACCGGTAACGATGATGGAGTGCCCGTGCGGAATCCACAACGGACCGCTGCCGCTCGAATCTAGCGATCCCGCCGTATCTCGTCGGCCCGCGCCTGAAATTCCGCCGTGGTATTGACGTGCGGGAACGGCTCGTCGGGTTCGGCGACGCCGAGAACCTCGCACAGTGGCCCCCAACCCTCGTCGGGGCGAAATTCGAGAAGTCGGTGAGCGGGCACGGTATTTCGGACCGTGTCGAGATGCTGCTCGTAGAAACGGGTCAGGGCCTGTTCGTCGGTAGGATCGATGCCTCCGGTCGCGAAGTCCCACAGCCCGGTCAACATTTCAGCGTGCTGCGGATCCATGTTTTCCCAATCCGGCTCGATGAGCCCGGGAAGTATCGTCCCCTGCATGCTCCGCAACCACTGTGCGGGAGAATCACGCTGCGACAACACCACCGGCGCCTCCGGAAAGGCGTCGAGCAGTTCCCGCCAGAATGCCGACGACGGCCAATCCACCGCCGCGGCGTAGTCACTGAAGATTCGGCTCCAGTCCGCCTCTTCGCCGCGCAGAACGGCATTGAACCGGGGGAGATCACGATCTCTGTTTTCAAAAACCTCGATCATATGGTGACAGGGCTGTCCCAGTAGGCGTTCGAGGGCGGTTTTCAACGTCATGGTTCCCGTGCGCGGAAGTCCCGCTCCGATAATCTGCAACATGCACTGAATATACTTGGGAGACAAGGGATTTACAAGGAGTTTCCGCGCCACCTCATGACCCGTCCGGACGGTCGCCTCCGCCCCACCCCTAACAAACCCCTCCACTGAACGCGGTTGTACGGGCCTTATACCATGTAACGAGAGTCGTTCACGCATCATCGAATTCAATAGCAGTGAGGTCATCTTGACAGTGCAAGGCCCTCCCCAGGCTCCAGTCGGCCCTCCTCCGCCCCCGACCGACGACAGTGGCGCGACGGCACCCCGTCCGGAGCCGGTACGGGCATCCGCCCTACGCGCGAAGTTGTCGCAAACCCCCGGGCAGTTGGTCACCGCCATGGTCATCGCCATCGTCCTCATCGCCACAGCCGGTACGACCGCGGCGACCGCCATGTTGACCAAAAGCGACACGATCGACTCCACCCGTCTCGGGTCAGGGAAGCTGGCCGTCACCTCCTCCGAGCTGTACCAATCACTCTCAGAGGCCAACGCGGCCGCCTCCGCCACGTTCCTTATCGTGGGCAGTGTCCCAGCGTCGATGCAGGATACCTATGAGACTTCGATTCGGGACGCCTCCCAGGCGCTGTCATCCGCGGCGACCCAAGTGTCCAGCGAATCCGACGCCAATACCGTCGCCGAACTGAACGTCGCACTGACCACCTATACCGGACTGGTGGAAACCGCCCGGACCTACCACCGTATGGACCAGCCGGTCAACATGGCGCACCTCCGTCTCGCTTCTACGATGATGCGCAACGACATCCTCCCCTTGGCGGCGGACCTGCGATCCAGTGCTCAATCGCAATTGGACGATGATCAGGAAACCGCGCGCGCGACGCCCTGGATCGCCTTCGCCGCCGCGATCGTAGCGCTCGTGTTTCTCATCGCCGTCTCGGTATGGCTCAAGTCCAAAACCAACCGGGTGTTCAATCTCGGGCTGACGGGGGCGACGATCGCCATGATCGCGCTCGCCGGATGGTTGATTCTGTCGTCCTTGGCCACCGCCTCCCACCTGGATCGGGCGCAGACCAACGGCGGTGACCCCTACGAACGAATATCGTCGATTCAGATCTCGGCCCAGGAAGCCCGTGCCTCCGAGTCACTGTTGTTCGTCTCCCGAGGTGAAGACGACACGGCCGCACAGGACTTCGCCGACAACATGGAGGTCCTCGCCGGTGACGACGCCGAGCTCCAAAGACTGGCGGAAGAGTTTCCCAACGAGTCGATTCGCAGTGACCTGGAGAACGCCGCCTTGGCGGCGCGCACTTGGCAGGACCGCCACCATGAGGTTCTTTCGCTCATGAGAGAAGGAGACTACACCGAAGCCCTCGATAAATCGGTGGGTACGGCCGACGGCTCGGTCGCCAATTCCTTCGACCTGGTCGATGAGGCCCTCACTCAAGCGTCCGAATCGGCCGGCGCTCGCTTCGACAACGGTCTACACGATGCGCAACGTGCCCTGTCCGGTACCGCTATCGGCCTCGGAGTGCTGGCGGCGCTCGCCATCGCCAGTGTCTCCATAGGACTGCAGCAACGAATTCGGGAGTATCACGCATGAGACCGCTTAAAGTCACCGCAACGTCACTGGCACTACTCTTCGCCGCCACCGCTTGCTCGTCGAGCGGAGGCCTGGAAATAAACGAGGTCGACATCCCGGAACCGCTCCCGCAAGGGGCGGACTTCAGCCCGGACCTCACCGAAGCGACCACCGAGGAAGACTGTGGCGGGTTCAACCGTACGGAGTCCTTCGATCCCGGGGGCGTCACCGCGGCCGACGCTCGCTCTGAATTGGACGATTCCGACGTCATCCGCATCGGAGTCAGCCAGACGACCAACCTCATGGGCTATCGCGATCCCGCCAGCGGCGAACTGGGCGGCTTCGATGTCGACATCGCCCGGGAATTGGCGAAGGCCATCGGTGGCGACGACGTCAATATCCGCTGGGTCCCCATGACTTCCCAAGATCGTGTTCCCGCTCTGGAGAACAACGAGGTCGACTTCGTCGTTCGCACCATGACCATGACGTGCCAGCGGTGGGAGAGCGTCGATTTCTCCTCGGAATACTACGCGGCGACACAACGGTTGCTCGTGGACGTCAACTCCGGAATCTCCGGCTTGAGCGCACTGACCGAAGACCATCGAGTCTGCTCCTCCGCCGGTTCCACCTCCCTCCCCCAAATCATCGCCGAAACTCCCGCTCAAGCGGTGACGCTCGATGACTTCAACGACTGCATTTCGCTCCTGCAGCGCGGCACTGTCGACGCGTTCACGACCGACGACGTCATCCTGGCCGGACTGTCGACCCAGGACCCGAACCTGGAAGTCGTCGGCGACCCCATCGCGGACGAGCCGTATGGAGTCGCCGTCGCCAAGGGCAATGAGGATTTGGTCCGCTTCATCAATGCGACGCTTGAGAACATGCGTTCCGACGGGCGCTGGGACGACGTCTATGACGATTGGCTGTCGTCCACCTTGGGCGACTCCCAACCCCCCAAAGCACGCTACCAGGATTAAGGTACGGAAACATGGCGCAGCACGAAGACCATACGCAGCGGTACCGTCCCGACAGCGCGGCCGTTCCTCCCGCACCCAACGCCGGCGGCCCTCCTCCCGCACCGCCCGCGCAACCACCGCCCATGGAACAGTCCGACACCATGGCGATTCGACGGCGCCTACAGTCGCAGGGGCCTCCCGCCGCGGCTGCACAGCCCGTCCCCTCCCCACAGGCCAATCCCCTGGCAGGTCCGGCCTCGGGGCCGATTACCGGGCCAATGTCACGTCCGATGTCCGCCCCGGTGTCGGGCCCCGGCGGGAGCATTCGGGTCTCCACCCGTTCCAGCGGCGCGCGCGGAGGCATGGCCGACATGCCCCCGATCGAACCGGCCAACCCCGCCGAATCACTCATGGCCGAACCCATGGTGGCGGAGAACAAGAGGACCTGTTCGTCCTGCGGAAAACCGGCCGGACGAGCGCAGGCCGGACGTCCCGGACGCACCGACGGTTACTGTCCACATTGCCGCACTCCGTATTGGTTCACGCCGTCGCTCGGCCCGGGCGATCTTCTCGCCGAGCGCTATGAGGTGCTCGGTACGATCGCCCACGGGGGTCTCGGTTGGATCTACCTGGCGAACGACACCAACTTCCAGGACGACCTGCAGGACCGCTGGGTGGTCATCAAGGGGCTCATCTCCACCAACGACGAGGACGCCATCGAATCGGCGATCAACGAGCGGCGTTTTCTGGTCGGCATCGATCACCCCAACGTCGTCAACATCATCGACTTCGTGACCGCCGTCGACGAACGCTCCGGGGAAATCCAGTCCTATCTGGTCATGGAGTACCTGGCCGGAAAATCCTTGCGTGACATACGAGAGCAAACCGACGAAAACGGGGAACGGGCTCCCATGGCCGTGGCCAATGTCCTCACCTACACGCTTGAGATCCTGCCCGCCTTCGAATACCTACACAACAACAATCTCTTGTTCTGTGATTTCAAGCCGGACAACGTGATCCACGTCGAAACCTGGCTCAAGCTCATCGACCTCGGTGCCGTGCGACGCATCGACGACACGGAGTCGGCGGTGTACGGGACGCCGGGTTATTCGGTTCCCAACGAGGAGATCCTCAACGCCGGGCCGTCCATCACCTCCGACCTTTACACCATCGGACGTTCCATGGCGGTGCTGGCGCTCGATTTCAAGGGCTTCACCAAGAAGTTCCGCAATTCCTTCCCTCCGGTGGAAGAGACCGAGCTCTTTCAGCAGTTCCCCTCCTTCCACCGCCTACTGGAGCGTACCTGTCATCCGGCTCCGGCCGCCCGCTTCCAGAGCGGCTCCGAAATGAAGGCTCAGGTTCGCGGGGTTCTGGGAGAGGTCCTCTCGGTCACCGAAGGGCGTCCCCTGTACGAACCGTCCACTCTGTTTTCGGGTGAGGCGGCCGTATTCGGCGTTCCCGACATCGAGGCCGACGCCTTCCGGGTCGCCACTCCACAAGAAGTGTTGGGAGCGCTTCCTCGACCGCTCCCCGATCCCGACGACCCTTCCAGCGTCTTTCTCAGCACCATCACCGCCTCCCAGCCGGCCCTGGTGCTCGCCGAATTGGCCAACGCGCCCGAGCAAAGCCACGAGGTCAATCTCCGTCGCATCGAAGCGCTCATCGAAATGGGGGACCTCGCCACCGCCGTACAGGCGCTCAATCACTTGATCCAGACACACGGCAACACCTGGCAGGCCAATTGGTTGGGTGGCCTGCTTCAGCTGGCCAACAGCGACCTGCAGGGCGCCTATCACTCCTTCGACTCCGTCTTTTCGCACCTGCCGGGAGAGTTGGCACCCCGTCTGGCCGTCGCCGCCTGCGCGGAACTGGCCGGGTTCACCACGGCCGCCGCCATCCACTACCAACGCATCTGGAGTTGCGACCGCCGCTTCATTTCGGCGGCCTTCGGCCATGCTCGTCTTCTGGCCGCCTCCCACTATCCCGCCGAGGCCATCACGGTACTACAGCAGATACCCAGCACCTCCTCGCAGTACGAGACGGCGCAATTGGCCGCCATCCAAGGCGCACTGCGTGTCCCGCAGCCGCCAGGGCTTAACGAGCTGCACTACCTGGGCAATAACCTCGTGGATCTACAGCTGGAACCGGCTCGCCATCAACTCGTGGCAGGGCGCCTGCTGCAATACGCCCTGCATTACGTCACCAACATGGGCGACTCCGAAGGACCGCCCGTCCTCAACACCAATCCGAATGAGAAGGAATTGCGATTCGCTCTGGAAGACTCCTATCGCAAACTCGCCCACGCACAGAGCGATCGTGCCAAACAGGTCCACTACGTCGACCTCGCCAACGCCAACCGACCCCGCACCCTTTTGTAGCCGGCTTCAGAGGAACCCAACATGTCGCAACCGAAAGCAGGAGCACAGCCGACCATCGCCCCCATGAAATGCAGTCAATGCGACCTTCCCGCTGAAATCGGGCGGTACTGCGAAGCATGCGGCGGTGACCTCGTCAACGAGGCGACTCCGTTCACTCCTCCGGACGCCACCGCCGCTCTTCCCACCACGCCGCCGACCGGGTGGAAGTCGTCGTCTCCACGTGTGGACAATCCCGAACACCCCGGAGGAAGCGACGACCACATCGACTTCGTCCAGAGGAACGTCGCCGCCGGAACCGACGTGGGCAAACGGCATCACTACAATCAGGACGCCGTCGCCATCGGTCACAGTGCCATGGGCCATGCCTTCGCCGTCGTCTGCGACGGCGTATCGGGAGCGACCGACTCCGAACGGGCCGCATTGGCGGGAGTGGAGGCTTCCGCCGAGGCAATGAGCACCGCACTCGATGCCGGCGAACGGGCTGAAACCGCGTCCCAGCGAGCCGTGGAGGCCGCGCACCGAAAAGTGGCCGAAGTGGGAGAGCAATACCCCGATTCACCCCCGTCGTCCACCTATGTGTCGGCCGTCGTCGAGGGAAACGAGGTGATCGTCTGCTGGGTCGGCGATTCCCGGGTGTACTGGGCCGGAGCTCAGCGGGCCAATGAATTGACCGTGGACGACACCATCGCCGCTCGACTTGACTATCAGGGCGCCGACCCGAATGATGAGCGTTATAGGAGTCCGTACGCCAAAGCACTACTGGCATGGTTGGGAGCCGACGCACCGCAATTGAATCCAAATCTCATTCGAACGGAGCTGGACGGCGGACACGTCATCGTCTGCAGTGACGGTTTGTCCCGATATCTAGGGCAGGCACAGGATCTGGTGCCGTTGCCAAACGGTGATGTGAGCGCTAAAACTGTAGCGTTGATGGGTAAAGCACTGCAATACGGTGGGCATGACAATATTAGCGTTGCTGTCATCGAGCTTTCTTCACCGCAACCGAAAGGTGAGCCTGTCGTTGACATACAAGAAGGTACAACAAAGCTGCGTGTGGACAGCGAAGCTGAAGGAACCACACTGCTAAGAGGGGGACGATAGTGACATACCAGCCGAATCATCCCGGTGGTGCCCCGCAGCCTGGTGGATACCAGTGCACGTGTGGCGCATTTCCGCAGGGACCCAACTGTGAGCAGTGTGGGACTCCGAATCCCGCATGGGCCGGTTCCCAGCCGCAAGGTGATCCATACGGTGGACAGCCGCAAGGCGACCCCTACGGCGGTCAACCGCCCGGTGGTGCTTGGGGTGGACAACCCGACCCCTACGGACAACAACCCGGATACGGCCAACAGCCCGACCCGTACGGCGGACAGCCACAGGGTGACCCCTACGGCGGGCAGGGTATGGGACAGGACCCGTACGGCCAGCAGCCTCCCATGGGCGATCCCTACGGTGCGCCACCGCAGCCCAGCCAACCCCAAGGCGACCCCTACGGCGGTCAACCCCAAGGCGACCCGTACGGCGGTCAACCGCCCGGTGGTGCTTGGGGTGGACAACCCGACCCCTACGGACAACAACCCGGATACGGCCAACAGCCCGACCCGTACGGCGGACAGCCACAGGGTGACCCCTACGGCGGGCAGGGTATGGGACAGGACCCGTACGGCCAGCAGCCTCCCATGGGCGATCCCTACGGTGCGCCACCGCAGCCCAGCCAACCCCAAGGCGACCCCTACGGCGGTCAACCCCAAGGCGATCCATACGGCGGAGCACCGCAAGGCGGCTTCGGCGCGCCTCCGTCCCCGGTCGATACGGGCCAACCGCAGGCCGACCCGTACGGCGGACAGCCACCGCAAGCCGGATTCGGTGCACCTCCCTCCTCCGCTCCCCCCATGGGCGGAGCCGAAGGCGGCTTCTCCATGCCGAACCAGCAACCGAACGACGTGGCCGCCGCCTATGCCCCACCTGCGGGTGATCCCGGTGGTGGACAACCGTCTGCCTCGCGATGGGCGGTGACGATCAACACCGATCAGAGCTACTTCAACAAGGTGACCGCCGGAGACGACTCCGGTCAACTGCAGTTCCCCTCGTTCCGAGGACCCAAACGTTTCCCCTTGGACAAGCCGGAAGTGTCGATCGGACGTTACTCCGCCAAGCGGGGAGTGACTCCGGACGTGGACCTGTCCAGCGACACCGCCGATCCCGGGGTGAGCGCGCGGCACGCGAAATTGATGGCCAAGCCGGACAATAGCTGGGTGCTGGTCGACGTGGGTTCGTCGAACGGAACCTTCCTCAACGGTTCGGACGAACCACTTGCTCCTCACGCCGAAATTCCGGTCAGCGATGGAGCCACCATCAATCTGGGTGCCTGGACGCGCATTGTGGTCAACTATGAAGGCTGATGAGCCGTAGCAGAGCATGCAGAAGGGGCCGCCCGAGTTGTCTCGGGCGGCCCCTTCTGCATGGGGACACTACTCGTGTCCCCGTCACCATGCCTTAGCTGCAACCACTGGTGGCGCCGCAGCCTTCGCAGGCGTAGCAGGCGCCGGAGGGCCGCATCCGGCTACCGCAGTTGACGCATAGGGGCGCGTCGGCCTCCCGTGCCTGTGCGGCGTACAGAAGGCTCGATCCGGTGTCCTTACCCTTCGCGGTGGACGTCGCCGCATTGCCGCTCGGCTCCGATGTCTCGGCGGAGACCGCGTCGCTCTCCGACACGCCGGCCGGGTCCTCCCCGTTGAGTTCCGCCGTCCGCTCCGCGGTCGTGAGGATTCCCAGTGCCGCACGCTCTTCGTACGGAAGGTAGTCCAGCGCCAGACGACGGAAGATGTAATCCACCAACGACGTCGCCATGCGAATGTCTTGGTCGTCGGTCATCCCGGCCGGTTCGAATCGCATGTTGGTGAACTTACGAACGTATTCTTCCAGCGGAACACCGTACTGCAGGGCCACGGAGATCGCGATGGAGAACGCGTCCATGACCCCGGCCAGAGTCGACCCCTGCTTCGACATCTTGAGGAAGACTTCGCCGATCTTACCGGTATCGGGGTACGTCGAGGCGGTCATATAACCGTCCGCGCCCGCCACGTTGAACGATGTGACCTGGGAGGAACGGCGCTGTGGCAGCTTCTTGCGCACCGGCTCCTCGGAGACGACCACTTCAGGCGTCTCTTCCTTCTTCTCCTTCTTGGCCGACAGAGGCTGACCGACCTTGCAGTTGTCGCGATACACCGCCAAGGCCTTCAGGCCGAGTTTCCAGGCCTCGAAGTAGATTTCTTCGATGTCTTCGACCGTGGCCGATTCGGGAACGTTTACGGTCTTGGAGATCGCACCGGAGAGGAACGGCTGAACCGCCGCCATCATGTTGACGTGCCCCATCGGAGAGATGGAACGCTCCCCCATCGCGCAGTCGAAGACCGAGTAGTGGTCTTCGGACAGGTGCGGAGCACCGATAACGTGCCCCTTGTCGGCAATGAAAGCGATGATTTCATCGGCCTGCTCGCTGCTGTAGCCAAGGCGAGCCAGGGCGCGCGGGATGCTCTGATTGACGATCTCCATCGAGCCGCCGCCGACCAGCTTCTTGTGCTTGACCAGGGCGAGATCGGGTTCGATTCCGGTGGTGTCGCTGTCCATCATGAACGAAATCGTTCCCGTGGGTGCGAGCACGCTGGCCTGAGCATTGCGCCACCCGTTCTGGGCGCCGATCTTGTTGCCGTTACCCCATTCGCCGCGTGCCGCCTGCACGATGGTGGCGTCGATGTCACCGAAGGTATTGATGTCCTCCACCGCCTTGGCATGCTTGTGCATGACGCGAGCATGTGGTTCGGCATTGACCTCGTATCCGACGTACGGTCCCACCGCTCCGGCGATTTCAGCGCTGCGCCGATAGGACACCCCGGTCATCAGCGCGGTAATGGAGGCGGCGAGTGTGCGACCTTCCGGAGAGTCGTAGGCGAAGCCACTCGCCATGAGGAGGGCGCCCAGGTTGGAGTAGCCGATTCCCAGCTGACGGAAGTTTCGCGTCGTCTCGGCGATCTTCTCGGTGGGGAAGTCGGCGAAGGAGATCGAGATTTCCATGGCCGTGATGACCGTTTCCACCGCGGAGACGAAGTGGTCGACGTCGAAGGAGCCGTCCTCGGCCAGGAACTTCATCAGGTTGAGGCTGGCCAGGTTGCACGAGGAATTGTCCAGCGACATGTACTCGGAACACGGGTTGGACGCGTTGATGCGATCGGTGTTGGGGTTGGTGTGCCAACCGTTGATGGTGTCGTCGTACTGAATACCCGGATCGGCGCATTCCCACGCGGCTTTGGCCATGCGGTGGAACAGGTCGCGGGCGTCGCGCTTGTCGGCCGAACTGCGATCGATACGATTGCGCAGGTCGAATTCGGTACCGTTCTCCACAGCGGTCATGAACTCGTCGGAGACGCGTACCGAGTTGTTCGCGTTCTGATACTGCACGGACACCACGTCGGAACCGCCCAAGTCCACGTCGAAGCCGGCGTCGCGCAGTGCGCGGATCTTGTCCTCCTCGCGGGACTTGGTGTCGATGAACTCCTCCACGTCAGGGTGATCGACGTCGAGGACGACCATTTTGGCGGCCCGCCGCGTGGCACCGCCGGACTTGATCGTTCCGGCCGAGGCGTCGGCTCCGCGCATGAAGCTGACGGGTCCCGAGGCGTTGCCGCCGGAGGACAACAGTTCGGTCGATCCACGGATCTTGGAGAGGTTGACGCCGGAACCCGAGCCGCCTTTGAAGATCAATCCCTCTTCTTTGTACCAATCCAGGATGTCCTCCATGGAATCGTCCACGCTGAGAATAAAGCAGGCCGACACCTGTTGCGGGGCATTCGTACCGACATTGAACCAGACGGGGGAGTTAAAGCTGAAGTACTGGTGGAGCAGCAACCAGGTCAATTCGTCGGCGAAGATCCGCGCGTCCTTCGCTCCGGCGAAATAACCGTTCTTCTTCCCGGCGACGTAATACGCGTTCACCACTCGATCAATGAGCTGTTTGAGGCTGGATTCGCGTTCGGGCGTGCCGACGGCGCCGCGGAAATATTTCGAGGCGACGATTTGAGTGGCGTTCTGCGACCAGGTCACGGGGAATTCCACCCCGTTCTGCTGGAAGTTGACCGAGCCGTCGCGCCAATTGGTCATGACGACATCGCGCTTCTCCCAGTCGACCTCGTCATAAGGGTGAACACCCTCGGTGGTGAAAACGCGGTGAACTCGAAGTCCTTTTCCGGCGTTTTCGGTGTTCTTACCAGTGGTAGCTTTCGCTGTTTTCGCCATGAGACTTAGCCTCGGTCCTCTCAAACGTGGCAGAACAATCGCGGGATTGTGCTTAATGTGTTTCGGTTCTATTCGGTTGTGTGTCGGAGCGCCCAGCGATACGGCATAGGCGGATCGACGGTCATCCGGCGTGGGACGGCCGATTGTGTTCGCGCAGGTGGGCTATCTCGGTTTCGAAGTCCTCGATCGACTCGAACGAACGATACACACTCGCGAAGCGCAGGTAGGCGACCTCGTCCAAGTCCCGTAGCGGGTTCAGGATCGCCAAACCCACATCGTGACTGGACACCACCGCCACACCACGGGAACGGATTTCGTCCTCCACCGCCTGAGCGAGCTTGGCTACGTCGTCGCTGTCCACAGGACGGCCCTGACATGCCTTCAGTACGCCTTGGGCGATCCGTCCGCGATCGAAGGGCTCAGTGGTGCCCGAACGTTTGACGACCTCCAGGATGAACTCCTCAAAGGTGTTGAAACGCTTGTCACAGCTCAAACAGATACGACGGCGGCGGATCTGTTTGCCGTCTTCAACATCCCGCGAGTCCACCACTCGGTTATCGGGATGACGACAGTATGGACATCTCACGGAAGTCCCTCCTCTGCGGCGATTGGTCTGGACGGCCGCTCCGGAACACCGTTCCCGTCCCTCCCGGGGCAGTGCCCGGTTGAGATCATGGTGCGGTTTTCCTCCCGGAGCGGGGTGTTTCAGTATGACTCCCCCAAATGAGTGAACCGACCAAACCCCAACACCTAGTGAATGATAATACATCGAACCACAAGATGTTGTGTCTATCTTCCAGAATAGCGCAGAAAATTCCCGTGCCTCGCAGCGGGCCGGATCGGATAGGAGTGCGTTCACAGGCCCCGGATTTCCAACCTTCGAGGCAATGACGATCGGCTGACCAGGGAACACTGGCGTGTCAGCCGCGGGACGACCGTCCCACACCTTAACGTAGACGCCATCCCTCCGGATATCTCACTCACCCGGAGGTGCCAGGCAATACAGTCGCCGATACGCCCTACCGCCATGTCTTCGCACCGTGCCATGCCATACAGGGGTCACCCAACGCGACACGCCGATCTCGCACTCATGTTTGACTTGAACCCACCAGTGGGATACATTCACGAAATCAGACATGCCGTCCAATAATGTCACATACAGGAGTCCAACGTGGCTGACGAGACCACGATCGTTCCGTCCAAGAAACGCAAACTGACCCGACGCCAACAGCAAGTTCTCGAATACATCGAGGAGTTCATCAACAATCGCGGCTACCCGCCGAGCGTTCGAGAGATCGGGGCCGAAGTCGGACTCGCCTCCGCCTCATCGGTCGCTTATCAAATGAAGCAGCTCGAACGAAAGGGATATCTCTCCCGCATGGCAGGTCGCCCCCGCGCGGTGGGCGTCCGCCAGAACACTCCGGGCGGAGTCCAGAGCTGCTCCCAGCACCCCCGCCCGCGCTACATTCCCATGGTGGGCGAGATCGCCGCCGGACAGCCGATTCTCGCCGAAGAACGTGACTACGACGTCATGCCGCTTCCCGCCGAGTTCGTCGGCGAAGGTGTCCATTTTCTGTTGAAGGTCAAGGGCGACTCCATGATCGAAGCAGCCATCTGTGACGGTGACTGGGTGGTGGTTCGGCAACAACCCGACGCGCTCAACGGAGAAATCGTGGCCGCGATGATCGACGGGGAAGCGACGGTGAAGACCTGGAAGAAACAAAATGCACAACAGTGGCTGCTTCCCGCCAACCGCCTCTACGACCCCATTGACGCCACCCACGCCGAAATTCTGGGACGCGTGGTGGCGGTCATGCGTAAGGTGTAGACCCTCTGAACGAATCAGGGAATCCACCGACACCGTGGGAGGGCGCCGGGTGCACGTTGACGTCTCAGCTGCACCCGGCGCTCCTGCCATTAGCGTTCGTCGTCGGTATCCCGACGCTGACCTCCATAGACCGAACCGGGCGCATTCTGTTGCCCACCGCCGGAACCGTAGACCGAGCCCCGTCCCGGTGATCCCGAGCCGTATACCGATCCACTGCCCCGATTGCCGTAGGTCGTCCCGCCTTTAGGGGGAGCCTGAGGTGGTGGCGTCTCGCCCGCCTGTTCCGGAGCCGACTGCGGTGCCCCGTACGTCGCAGCGCTCGGGCGTGAGCTTGCGGCGTCTCCCCCGTACACACTTCCGGTCGCCGGCGGTTTCGCCGGTGCCGGTCCGCTTGGCGCACTCGCGTTTCCCGCGCCGTACACCGTGCCCGTGGCGTTTGCCGCGCCCTTGTCCTCACCGCGCGTCTGCGCGGGGGCCCCCTTCTGGGCGACCCGTTCGAAGTCCTCATCGGGAGCCCCGGAATCGACCCCGACCTTGACCAGGTCGTCGTCGGCGTCCACCGCAGGGTCGGAACCGGGGACCCGTTCACCCCATTCGTCGTCATCGTCGTCGGCCGCGTCCCCGTCGTCCCGACGCCGTGCCTTCCGGTTGCGGACCATGACATAGATACCGCTTGCCATGGCTACAAAACCGATAACCGCTATGATCGTCAAGTACTTGACGATGTCCGTGACGCGATATTTTTGGAAGAACGAGCCCATGAACGATCCGTCGTCCGAGGCCGCCTCAGAGCTCTCCTCGGAATCGGACTCCGCGTCCTCATCCTTCGGTTCCGGGGGTTCGGCGGCCGCCACCGACCGCAGCTTACCGACATCACCGGTTGTGGCGTGCGAAGCGGTAATGAAGTTCCCGTCCCCGTCGTAATTGAAACCGGAATCGGACGCACTGCCTTGCACCTCGGTCACCACGGGTTCGATGTCCTTTGCCGATCCCCAGTCGCTCGTATCCACGGCGAACTCATGGATCCCCTTGGCGGTGCGGACTGCCAGATTCTTTCCAGTGGAATCGAAGGCGGCGCTGAGCACCGTACCGTCCGCACCAAGGTTGAGCTCACCGACCTTTTCCACCGGAGTGTCCCAGGCTTGATAGGTACCGGGCGCGGTGTAAACCTCGACCGTATCTCCCTGTGCCGCCAGAAGATGCACGCTGCCGTCCGGCGATACCGCGGCGGTGTCGAAGGTGTCCACTCCTTGCGGGAGGCTGAAGCGGAACATCTCGAATTGGTAGGGGGTGGCGGGAGAGAAAACCGTCATCGCACCAGAATCACGCACTTCTCCCTGGGGCGTACGGACATCGGAAATCCACAGCCGGTTCTGTCCGTCCAGGGCCAAATTTCCAGGTGCCAGGGGGCGGTGGTCGATCTGCATCGCCTCGTGGACATTGCAGTCCGACCCGACCTGGTAGAGGTTGGTGACATTCCCTTGACTCTCACCGTCGGGTATGACCCACCAACCGTTGTCAGCGGGAGCGATTCCCGCCAAACGGTCGAGGCGCGCATCGTTGAGGTCGCATACTGCTTCGTCCTCACCGTCCTGCGCGTACCCCGTCGCCGGGATCAACTGGGCAATCAATCCCAGTATCACCACAAGCAACGCGGAGACTACGATGCGCATATGTGATTGCCGTGGCTGCATTCGTCAAGTGTTGCAGAACACCTGATGCCACAAACTCTACCCCCCGGAAGCATTGACTAATAACACTGAAACCGGAGATTTACTCAGATTGACGCCTCCGCAAAATCCCCCGAACCCGACAAACGACCCCATGACGACTAACCGTCGGTAACGTCGTTCGATGCGTCACCGAAAGAATCGGTCGTAAATTCCGCCAATTCGGCGGCCAACGCGGCATTGACCCGTGCCGACACCTTCGTGCCCGCCGCCAAGTGTTCCTGAGACAGGATTTCACCGTGCTCCCGAACCCGCGAAACGAGGTCGCCTCGAGTATAAGGAACGAGCGCGGTCATACCTACCTCAGGTCGGGGCAGTTCGGCATCGATGCGTTCCTTCAGCTTGTCGATTCCTTCTCCGGTGAAACTGGAGACGAATTGCGCCTGCGGCCAATCCGAACGCAACCGCATGATCGCATCGGGCGAAATCGCGTCGATCTTGTTCACCACCACGATTTCGGGAACGTCATCGGCCCCCACGTCCGCCAATACCTCTCGTACGGCTTCGGCCTGACCGATCGGATCGGGATGCGAACCGTCGATGACGTGCACCACCAAATCCGATTCGGCCACTTCTTCCAAGGTCGATCGGAAAGCCTCGACCAGCTGGTGTGGAAGATGGCGCACAAATCCGACCGTGTCGGAAATGGTGTACTGCCGCCCCTCGGCCGTCTCCGTACGTCGCGTGGAGGTGTCCAGAGTCGCGAAAAGGGCGTCCTGTACCAGGATTCCCGCATTGGTCAAACTGTTCAGAACGCTCGATTTACCGGCGTTGGTGTACCCGGCAATGGCCACCGACGGCACGGCGTTTCGCTGGCGCGTTTCCCGCTTCGTCGCCCGGGTGATTTCCAACTTCGCCAAGTCCTTACGCAATCGCGCCACACGGGCGCGAATGTGGCGACGATCGGTTTCCAACTTGGTTTCACCGGGTCCACGCAGACCGACACCGCCGTTGGCACCACCGGCCTGACGGCTCATGGCTTCACCCCAACCACGCAGTCTGGGAAGCAGATACTGCAACTGGGCCAGCTCGACCTGCGCCTTACCCTCAGAGGATTTGGCATGCTGAGCGAAGATGTCCAAAATGAGCGCCGTACGATCGATGACTTTCACATTGACGGCTTTTTCCAAGGCGATCAGCTGACCGGGAGACAGTTCCCCATCGCAAATCACGGTATCGGCCCCACTCGCCTCAACGACGGCGCGCACTTCGGTCACCTTCCCCGAACCGATGTACGTTCCGGCGTCCGGTTTATAGCGCCGCTGCAACAATCCATCCATAACCAGAGAACCGGCCGTCTTGGCGAGCGCGGCCAATTCGTTCATGGAGTTCTCCGCGTCAACCAATCGCCCGTGGGCCCATACTCCGACGAGGACGACCTTTTCCAGGCGCAAGCGCCGGTATTCGGCATCGTTGACGTCAACCAACTCGGTGGAGGCGATTCCGGAGACGCGCCGCAGCGCTTGTCTGGCTTCCAGGTCGAGCTCTCCGGTGGTGGGATCGTACCCGGGGGTTTCAAATTCCATATTCCTCATATCTTTAAGCAACCTTTAGTCACGTGTCTGTATCGACACCATCCGTAACAGGTGCCGTATTGTCATAAGCTTGGCACGAAGTTTCGGGCTTGGCGAGTTCTTTTTGACCGTCGCCGGGGACGCCGACTCGGCGGTAACGTGTCTCCGCTCGTGAGAACGGTGTGTGACCCGACATACCGCTCGTGAGCCGCACTGCTCACAGCCATCGTGAAGGTGCCGCCCCCGCCCGTCGGTGGCACAATAAAGGTCGATTCAATAGAGACGTCAGGGCCGCTGCGGCGCGTATAGGCCACTGAGACCGTTCTGCCAGGGTGATGACCGAAACAAGCAGCTATGAGGATGGGTCACCTGGCGAGCGTTCGACGGTGTGGACCCTCTACCGTCAATCGACCCGCTGTACACCGACGTGGTTACCAAGGAGAGCAATGACTGATGCGCGTCTGCCCAGTGCCGGTTTTTCCATTACCGTCCGTCTGGCCCTTTCAGCCGATCCAGGGGCCGCGGGTCGCCTGGCCACCGTCGTCGGTCAAGCCGGTGCCGTGGTAACGGCTCTCGATGTGGTCGAGTCCGAGGTGGATCGTATGGTCGTCGACCTTACCTGCGATACCGCCGATGCTCACCATGCCGAGCAGGTGACCGAGATACTGACTTCTATGCCCGATTTCGACGTCAAGAAGGTGTCCGATCGGACGTTTTTGACGCACTTGGGCGGAAAGATCGAAGTACAGTCCAAAGTCCCCCTGAAAAACCGTAACGACCTTTCCATGGCGTACACCCCGGGTGTCGCTCGCGTGTGCCGTGCCATCGCCGACAATCCCGACGACGCGCGTCGCTTGACCATTAAACGCAATACCGTGGCGGTGGTGTCCGACGGTTCGGCGGTACTGGGGTTGGGAAACATCGGACCGGAGGCCGCCATGCCGGTCATGGAGGGTAAAGCGGCTCTGTTCAAGAAGTTCGCCGATGTGGACGCCTGGCCGGTGTGCCTGGACACCCAGGACACCGATGAGATCGTCGACATCGTGTCCGCGTTGGCTCCGACGTACGGGGGCATCAATCTGGAGGACATCGCCGCTCCACGTTGCTTTGAGATCGAGCGTCGGCTTCGGGACCGTTTGAACATTCCCGTCTTCCACGATGATCAGCACGGCACGGCCATCGTCGTCCTGGCCGCCCTCACCAATGCGCTGCGCGTGGTGGGTAAGGAGTTCGGCGACATCAAGGTCACCGTCGTCGGTGCCGGTGCCGCCGGTACGGCGATCATGCGTCTGTTGCTGCGCAAGGGTGTGGGCGACATTGTGGCGGTCGATCGTGAAGGAGCCTTGTGGCGGGGCATGGACACCGACAACGCCACCTGGCAGTGGTTGGCCGAGAACACCAACCAGGACAACTATTCCGGTGATCTGTCCGGAGCGGTGGAGGACTCGGACGTGTTCATCGGGGTCTCGGCTCCCAATATCCTCAAAGGCTCTGACGTCGCCACAATGAAACGCGACCCGATCGTCTTCGCTTTGGCCAATCCTGATCCGGAGATCGCCCCGGCCGAGGCGGCCCGCTATGCGTCGATCGTGGCCACCGGACGCAGCGATCAGCCCAACCAGATCAATAATGTGTTGGCGTTCCCGGGGGTGTTCCGAGGTCTCCTCGACGCCCAGGCGACCTCGTGGAACGACGACGCGGCTCTGGCCGCCTCCGATGCGATCGCCGATTGCGTCGGACCGGACAAGGTCAACCCCACCTACATCATTCCCAGCGTTTTCGACAATAAGGTCGCCCCCGCCGTCGCCAAGTCGGTGAGGGCCGTGAGCGCGGCACCGACGGCGAGCGCCGGGGACCTTTAGGGGGATGTCAGGTCGGTTCGGCCCGCGGCGACGATCGTGGCCGGGCCGCTGAGAAGAATCGATTCGGGGGTCACGTCCACTTCGAGGCGTCCCCCGGGTACGTCGACGGTGACGTGTCCGGTCGTAGCGTCGGGATCGTGACGTCGCAGGGCTGTGGCGGCCACGGCTGCCACGCCGGTGCCGCAGGACAGGGTCTCGCCTACTCCGCGCTCGTGTACACGCATCGCCACGTGAGGGTAGTGTCCGGTGACGAATTCGAGGTTCACTCCGTTGGGGAAGACGTCGGGGTCGAAGCGGGGTGGGCGGGTCAGGTCCAGGTCCTCGAGGCGGTCGGATTCCGCCAGTTGCGTGACCAGGTGTGGGTTTCCCATCGATACGGCTTGCCCGGTCCAGGTGAACCCGTGCACGTCGGTCCAGGAGGCCGGTCCGAATTCGGCGGATCCCATATCGATCTGAATGCCCTCGGGGCTGACCGTGGCGATTTTCTGTCCTGCTCGGGTGTCGATGACGAGCCTGTCGCCGCTGACGAGAGCCTGGTCCAGCAGGTATCGCGCGAATACCCGAAGTCCGTTGCCGCACATTTCGGCGATCGATCCGTCCGCGTTGCGATAGTCCATGAACCAGTCCGCGTCACTGTCGCTCCCGGCGGGGACGACGCGCAGTAGTCCGTCGCCGCCGATACCGAAGCGGCGATGGCACAGGAGCGCCACGTCCTCGGGTTTCATGTCGTAGCGGTGGTGCGGGTCGGGAATGATCACGAAGTCGTTGCCCGTTCCGTGGCCCTTGGCGAACGGGATCGTGTTGGCTTCTGCTTCTGGCGTCACGACTTCATTATGGCGCTTTTTCGACCAGATAACCTTGAGGCGTGACCGATTCGACTGAACTTGCACCCATTAACGACCTGAAGGCGAAGTTTCCCAACGGCGTGTGGACCTCGCGCGCACGCCGTCGACTGGAGCGCCTGACTCCGAATCCCGCGGCGTTCGGCGCGTGGGAGGGCGGTTTGACGTGGAGCTCCCGCATTCAGGAGGTGGCCGCTCCCGTACCGTTTCAGCGCCCGCGAGCACTGTTTTTCGCGGGACGTTATCCGGACGGCTGGGACGCGGGGGCCGAGGACGACGTCAATGTGGCGATGACCGACGTGGAGACTCAGCACGGGGTGATCGGGGAACCCCCCGCACGGGCGGGAATCTCGACGAAATTGGTGGAGGTCTCGCCGTCTCTGGGGCAAGGTGGGCCTTTGTTGGATTCCGCCGAGGTGGAGGACGCCGTTTTGGCGGGCCGAGAGGTGGCCGACAAGGCGATTGACGCGGGCCACGATGTTCTCTTGATGACCGGGCTGGGCACCGGCGCGCAGACGGCGGCGGTTGCGGTGTGTGCGACGTTTGTGAAGAACGACATCACCAATTTCCTGCCGACCTTGGTGCACCCGGACGGCACCGTCAACGACGCGGCGTGGATGGATCGTATCGTGTCGTTGCGGGATCATCTGGGCGCTCATCGCGGTTTCGAGCGTCGACCGGAGGAGATCATCGCTCGTGTGGCGGGAGCGGAATTGGGTGCCATGGCGGCGGCGATCGTTACCGCTTCGGCGCGGAGAACTCCGGTGTTGCTGGACGGGGTCACCGGTGCGGCGGCGGCCATGGTGGCACGAGACGTTCAGCTGGCCGCCCCGAAATGGTGCTACATGCCGAATCGGCCGTCGCACCCGGTGATCGATAAATTGGCCGCACAAGCGGGCTTCAGCGACGGTATGGGGCTGGACGTCAATCTCGGTGACGGGGCCGGTCTGATTCCGGGCTGGAATGTCCTTCAGGAGGCATTGCGGACCTCGGAGTTGTTTGGGAACGCCTCCACCGACTAGCCGGACGATTCCCAGCGTCTTGAAACCGTGGTCTGTCTCGTATATGTTGGGCGAGTGCATAACGGCTCCCTTGTGGGCCAATGATCGTCGGACTCGCTTAACGGAGATCGTACTGTGGCCGCCACTTACGTCACCGGGCTTTTGCTTGGACTTGCTTTGATCATCCCCATTGGGGCTCAGAATGTTTTCGTACTCAGCCAAGGTCTGACGATGGGAATGCCCCGCGCCCTGTGGGCGGTCGTCGCGGCCGGGATATGCGATACGCTGCTGATCGTCCTCGGGGCCGCCGGAGCCGGGGTTTTGATCGGCAACGTTCCCGGTCTACGTGAAATCCTACTGGCGGGCGGGGCGGCGTTCCTCGTGTACCTGGCGGTTGATTCTTTGCGCGCCAAGGTTACCGACGATGGGATGACGACGACGGCGGTCACCTCTCCGCGCGGCGTCATCGCCAAGACCGCCTCAGTCTCCCTGTTGAATCCGCACGCCATCTTGGACACGGTCGTGGTCATCGGTGCCGCTATCGCCGCACAACAGGTGGCCGGCCGCACCGCCTTCGCGGCCGGGGCTCTCACCGCGTCGTGGATCTGGTTCCTTCTCCTGGCGGGAGCAGCGGCTGCGTTCCGTCGCTTCTTGACCCCGCAGCGGAGGGTGTGGTTCGATCGCGTGTCGGGGATGGTGATGCTGTTCTTCGCGGGAATGCTGGTGGTCGAATTGGTGCAGACTCTACGCTGACCCGAGGCCGCTCGATACGGTCAGCGCAGCGCTTCGTCCAGTACATACCGTTCAGCGTCGAGAAGCCGTAGGTCACGAGCAGGCCGACGGAGATGCCCCTTGCGCACCAATCGCTCGAATACGGGGTCTCCGGAATCGGCAAGCCGGCGAATACCTTCGATATGGTCGACGATTCTTTTGCGTACCACTCTGATCAACCGGCCCCGGTCATGAGTCGTCAGGCCGTAGGCGTCGGCGAAGATACGCAACCGGCGGGCCCGGTCGGGCTTCTTCCATCCCAGAGAGATGGAATCCCGATCGGTGAACAGCGGTACCCACGTCCACGCCGAATAGGCGACGTCGTAGATGCGCGTACCCGGGCTGGACAGGTCGAAGTCGATGAGGGCCAAAGTTCCGTCCGGACGACGGACGACATTGTGTGGAGCGGCGTCGTGGTGGCAGATGACTTCGGTGTCGGGCGGCGGTCCTCCCATAGAGCGCCATTGCGCCCCCGGCGGAGGCCGGAAACCGTACTGGTGGTCGTGGAAGCCGCGTAGCATGCGCGCCACGTCGGCCAGCGTCTCGTCGGTCGTCCAGTGCGGTGCCAGCGGGTACTTTCCCGGCTCGCCCTCCACGAACTCCAAAACTTCGCGGTTATGCTCGTCGATACCCAAGGCCTGCGGTGAACCGGTGAAGCCGCTCTCTTTCAGGTGCCGGAGCAGGGCATGGACAGCGTTCGTCCAAGGGCCCGTATTACGCCGAACCGTATCGCCCAACCGAACTACAGTGCTGGTGTTACCGCCGTGCAGCGGAATCTCATCTTGACTCACTGTCCCGTGCCTCGTGTACGCGCTTCTGTCACAGTCACCGTCGGCGGTGGAGAGCGGTGGCCGCCCGCCTACACCGACGATGCGACCGCCTACTGTACGATCGCCATTTGAGAAGTGCTCTAGATAGTACTGGGCACACGATCATCGAATGCGCCCGGTAGGCGATGACCGTTACGATCGTCGCCGTTCGATTCCGGATGATTGTGTCGGGAGGGAAGAGTCTCCGCTGGAGACCGTCGCAACCGCATCATTCCTCGAGCCGCCGAACGCAAGCCCGATACACCGGGAACTCCTAGACCACCTCAGCAACAGTTTAATCGTCACCGTCAACCAAGGCGTCGACGAAACCGTCGACTTCGAACGGGGCCAGATCGTCGGGCCCCTCTCCCAGACCCACCAACTTCACCGGCACTCCGAGCTGACGTTGGATGGCGATCACGATCCCGCCTTTCGCGGTGCCGTCAAGTTTGGTGAGAACCACTCCGGACACATCGGTGACCTGCCCGAACACCTCCGCCTGCTTCAAACCGTTTTGACCGGTCGTAGCATCGATGACCAGCAAAGTCTCCGCGATCGGCTCACGTTTCTCCACCACACGCTTGACTTTGCCCAGTTCGTCCATCAGGCCGGTTTTGTTCTGCAGACGACCGGCCGTATCAAGCAAGACCACGTCGGCGTTCTTATCGTCCGCGGTGGAAACGGCTTCATACGCCACCGACGCGGGATCGGCGCCTTCTTCACGGTGCACGACCGGCACACCGACACGTTCGCCCCACGTCTGCAACTGTTCGGTGGCCGCCGCGCGGAACGTATCGGCCGCACCCATCACGACCGAATTGCCGTCGGCCACCAGTACCCGGGCGATCTTGCCGCAGGTGGTCGTCTTACCGGAGCCGTTAACCCCCACCACGAGCACCGGAGCGGGCTTTCCGTCCTGACCGACGGTATGAATGGAACGATCGAGTTCGGGGTCGAGCGCGGCGGTGAGTTCTTCCTTCAACAGTCCACGCAATTGGCCGGCATCGCGGGTGCCCAGTACCTGAACCCGCTCCCGCAGGCGCTCCACAATCTCCATCGTGGCGTTGATGCCGACGTCGGCGGTCAGCAAAGTGTCCTCGACCTCTTCCCAGACCTCCTCGTCCAGCTTGTCGCTCGACAGGAGTGCCAAAAGGCCCTTTCCGAACACGTTATTGGATCGGGCGAGGCGGGAACGCAGCCGAACGAGTCGACCGCCGGTCGGTTCGGGTGTTTCCGGTTGAACGGTCGGTGCCGCCTCTGCCGTATCCCCGTCCCCGTCAACGGTTTCGGTATCCTCGTCGGTCGCTTCCACAGCGACGGAGCCGTCCGCGTCGACCTCGTCACGACGGTCGTCAAGCTCGGGTTTACGGCGGGTCGCCCAAACGATGGACCCGGATATCGCCGCTATCGCTACTATGGCAATGACCAGCCACATTACCCAGTTTTCCACTCTTCACCTTTTCCGGTTTCGTTGCGTCGTCTTCCATGCGAGGCTCTGGACCAAGCCGGGAGGCACTCACGTCGGTTTCCTTTGAACCGCATTCACCGTCACCGCGTCCGCCTCACACGGTCCGGACGTTCGGCGCCAACGGCCAGAATACCCGGAACGGACGGCGACTCGGAATCGAGCGAGGTCTCAGTTAAGGAATTCATCCAGCTCGCTGTCGGCCGACGTCTGCGGCTTGCGGGCGGCGCCATCGCTACGCACCAGGATGGCATCGCAGTCGTCACAGCGAACGATGTCATTGGCAGGGGCTTCGGCGATGGCTTTCAAAGCGTTGGGCGTCTTTTCGATACGGCAGGAGCTACAGCGACTGTCCACCAGTTCGGCGGCCCCGACCGGCTGCTTGGAACGAATTTTCTCGTACAGTTCGATGAGGGCGTCGGGGAGGGCCGCGGCGACCCGCTCCCGCTCGGTGACGACTCCATCGAGTTCGGTGCGATACTCGGCTTCCGCCTCGACCCGCTTCTTCTCGCGGGTTTCCTTCTCCTCCGACAGTTCGACGAGTTTCTCATCGATCAACCCGACCGCCTTTTTCAGCTGCGCACGGCGCTCATTGATCTGAACCTTGCGCTCCTCGAGATCGCCGTAACGTCGATTCAGCTGTTCCAGTTCACGTTGCAGCCGCGTCATCTCGGGTTTCGGCGCGTCTCCGGACGCCATGATGTCCCGGTTGGCGTCGGCTCGTTTGTCGACGCTGACCAGTTCACGACGCACCGTCTCCAGATCACGTTCCAAATCACTGTACTGCGCTTCAAACGCGCCCGCTCCATCGCGAAGTTCGGTCATCGACGCCTCGATCGAAGCGGTGTCGTATTCCTCGGCGACGCGGCGCAGACGGTGACGTAGTTGAGCGGTTCGGGTGTCGGCTACCTGCACCTCAAGCAGGCGGCGCTGGTCAAAATAGTCTACTCGGGTCACTTGTCTGTAGCCTCCGCGCTGACGTGGTGGTTCCATGGGTCGGTGGGGATGTCGGATACCGAAACGGTGGGGACGACATCGGCCAGTTGCGTCGCGAGCAGATCCAGCCAGGGGCGTTCGGTGGCCCAGTGGGCGGCATCGATGAGCGCCGGGCCGCCGTTGTCAATGGCTTCGGAGGCTGGATGGTGACGCAGGTCGGCTGTCAAATATACCTCGACTTCCGCGGCGGCGGCATCATTTAGATATGAGTCACCCGCGCCTCCTGATACGGCGATCCTGCGCACGGGGCGGTTCACGTCACCGGCGACCCGTAGACCCCAGCTCGTCCTCGGCAGGACCGCCGCCGCTTGGGCACTGAATTCTCCCAGCGTGATCGCACGACGCAGGTGTCCGACCCGTCCGATCCCACGGCCGCTGCCGGTGTGCTCCGCCCCGCTCAAGGCATGCAGAGGCTCCAGTTCGTGCAGATGGAGCAGCCGCGCGAGCGCGTCCGAGACGCCCGGATTGGCAACGTCGGCGTTGGTGTGAGCGCAGTAGAGCCCCATTCCGTTCTCGATGAGGGTGTGGATCAATTCGCCTTTGAAATCGGCGGCGGGATCGAGGCTCGAAACGCCGCGCAACAGGAGGGGATGATGGGTGACGATCAGGTTCGCCCCGTTCCGACGGGCCTCGGCGACGGTGGCCGGCGTCGGATCCACGGCAAGGTGTACTGCGGCGACCTCGGTTTCACCGCGTCCGGTGACGAGACCGACGCGGTCCCACGGTTCGGCCCAGTGTCGCGGGTACAGCGTGTCCAGATGCTCGGTGATTTCAGCGAAGGTTGGCACTCGGTAATTGTACGGTTTAACGCAAACCACGGTGGTTCGGGCGATTCGCACGTGTCGAGCATCGGCCGCGAGGGTTGGCTCCGCGACTTTCAGGTATTCGAGCGGACGCGCTAAACACTGACTCCCATGTCACCCGCCAACCGACGAATGTGTGTCCCCGGCTCGCCCCGGTAACGCTTGAGAATCTGTTCCACGACCTCGATCGCCATCGGACGGCACATGATCTCCGAAGGCGCGATGTTTTGCGCCTTCAAGATGTTGTGTCCGGCCTCCTTCATATCGCCGATCTGCAGATTGGCCCGAGCGAGGTCGAGATGATGATGGGCGCGACGTTCGGCCACCAGGTGGTTCAATTGAGAGTCAGGGATTTTTTCGGCGATGGCGACGGCGGCATGACCCTCGCCGAGTTCGATGTTGGCGGCGACACGGTGCAGGTAGACGTTGGTAAGACCGAAGGACGTCCAGTAGTGGTTGCTGCCTTCGTCCACCATCGCGGCGGCGTGTTCCGCGCTCGCCAGCAGATCGTGGGTGCTGGCCGTGTCTCCGGCGTGCGCGGCGGCCATCGCCCCTTGGAGAAGGAGGATTCCGTATACGCTTTTGGCGGCGGGATCGGCTTTCGTACCGCCCTTGTGACTGATAAGTCCATGGGCGACTTGAATATTGAGGTCTAGGGCGGCATCGTGGCGACCCAGGGACCGCAGGGCGTTGGCGACTTTGGTGGTCGAGGTACCGATCAGGAGGTCGTCATTTCCCCGATTGGCGGCGCTGATGGCTCGATCGGCGGCCAGCCAGGCCATCGAGGATTCCCCGATTTTACGCAGTACCGTGGAGGCGATCTGATAGACCTGACTGGTCAATTCGGCGGCACGAGCGGCACAGGCCGGTGTCGTGGCCTCCTGTTCCGCCATGGGTGCCGTCCCCAGCAGGTTGACCAAAGAACGGGTTACGACGGGGTAATGGCCTTTTTCGTACGCGTGCCAGGCATAGTGAACGTCCTTTTCCAAAGTGGAAAGTTCAGGTGGTCGGATGTTGGCGGAATCCAGATACAGTCCGAGCCGCTCATAACGTTCCAAGGATTGGCGAATACGTTCGATCTCGATTTCGTCCAGGCAACTGATGTGGTGGGGTTTGCGCTTGGGTTCGGTAACGACCAACTGTCCGGCGTCGATTTTCAGTACCGCGGCGATATCGGTGATCACCGAATATTTGTCCAGGCGACGCACCCCCCGTTCGATCTTGTCGACCCAGCTTTTTGACTTGCCGAGTTGATCGGCGAAAACTTGCTGGCTCATCCCCCGTCGCCCACGCCAGTAAGCGACTCTGCGTCCCATGTGTTGTTCTTTAGATTCCACAGGCTTCACCGGATTCTCGTTCGCAGCGACGCGCCCGCGCGGCAGGCCGGGAACGGCGGTCCACGGTGCGACGTCGTTTGAGGCCGGAGCGTGCTCCGGTTCTCGGTCAGTGTCGGTTGGCGGCCCGCGGTATGACGGGCATGCGGAACGGCGGTTCACACTCGTGGTACGAACCGTCGAACCGTCCTGTCCAATACGAGCCCAAACGCAATGGCAAGCGACGGCAACCATTGGTCGGTTCATGGGTCCGCGAACGATCGGCATGGGACGGAGAGAACCCCGGTCAGACGACCGTCCCGATGCGGGCTCGGGAGCGTTCCGTCGTAGCCGATCCTTCCTCGGACAGGATCGTGAGCGGTATACGAATTTGGTTTTTCTACCTACAGAATGCGACGCCGGAGACAGAAAGGCAAGAACTAGGAGATACCGAATTTTGTCAACTATTGGACACCAAGGGTGACATTCTCTGAACGGTCACTCGAGTCGCACCACCAGCGAGGGCCCGCCCTCATAGATTCCTCCGTCTACATTGAGCACCAAACCGTCGGCATACCGTCGAGGTTCGCTCACTTCCTCCGCCTCCACCCCGGTCGTATCAGGAATCGTTGAGTGCCCGTGCACGATCAATCGCCCACCGAAGATTCCCAGAATTCCACTGGCTCGCTCCACCCCGGCCTCACCCTCGAATTCATGCCTACGGGTGAGTTCCCGGAATAGCTGCCACCACCGTTGTGGATCATCACTGTCCAATTCGGCACGAACGGTCGCGTTCACTTCGTCCACATCCGACCCCCATTCGGCATAGCTCACCGTGTCGGAATGAACGAGAAGCGTGTCCCGTACCAAGGCCATCGCCGGGCGGTGCAACAACCACTCCACCTCGTCGGCATTCAATTCCTCGGCGTCGGTTTCATGACCGCCGTTGATGATCCACCATTGGAGAAATTGACGCTCGTTTCCGTCGAAGTCCTGAAACCGGTCCGTACCAAAGCGGTGTGACCCCAGCAGGAGCATTTCGTGATTACCGAGAAGCACTTCGACGGTTCCCGCCGCCGCCTCCGCCTCGGTGCCGAGCCGACGCAGTAGTCGCAGGGTCTCCAAGCCCGCGTCACCCCGATCGAAGAGGTCGCCCAGCACCCACAGTTGACTGTCTCCCGCACACCAACGATCATCCTGGTCAATCAGCTCCTTCTCCCGAAGCGCGTCACGGAACCGATCAAAGTGTCCGTGAACATCACTGGCGACGTATACAGCCGAAGCTACGGCGGGTTCGTTTTGCGGCATAGTGAAGATGGTAATGGCAGCGGCGACGCCGACGACAACTTGTCGGTAAAACTCGATCCGGTTAATCTCAAAGACAGACAATCGAACGTCAATTCGACGCCGGGAGGCCAGCCTCATCACCGGCGTTGGACACCGTCAGCGGCCGATGCGCACAGAATGATGTGTCGTCCACTCTGACGGCGAGGAACGGAAACGGAGAATCATGTCCGCCACTCCCACCAATCCACTTCTGGAACCGTCGCCACGCCCCTTCCAAATCCCGCCCTTCGACCAGATCACCGACGCCCATTACCGTGAGGGCTTCGAGAAGGGTATGGAAGAACAGGCGCGTGCCGTCGCAGCGATCGCCGAGCAAACGGCCGAGCCCGACTTCGACAACACCGTCGTCGCCTTGGAGAAAGCCCTGCACACCGGGATTCTGAGCCGTACTCAGTTTGCCTTCTACACTGTCAACGCGGCCGACACCAATCCTGACCGAGAAACCGTCGAAGCGGACTTCAGCCCGCGACTCGCCGCCCACAACGACGCGATCTTTCTCGACGGCCGACTCTACGATCGCATCGAGAAACTCTGGCAGAACCGTGACAGCCACAATTACGATGAACAGGAGCTCTACCTGCTGGAGCGCTACCGCACGCGTTTTCGGCGGGCAGGTGCCGCCCTGGACGAAGCCGACCGCGCCGAGCTCAAGGAGATCAACGGTCGTCTGGCGGAACTGCACGCCGGATTCAGCCGACAGGTCCGCACCGACATCAACGACGCGGCCGTGGTCGTATCCGACCCCGCCGAGCTGGAGGGCCTCAGCGAAGCCGGTATCGCCGCCGCGCGCGCGGCCGCCAAGGAACGCGGCGAGGACGGCTATCTCATTGGCATGCAGATGTACAGTGCCACGCCGGCCCTGGAGGAACTGGGACATCGCGACGTGCGCCGCCGTGTCTGGGAATCGTCGGTCAATCGCGGTAAAGCCAACGCCGAAGCGATCTTGGAGATCGTACGACTGCGGGCACGCGTCGCGCGCCTCATGGGATACGACGACTACGCCGACTTCGTCGCCGACGACGCTACCGCCGGTAGCGGGAGCGCGGTGTGGGATCGACTGACCGCCATGGTTCCCGCCGCCATGCGCAACGCTCGTGCTGAAGCCGATCGCCTGCAGCAGGCGATCCAGGACTCCGGCGAGGACTTCACCCTACAGGCGTGGGATTGGAAGTACTACGCCCAGCAGGTCAAGGCCGCCGAGTACGGCTTCGACCCCGACGACCTGACACCGTACCTGGAGCTCGACACCGTCATCCGCGACGGCGTGTTCTACGCCGCCGAGAAAGAATACGGACTTGCCTTCCACGAACGCCCGGACCTGGTCGCCTACCACGACGACGTCCGTATCTGGGAGGTACGCGACTCCGACGGATCGGTCCTGGGCCTGTTTTGCGCCGATTACTTCACGCGGGACTCCAAACGCGGCGGAGCCTGGATGAACCCCTTGGTCAAGCAGTCGGACCTGACCGGCGACACCCCGGTCATCATGAACAACCTCAATATCGTCAAACCTGCGGAGGGACAGCCCGCCCTGGTCACACCCGACAACGTTCGCACCCTCTTCCACGAGTTCGGGCACGCACTGCACGGCCTCTTCTCGCGCTGCCGTTTTCCCCAGACCTCGGGGACCTCCGTACCGCGCGACTTCGTGGAGTATCCCTCTCAAGTCAATGAGATGTGGATTCACTGGCCGGAGGTGCGCGCCAACTACGTCAAGCATCACCGGACGGGCCAAGCGGCCGATACGGACCTACTGAACAAGTGGAAGGCCTCCACCGAGTTCGGCCACGGCTTCGCCAAGGTCGAGTATCTGGCCGCCGCCCTCTTGGATCAGGTCTGGCACCGTTTGACTCCCGAAGAGGTTCCCCAGGCCGAAGGTCGCGACGCGGCCGAGGTCGTCGAGGAATTCGAAAAACGGGCATTGCGCGATATCGGCCTCGACATGGAGGAAATCGCGCCTCGGTACCGTTCCGGGTATTTCGCGCACACCTTCACCGGAGGTTACGCCGCCGGATACTACTCCTATATCTGGTCCGAGATCCTCGACGCCGACACGGTCGAATGGTTCAAGGACAACGGCGGCCTCAATCGCGCCAACGGCGACCGCTTCCGCGCCGAACTGCTCAGTAAGGGCGGGTCGGTACCGCCGCTGGAGTCGTACGTCAAATTCCGGGGACGGCCCGCCGAACTCGAGCCGCTTCTGCGGCGGCACGGCCTCGACTAGCATCGACTCAACCACGCCGAACAGCCGTGTGGCCGGGGAGCAATCACGCTCCCCGGCCACACGGCTTGGATTTCTTCGCGGTGTTCAGACCCGCTTAGGCGGCTTCCTTTTCCAGTTTGGACAGCCGTTCGGCGCTCGGCCATTTCACATTGCTCACCCAGCCGAACTTCTCGCAGATCCAGATGATGCGCGCCGTGGTGTCAAGCTGGCCACGCTTCACTCCGTGTCGAGCGGAGGTCGGATCGGCGTGGTGCATATTGTGCCAGGACTCGCCGAAGGACACGATGGCGAGCGGCCAGAAGTTGGCGGCCTTGTCACGGGCCTTGAAGGGGCGTTCCCCGATCATGTGACAAATCGAGTTGGTGGACCACGTGGTGTGGTGTAGAACGGCCACGCGAACCACACCGGCCCAGAAGAAGGCGGTGAGTGCGCCCATCCACGACATGGTCGCCAGACCACCGATGGCGGCCGGCAGCAGGAAGGTCAGGATCGTCCACAGCCAAAAGTACTTGGAGATCCAGACGATGTCTTTGTCACGCTGCAGATCGGGCGCGTAGCGTTCGATGTTGGTGGTGTTGTCCCGTTGGAACATCCAGCCCATGTGGGAGTGCCAGAACCCCTTCACCAGGGCCCACGGTCCGTTTCCATACAACCATGGGGAGTGCGGATCGCCTTCCTTATCGGAAAAGGCGTGGTGGCGACGGTGGTCGGCAACCCACCCGATCGCATTACCCTGCACGGTCATGCTGGCCAGAATGGTCGAGATGATCTTGATCGGCCGATTGGCCTTGAAGGATCCGTGGGTCAACATACGGTGGTACGAAAAGGTCACACCGTGACCGGTCAAGAAGAAGAAGGCGACCGCCAAGACCGCGTCCAAAGGTGTCAGCCATCCGGCGCTCCAGGCGAGGGGAATGGAGGCTACCAGCGCGGCGGTAGGCACGAGCAGAAAGAGATACACCAGGCTCTGGTGCCAGAGGTTACGCCGCTCCCCCAAGACCGGTTTGGCTTTTCGACGTGGGGCGGGAGGTGCGGGTGCTTCTGTCAGTGTCGTCATTGATCTTCCCATCTCTCGTTGACAACACCAATGTTCCTCCTGTTCACGCCCAAAGTCATTGGGGACGATACCCGTCTTTTTCGTAGGGTGGACCCACTCCGCGAGGTAGGGCTAGGCCTACCATTTATCTAGGGCCGCTGTTCAGACGGTTGTGGATCAGTTCTCGTCGAAGGTCCGCGACGGGCGTGACAATTCACGACCGAAGACGGCGCCTCCGGCAATCGGAACAGCCGCCAGGAACCCGAACACACACGCCAGTATCCACGAGCCCACCACCTGATACAGGTAATGTTCCAGCGTCCCGGCACCGAGGAAACTGTGGGCCGTGACCCGCACGGTGTTGACGATGATCAGAGCGACAACCGTGCCTCGGAAGACGGCGAATCCAAGCTGAATCCCCGATGCCTCCCGGTGGCGCCGGGTGTAAAGATGCGTCCACACGGCAAGGAACACCACGACTCCCAAGGCAAGGACGGTGTTCATGAGCATCACGAACGGCGGGGTGTATCCCAACGGCAAGATCCGCAGGGCCGGGAGGTCGTTGGGGAGCCCCAGAGCCTCTAGGGGAACAAGATAACCGCCCCGCGCATAAACGGCGGTCTGAAACCAACCGCTGCCGACGATAATGAAGAGGAGTGCTGCCGTCAGCGCGGATCCCACGGCGGCCCCATTGCGCACAATCCGCGATATAATATCCTTTAGCATGCATATCCCTATATATAGTTGACTGTTCATTGCGAGTGCCCCAGCCGGCACGCGGGCCGACATACCTAGAAAGCAGGCCGCACTCATGACGACGTTCCACCGCCTACGCACCCGACGCCCACTCGCATTTCTGTCGATACTTCTCATACTTACCACATTGTCGGTAGGTATCACAGGAGGGCTGGTGCGCACGATGACGACCAATGACGGCGCAAGTCGTTATCTGACAGACGAATTCGGACGTTCTCTCATTCTGCACGGATTCAATACCGCCGCTTCGGCCAAGCGCGCCAACGGCCTCCCCGAACTCACCGAAGAGGACGTCGAGCGGGAGTACGCCGACATGGGCACCAATTTCGTGCGGTATCTACTGCAATGGCAGGCCGTCGAACCCGAACCGGGCGTCATCGACGAGGACTACCTCGCCGCCGTTGCCGAGCGCGTCGAGTGGTACGCCGACCGGGGTTATCACGTCATGCTGGACATGCACCAGGACTTGTATTCGCCCTATACCAACAGCACCCGGGTCGCCGGAAACGGCGCACCCGAGTGGGCCACACACCCCGACGGACTACCGGTCAATACGGACCTGGAGCAATGGGAACTGTACTATCTCGAACCCGGAGTCATCCGCTCCTTTGACAACTTCTGGGCCACCACTTCGGGCGACGACGGCCTCATGGACCACTATGCCGATGCCTGGGGTTCGGTCGCCGACTACTTCGCCGATACGGAGGCCGTGATCGCCTACGACATTATGAACGAACCATGGGGTGGAACCCTTCAGGCCACGGAATTCGAAACCGGACCACTCGCCGAACTCTATCGACGCAGCATCGACACCATTCGCGAATCCGACGAGGACAGCTGGATCTTTGTTGAGCCCCAAGCAGTCGGGGTGAATTGGGGTATGTCCACCTCCCTGCCGCGATTCGACGACCCCAGGGAGGGACGTGCTCGTATCGGATACGCACCCCACCTGTATCCGCTGCCCTTGGACTTGGGAAGCAACTATTCCGACAGCACCGCGGCCATCGATTCGGCCCTCGAAACGTGGACGGACAACACCCTACGAACCGCACAGCGGCTGGACGCGCCGGTAATTCTCGGAGAATTCGGATTGGACGCGACCGCACCGGGCGCACTTGACTATGTCGAATCCGTTGTGGACATTACCGATGACACCGGCATGGGATGGGCGTACTGGTCCAGCGATCCCGGATCCTGGGGCCCCTACGACGAAGAAGGATCGGCCCAGCCGCTCAGCGACACCCTCGACCGCGCCTACCCACGTGCCGTGGCCGGCACTCCCTCTACAGTCGACTATGACCCCGACGGGCGGCTGTCTCTCGATTACGACAGAGACGCGTCCATCGAAGCACCGACCGAGTTTTATCTACCGGAGAACTTCGCGGAAGGCGGGGAGGTGACGTGCAGTGCTTCGTGTTCGGTGGAATGGAACGACGACCGACGAATCATGTCGGTATGGCAGTCAGGTGATGGTCCGGCGACCATCACCATAACCGCCTGAGGACAAACCGTCCGCTTAGGCGTCCTTACGAACGCGCAGGAAGAACAGTGCGGATCCGCCCGCCAACAGAAGTCCGGCACCGGCCACCAGTGCCCAGGTCAAACCGGCCCCGGTAGTGGGGAGTTCGTCGCCCGACTCGGCGGCCGGGCTCGTCTCGTCGTCGGCACCGTTGTTCTCGGAACCGTCGTCGGTAGAACCGTCACCCGAACCGTCGTCAGGGGACTCCTCTCCGCCGTTTCCGTCGTCGGACTCTTCCGGCGGCACCTCGCCGTCATCGTCGGCCGCACAGGTGTGGGTCAAGACGAAGAAGTCACCGGTCTTTCCGCGAGAGGACGTTTCGGTCACCTCGGCGTCAGCGGCGCTGATGGTCCATCCGGCCTCGGTACGCACCCAAGCCTTGCTGGTGCCACTGCCCGGGCCTTCGCCGTTGGCAATGATCGTGCCGTCTTCGGGGAGAGTCAACGTGGTCTCTCCGGCACCGGTATCGAACGTGACGGTAAGGCTGATGAAGTCGCGCTTACCTCCGGGAAGGTTGAAAACCCAGACGTCCTCACCGACGTACGGGCCGCCACCTTGGTTGGCGTCGCACAGCTGATCACCGAAATCGGCGGCCTCAACTCCACGATGATCGTCCTGAATAGAAATCGTAGTGGTCTCTTCCGCCGGCGCAGCCGAAGGAGCGGCGACGATCGCTGCGAATAGGGCACCTGCCGCCCAGCGGAATCCGGCCTTTGGGGACACGACTATCCTCCTCGATGACAGTGTGAAATCAAAAAAATACAGTGAGAAAAAAATAATTCTCGAATTGATACCGCAGACTACCATGGTGCGGAATGCTCGCGGCATCACCACTATCCCGAGGTGACCGGAGTCAGGCCGTTCGCCCGTCGAGATAGGCCAGGACCGCGAGAACTCGCCGATTGTCGTCCTCCGACTGGTTCAAATCCAGTTTTCGAAACAAACTCGCCGAATGCTTACCGACGGCCTTTTCCGATACGTGCAGTTCCGCGGCGATCGCGGCATTGGAGCGCCCTTCGGCCATGAGCGCCAGAACCTCTTGTTCACGAGCGGTGAGCGCATCGAGCCGATTACTTTGTCCCCCGAGCAATCCGGCAATGACCTCCGGATCCATCGCGGTTCCTCCCGAGGCCACGCGCTGCAAGGCGGTAATGAATTCCTCGACGTCGGCGACACGGTCTTTCAAGAGGTACCCGACCGCTCCCCTGCCGTCACGCAACAGTTCGCGGGCGTACAGCTGTTCGACGTATTGCGACAGCACCAGGACGGGAAGACTGGGCAGGCTGTCACGCGCCGACACCACCGCGCGAAGCCCCTCGTCCGTGTAAGTAGGAGGCATACGGATATCCACCACCGCCACATCGGGACGGTGTTCCAGGAGCGCCGCGGCGAGGGCGTCCCCATCGGCGACGGCCGCACACACCTCACAGTCGTGCGCCTCCAGAAGGCGAATCAGCCCTTCGCGCAGCAGGGAATTGTCTTCCGCCAGAACTACCTTCACGACAGTACTCCCGTTCTTGATTTTTACGATCGATGCGGTGAATCCCTCGCCTCACCCGCGCCGCCCTCGAATGGGCAGTTTAGCGCGCCGACTCGCTGCCGGCGCGCTCCGCATCCGTGCAACGTTTCATCTCGGTACAGGGCACGTCCAGCGTCATGGTGGTCGGACCCCCGTCAGGACTGGCAATCCGAAATTCCCCGTCGAACGCCTCCAAACGGCGCTGTATCCCTTCCAGCCCTCCGCCCGGATTCATTTCCGCACCGCCGATCCCGTTGTCGGTGACCTCCAGTCGGTAGCCGGTATCGGTGACATCGGCGGTTAGGGAGACTTCGGTGGCACGGGAATACTTCGTCACATTCGTGAGCAGTTCATTGACGGCGAAGTACACCGCCGACTCCAACGGCAGCGGCAGGGACACTTGCGCCCGGTCGATGAGGGTCGCCGGCAGGGGGTGCTCGAGGGCGACCTCTTCCAGCGCGCCGGAAAGTCCACGGTCGGCCAACACGGGTGGATAGATGCCCCGGACCAGATCACGTATCTCGGCCAATACCGACTGGGTTTCCTGTCGAGCCTCGAGTACCATCGTCCGCGCTTGTTTGGGATCGTTCAGAACGATCTGTTCGGCCATTCCCAGGTTCAACGCCAATGCCACCAAGCGAGCTTGAGCCCCATCGTGGAGATCGCGTTCGATGCGACGCAGTTCGGCGGCCGCCGCCTCCACCGTGTCGGCACGAGACCTGCTGAGCTCGTTGACACGACGTGCCAAGCGCATCGCTCGCGTCGGACCGAGGAGCAGGGCGGCGATACGGGAATACCAGGCCACCAAGCGGCGCCCCCAATGCAACCAACTGGCGATAAGCAGGAGCCCGACGGGAACGGTGAGGAGCGATCGCCACGGATGGTCGGCGCCCAGTCCCCAACGATCCAGCCCGGCCAGGCCTCCGTCGACGACGAGGTTCACCATCGGATGTACGGTCAAATAGAGTCCGGACACCAAAATGGCGAGCAAAGTGGCGTAGACCAGAAAACCCAGCGTTGAATTGATTCCCAGCCACGCGGCGTCTCGCCAGGTCGCGGCCTGTTTCACCCGGTCCAGCAGGCGCCGGTCCCAGGACCGCGCGGTCGGCTCTTGGTAGGGACTGGCGATGTCGAGGTCGAAGACCAGGCTGAACAGACGACGATGCCAATCCGACCATTCTCGTACTGCCGCGAAGGTGGCCAGGGTCAGCGGTATGCCCACCCAAAACAGCACCAAAACTCCCGATACCAGGGCAATGGCGATCAACACCACTCCAAGTACGGAGCTCACCAGCAACGCCAGGGTCGCGGCGATAAAGCTCAGGTGGGCGTGAATGCGCGGCTTCAGTTTGAACACACTTCAATGGTAGTAACTCGTCTGAAAATCCAGTTCGAGGCAGGCCGGATGACAGGCAGGCCACCGAGGGTAATCTTAAGACGATAATAACCACTTGATTGTTAATAAATACAATCTAGTAGTTATTATTTCTAACTATAGAATAGTAGAGTAATACTTACACTGTTCATGTGCCTGATTGAAGGGAATCGGAGGCAGAGGCGCAACGTGACGGGCGCCTTGGTCACCGCGTCGTTCCTGCCGCCGGGAGCGAAAGGTCACTACTACTCCGGTTCTGAGTCAGGCGTACCGTTTCGTCCGGCCGCGACAGCTCCAGCACCCGATCCACGACCCCTGTGGGGAACGGTCGGTGGCTGATGATGATCGCGGTTTTACCCTCCAAGGCCGCGACGGCCGTCCGCAACACCCGACGTGCCAAAGCGGCGTCGAGGTGAGCGTCCAACTCGTCGATGACGACGATCTCACGGTCGGCCAGAAACGCCCGCGCCAAGGCGATCCGTCCCTTTTCTCCTCCCGAGATCTCCTTACCGAATTCGCCCAGCCTGGTGTCGAGTCCAGACTCGAGTTGCTCGTACCAGTCACGTAGACCCGCCCAGCGCAGGGTACGTTCCAGCTCGGCGACCGAGGCCTCCGGTCGAGCGATTTTGAGATTCTCGGCCACCGTGGCGTCGAAGACGTACGCCTCCTGACTGCACAATGCGACGTTCTCCCGCACGGCGTCCCCGGTCAGCTCCGAATACTCGATCCCTCCGATACGAAGGCTCCCCTGATAGGCGACGAAGCCCGCCAGCGCGGCGGCCAGGCTCGACTTACCCGCTCCCGACGGGCCGTGAATTCCGATATGCTCCCCCGGACGCACGGTAAAGGTCAATCCCCGCACCGCGGAGTGAGAGGCTCCCGGCCAGGTCAGTTGTAGATTCTTCGCCTCCAGACAGGGCGGCCCGGAGGAGGGGTCGACCGGCACGTCCATCGGGTCGACCGGGTCGGGTCGAGGTATCGGCGACTCGGAAACGTCCCGCAAGCGCCGTCCGCTCGCACGGGATTTAGCCGCCTCCTGGACCGCCTGCGGGAGCGCCTGCAGGCTTTCGAACGCGGCCAGTGGCGTGAGGGCGAGAACGGCCAGCTCCACACCCGGCAATCGACCGGATTCGACGGCGGGAACGGCAACGTACAGACCACCGACCACGGCGACCGCCATGGCGATCCACACGCTTCCACCGGCGAGCCCCGCCGTCCATGCCGTCTTCGTCTCCGCCTTGGACAGGCCGCGTTGCGTGTGCTCCATCGCGCGCAAGGCACGAGAGGCCGTTCCAGCGGCGACGAGTTCCTCGCGTCCGGCCAGAAAAGCCTGTACGTCAGCGGTCAGGTCGGCGCGCGCCCGAGCCGTGGCCCGGGCTCCGGAGCGGTCCGAAAGCGCGGCCATCGCCGGAGCGAGCACCGCCGCGCCGGTCGCGGCGGCCGCCATGATCCAACCCGCGGGTGGATAGATGACGAACTGAACGGCGATCGCGGCGGCCATGGTCAACAACGTCGTGATGACCGGCAGCGGGCCACGTATCCAGCGCTGCCCGACGCCGTCCACGTCGTCGATGAGGCGGGTCTGCACATCGCCGTTGCGCCAGAGAGAGGGCTCTCGTTCACCGGTCGACCGCGCACGTCCCGATCGCTGCACGGGAGCGGGCGCGAGGCGGACCAACTTCCGCCACATGGCCACCCGCAGTTTCTCCATCCCCCGAAACGCCGTGTCGTGGCTGACGACCCGTTCGGCATAACGAAAAACGCCTCGACTGGTGCCGAAGAGCCGCACCGAGGTGATCACGACCATGAGGTGCAGGATCGGCGGCTGTTGCCAGGCGCGGGAAATCAGATACGCCGACAGTGCGATCAATGCGATCGCACTGAGCTGGGCGACCGTACCCAACAGGACGGACAAACCAAGTCTTTTTCTCACCAGGTGACCTCACGATCTGCCAGGGCGGCGAGCGCCGGACGGTGCGACGCGACGACGGTCGTTCGGCCGCGCGTGTACTCGGTCAACGCCTCCAAAACGGTGGATTCGGTATCGGGGTCGAGATGGGCGGTCGGTTCATCGAGCAGGAGAACGTCCGGATCGACAACGTCGGTACGCAGAAAAAGGCGGGCCAATGCGATGCGGGCCGCTTCCCCGGCACTGACGCCCGTTCCCGTGGCGGCGACCAGACGGTCGGCTTCCGGCGCCTGGGCGCGTTCCAGAACCGTGGCGACCCGCGCGTCACTCGTCTCTTCCGCCACGGCCAGTCGCACGTTGTCGGCGACGGTCCCGTCGATGAGGACCGGCCTCTGTGGCATCCAGGCGACCCGGCCGCGCCACTGCGACAGGTCCATCGTCTCCAGGCGGCGTTGGCCGACCGTGATCCGTCCGGATTGCGGTGAACGGAAGCCCAGGAGGGCCGCGAACAGGGTGGATTTTCCCGCACCCGAGGGAGCGGTCAACACCGTCAGTGCCCCGCCGCGAATCGTGACGGACAGTTCGGGAAGCGGTTCTCGTCCCGGGTAAGCGAAGACCGCCCGATCGATGTGGATCAGCGGGGCCCGGTTCGGCGGTGCTGCCGGTACCGGCCTGGTTTTCTGAGTTTCGTGGCCGGGCGTGCGTTCCGGCGACATGGTCTGAAACAGGTCATCGGCGGCGGCCAGTCCCTCGGCACTGGCGTGGTAGTGCACGCCCACTTGTCGGAGGGGAAGGTACGCCTCCGGTGCCAGGATGAGGACGAACAGCGCCAGGGTCAGTCCCTCGACTCCGGTCAGATTTCCTTCGATCAAACGTATTCCGATTTGGACGGCCACAATAGCCACCGACAGTGACGCCGCCAACTCCAGCGCCAAGGCGGACATGAACGCGACGCGCAGGAGCCCCATGGTGCGCTTGCGATAGGTCGCCGTCGTCTCTTCCAGATGGCGCGACTGCCGTTCGGCCCGCCCGAAGGCCTTGAGCGTTGGCAGGCCGGCGACCAGGTCGGTAAAGCGGCGAGCCAGCAAGGCGGTGGTCTTCCACTGTTTTTCCGCCTTGGTGTTCGTGTAGAGCCCGATCAGTATGCCGAACACCGGGATCAGCGGTAGGGTCACCATCACCACGATCGCCGAGGTCATGTCGACCCACGCCAGCGTCGCCACGATCGTCAGGGGAACGAGCGTCGCCAGCACCAACTGCGGTATGTACCGGGAAAAGTAGGCGTCCAGGGCCTCGATTCCTCGCACCAGCAGGTTCGCCGTCTCTCCGGAGTTGCGCCCGTCGTTGGGATTGTCCGCCAACGACGTCAACACACGGGAACGCAGGTCCCGTTTCACCCTCGACGACGACGCCTGTGCCGCACTTTCCTGTACGGACGTCACCAAGGCCCGAGCGATCAAAACCAGCGCCAAGGCGAGCAGTGAATCGGAGACGTCGCCGAAGCTCTCGTTACCCGCGAACACTCCTGCCACTATGGTCGCGATCAACCAGGCACCGGCGATAATGCAGGCGGTCGTGGCGACGCCCAACAGCGCAGAGAGTACGATGTAGCGTCGGGTGCCCACCGTATACCGCAACAACCTCCGGTCGATACCGCGCGAGCGCGGTGCTTCCGTCGTCGTCATGCGGGTATGTTCTCCACGCTCATGCGCTTGCGGAACACCCAGTAGGTCCAGCCTTGATAGAGCAGAACGACCGGGAGGAATATCGCTCCCGCCCAACTCATGATCGTCAGCGTCAGTTCGGTCGCCGCCGCGTTCTCGTGGGTCAAGGAGTAGGACGGCTGAATCGTGGAGGGCATGACGTTGGGCCACAGGGCGGCGAACAGCCCGGCGGAGGCGAATGCGATGGTCGCGGCGGTGAAACTGAAGGAGAATCCGTCCCTGCCGATCAGGTTGCACACGATGGACGTGAGCAGAGAGGCAACGGCGACGGCGATGAAGACGCCCGACAGTACCGAGCCACTGTGGGTCTGCATCCACACCAGCCAAACCGCGGCCGGAAGTGCTCCTACGGTGGACAACTTCCATGCCAGGGAGTGGGCCCGCTGTGAGAACTCGCCCTTGGTTTTCAGTGACAGGAAGGTCGCGCCGTGACCCGCGAAGAGTAGAACGAAGGTGGCCGCGCCCAGTAGTGCCGGAAGGTTGAACAGCTCCCAGAACGATCCGACGTAATAGTGGTCGGCGTCCAGCGCCACTCCGTACACCATGTTGCCGACGACCATTCCCCACAGGAGACTTGCTGCCAGGGAACACCAGAAGATCGAGCGATCCCAGGTGGCCTTCCATCGTTCGGTCTTGCCCTTCGCACGGTATTCGAAGGCCACTCCGCGTACGATCAGTGCGATGAGAATCAGGAACAACAGCAGATAGAATCCGCTGAACAAGCTCGAGTACCACACCGGGAACGCCGCGAACATGGCTCCACCGGCGGTGATTACCCAGGTTTCGTTCCCGTCCCATACCGGGCCGATGGTGTTGATCGCCAGGCGGCGCTCGCGATCGTCACGGCCGAGGACGGGAAGCAGCATGCCGACGCCGAAGTCGAAGCCTTCCAGGACGAAGTATCCGGTGAAGAGGATCGCTATGGCGAGAAACCAGATCGTTGTCAAATCCATCTAGAGGTTCCTTCACTTCAGTAGGCGAATGCCATGGGTTTATCGCTGTCGTCATCGTCGGAGGAGGGACCCCCGACACCGGCCTTGGCCTTTTCCTCATCGGGCGGACCGAGCTTCGCGTATTTGAGGAACAGTTTCATACAGACCACCGCCAATATCGCGTAGACGAGGGTGAATCCGACGAACGACACCCAGACGGATCTCTCCCCCACCGTTGGACTGACACCGTCTTCGGTGAGCATGAGGGAGAACACCACCCACGGTTGACGGCCCATTTCCGTGAAGATCCATCCGGTGGAATTGGCGACGAACGGCAGGACGGCCGACCAGACGGCAACGATCCAGAACAGGCGGCCTTGCGGCAGCTTGCCTCGCCGCGTCCGCCACCATACGTACAAAGCGATCAGGACGGCGAGCATGCCGAAACCGATCATGGCGCGGAAGGACCAGTAGGTGAGTGGAATGTACGGAGTGTAGTCTCCCGGCCCGTACTGGGCGGCGTACTGCGCTTGCAGATCGTTGATGCCCTGGACTTCGGCCCCGAACGAACCGGTTCCCAGGAACGACAGCAGACCGGGGATTTCGAGAATCGGCGTATGTTCCTGTCCGCTGATGTCGCCGACGGTCAACACGGAGAACGGGGCACCCGAGGTGGTGTTGTACAGCGCTTCGGCGGCCGCCATCTTCATCGGCTGAGTGGAGGTCATGACTTTACCCAGGGAGTCACCGGAGATGACGAGCCCGATCCCGGCGATGACGCTGGTGAGAACTCCCAGACGCAGGGCCGGACGATGTACGTCGAGGTCGCGCTTGCGTTTGAAGTGCCAGGCACTGACGGCGATCATGATCATGGCGGCGGTCAGCCAGGAGGCGAATATGGTGTGTGGAAACTGCGTCAAGGCCACCGGGTTGGTCAGTACGGCACCGAAGTCGGTGAGTTCGGCACGCCCGTTGGCCTCACTGTATTCATAGCCGACCGGGTTTTGCATGAAGGCGTTCGCCGCCAGAATGAAGTATCCCGATAGGACCGTTCCGAACGCGACTATCCAAATACAGGCGAGGTGGAGGGAGGGCTTCAATTTGTCCCAGCCGAAGATCCAGATCCCGGCGAAGGTGGCCTCGAGGAAAAAGGCCAGTAGAGCTTCGAACGCGAGTGGTGCACCGAAGATGTCTCCGACGAAGCGAGAGTAGGCGCTCCAGTTCATCCCGAACTGAAATTCCTGCACGATCCCGGTCACAATCCCCATGGCAAGAGTAATGAGAAAGAGGTTGCCCCAGAACTTGGTCGCTCTGAGGTACGAGTCCTTACCGGTGACCCTCCACATTGTTTGTAGTAGGGCCACCAACATTGACATTCCGATTGTGATGGGCACAAACAGAAAGTGGTATACGGTCGTCGTCCCGAACTGCAGTCGGGCGACTTCGAGCACATCCATGGTCAACCATTCCCCCAAAGCAGAACCCCAGGTGTCGAACTGCCTCAACCAGCATGAGAACTCGTCGAATCGCTCCGACACGAGTAGGTTCACCGATGTAACATCACTGCTTCGGAAGTCTAGTGACATTTCTGTGCTTACAACGGAAAACCATGATATGAACCGAAACAGGCGACCGCTGAAAGTGACCGACGTTGCACCACTATATCTACGTATCGTCTTTTATGGAATTAATATGTACGGAGCGACGGCCACACACTGCTGTCACGAAGAAACGGTCACCATACCGTCCGGAATACGGCGGAACAGTTTTTTCTAATGGAGAGAGCGAGCACCGGAAATATAGTGTCTTAGGCCCGTATGCCACAGGTCTCGGTCATTGAGGTGATCGAGACGATGTCGGCGGATTGCGACGATGTCGCATTTCTTGTCGAGGACGCCACAGCGCCGAACATCGGGAACCGGTACACGGTCGGGACACGGTTCCCGATGGGACGTTCCCTATGCGAGGTCGGCGACGCGCGGCACCACGACACCGTAGAGGTCGCCGATCGTGGCGAGCGCGCCGGCGTGCATTTGTGCGGAATCGACTGGAGCCACGTCGGTCTCCAAGGGCCGGGTGGCGCAGGCGTCGGCGACCACTGTGGGAGCCAACTGACGAAGGAAAGCACCTTGGCTGGTGAACGTGACGCACATATGGGTCATAAAGCCGATAACGATCAGTTTGTCGCGGCCGGTTTCGGCGATGTGTTCGGCCAGATCGGTACCGACGAAGGCGTCCGGGGCCTGTTTGGTGACGACCGGTTCCCCGTCGCGTGGTGCGACGTCGTCGTGAATCGCACCGAGGTGAGTGCTGAGATCGTAGGGTGATCCGGCTCCGCCGTCGTGTCGGACGTGAATGACGGGTGTTTGCTTGTGACGGGCCTGCTGTAGACAGGCGGAGGCGCGCTCGAGTGCCTCTTTCCAGCCGTCGAGTTCCATGACGCCGGTGGTGTAGGTGTTTTGGTAGTCGATCAGGACCAATGTGGCGTCGTCCAGGCTTGCCGGGGTGGATTCGAGTCCATTGAGATCTCGGAGAGTTGTGCTCGACATATGGTGTACCCCTTCTCGATTGCGGTTTCAGAACCAAGCGTATGGTCGCACCGTCGTGTCTGCAATGTCAGGTAGCATGCAGATTCAGACATCCCTATCGTCGTCCCGTCATCTTGGAGGCGGTCATGCACAAAACCTTGGTCATCGCCCTGTTTCCCAATGTCGACCTGCTGGACGTGACGGGACCGGCGGAAGTATTCTCGCTGCTCGCCCGAGAAAGAGCGGTAGAGTCACGCCACATCGTCCGCCTCGCGGCGCCCTCTGCCGACCCCGTTGTCACGGCGGCAGGTGTCACTGTGGTCCCCGACTGCACCTTCGCCGAGCTGGACGGCACTCCGATCGATACACTCGTCGTCCCTGGCGCCGTCAACCTCGATGCGGCCGGACACGCCATCGCCGACGTCGACCCGGCGGTCGTCGCGTGGATCCGTCGTCTGGCACGCGATACCCGTCGGGTGACGTCGGTGTGCGTGGGCGCTCACGTCCTGGCAGCGGCGGGTTTGCTGGAAGGGCGACGGGTGACGACACACTGGTTGACTGCGGAGCAACTGGCCAGGGAATACCCCAACGTCGACGTCGATCCCGACCCCATCTTCATTCGTGATGGGGACGTGTGGACTGGTGCGGGTGTCACTGCCTGTCTCGACCTCAGCTTGGCTCTGGTCGCCGAGGAATACGGCGATGACATCGCCCTGCGCATAGCTCGGCAAATGGTCATGTATCTGAAGCGCCCCGGCGGGCAGAGCCAGTTCAGTGTGCCGTTGGAACCGATTTCTGCGTCGCGACGGATCGACGACCTGAGGCGCTTTGTCCACGAACACGCCACCGGCCCCATCGATATAGCCGACCTGGCTCGTCGGGCTCATGTCAGCGAACGTCAGCTGGCCAGAATCTTCAAGACGGAATTGAATACGACCCCGGCCGCCTACATTGAAGCCGCCCGGGTGGAGATCGCCCGAAACCGTTTGGAATCCACTGACGACACACTGGGACGCGTGGCCCGTCTGAGTGGCTTCGGAAGCTCCGACACCTTGGTGCGAGCATTCCGCCGACGGTTGAATACGACTCCCACCGACTATCGAAGTCGATTTCGAAAGGATTGAACCACGGAATTCCGGTATGAATCGTGCCGGCGGTCGACTTTACTTGAGCGTCGATGCTCTCCTCCGCATGAGCAAGATCGCCCACGATCGCCCGGATCCGTCACGGCAACCGCGCTAGTATTTGGAGGTCATCCGAATCCAGGCGACGTGAGGAAGCTGAGCCACCATGCCCGTCTTCGATGCCCACCTAGCCGATCTCAACGCCACAACCGTGTTCCAGATCGCTCGACTGCGGCAGGACGTTTTCGTTGTCGAGCAGAACTGCCCGTATCCGGATCTGGATGCGCTGGATCTCCAATCCGACACCGTTCACCTCTGGGCCGAAGAGAACGATCAAGTCGTGGGCTACCTACGCGTGTACCCGTACGAGGACGGCCGGAAAATCGGTCGAGTCTGCACGGCTCACGACCAACGTGGCACCGGGCTCGGGGCAAAACTCATGGAGGCGGCATTGAAGACGGCGGGAAACGTTCCGATCATTCTGGACTCACAAACCTACGCCCTGGGGTTTTACGCAAAACACGGCTTCGTCGCCGAAGGGGAGGAATTCTTGGAGGACGACATTCCGCACCGCCGCATGCGTCGTCTCCCCGAGGGATAATAATCCAAGATGAATTGACGGTCTATTCTGACATGGTGACATCACAAGCAAACTACCGAACATCTCGACCCGGTGATCAAGCCGTGTACGCACGCCGTCGTATGGGTGCGGGCATCGCGGCGGGTTTCGTTTTGACCGGGATCCTCGCCGGCGTCCTCGGTTTCTTCCTGACCGGGGATCTCGATTGGAAGGTCCGTCTTGGTGCCACGGTCATGTCCTTCCTCGTCGCCACTCCCGCCCTCTGCAGCCTCGGCTTCGCCATCGGCCTGTCCGGGCGACTTCGCCGCCTCGGCATGGGCATTGTCATAGGATCGATCCTCATGACCGCCATTACCGCAGGAGCGTTCCTACTGATTTAGGGCGCCACCCTGCCTCCATCGTGACCAATAAGGAGAATAACGTGCGCATAGCGCGAATCGCACATCCACAAGGCATGTCCTTCGCTCGTCTGGAAGGGGACGGCCCGGGGGCCACCGCCGCCGAAATCGACGGCCACCCCTTTGCCGGCGTCAAGCTGACCGGGCAACGTTGGGCCCTCGACGACGTGCGACTGTTGGCTCCCGTCATACCGTCCAAAATCGTCTGCATCGGGCGAAATTACGCCGAGCACGCCGAAGAACAGGGTGCCGAGGTACCGAGTGAACCGCTGCTCTTTCTGAAGCCGTCCACCGCCGTCGTTGGACCGGGCGACCCGGTCACCGTACCCACCGTTGCCGACGATATCGAGCACGAAGCCGAAATGGCCGTCGTCATCGGACTGCCGGGGGCCCGCAAAGTCTCTCGAGAAGCGGCCCGGCAGGCCATTCTGGGCTACACTTGTGCCAACGATGTCACCGCACGGGACTTGCAGAAACGTGACGGACAATGGACTCGCGCCAAGGGATTCGATTCCTTCTGCCCGCTCGGTCCGTGGGTTGAGACCGACCTCGACACTCACGACGCCGAAATCCGCTGTGAGGTCAACGAAGAGGTGCGGCAGTTGGACTCCACCAAGAGCATGGTCTTCGATCCGGCCTCGATCGTCGCTTATATTTCCCAGGTGATGACTCTGCTTCCCGGCGATGTGGTTCTCACCGGAACCCCGGCGGGAATCGGGCCGATGAACGCGGGCGATAAAGTGTCCATCTCTGTCGCCGGTATTGGAACTCTGACAAATCAGGTGGTCGCAAGTGAGTAATATTCGTACCCGATTTTGCCCGTCCCCCACTGGAACCCCTCACGTAGGACTGGTGCGCACCTGCCTGTTCTCCTGGGGATACGCCCGTCACTTCGACGGGTCGTTCATTTTCCGCATTGAAGACACCGATGCGGCCCGGGACAGCGAAGAATCGTACAACCAGCTTCTGGACGCCCTGTCCTGGTTGGGCCTCAGCTGGGACGAAGGCCCCGATATCGGTGGTCCGTACGGCCCCTACCGCCAGAGCGAGCGCGGCGATTCGTATTCCGACGTCATCGACAAACTGGTGGAGAACGGCTACGCCTATGCGGCTTTTTCCACTAACGACGAGGTCAAAGCACGTCACGAGGCCGCTGGACGCGACCCGCAGCTGGGATATGACAATTACGACCGCGACCTCACCGAAGAGCAGAAGGCGGCGTTCCGCGCCGAGGGACGCCGCCCGGTGTACCGGATGCGGATGCCGGACGAGGACATCACCTTCACCGACTTCGTACGCGGGGAGGTCACGTACCCGGCGGGAACGATCCCCGACTACGTCATTGCCCGTGGCGACGGTTCGCCTCTCTATACCTTGACCAATCCGCTTGACGACGCCATGCAGAAGGTCAATGTGGTGGTTCGCGGCGAGGACCTCTTGCCGTCCACTCCACGCCAGATCGTGCTGTGGCGCGCGTTGACCGATCTGGGCATCGCCGACGGCGTCCCCGAATACGCGCATTTGCCGTTGATCACCGATGAACGCGGCAAGAAGATGTCGAAGCGTGACCCCCGTTCGAACCTGTTGTTGTACAAGGACGAGGGCTACCTCCCTGAAGGCGTTCTCAACTACGTGGCCACCTTGGGCTGGGCGATCGGTCCCGATCGTGACGTGTTCACGGTGAGTGAGTTCTTGAAGTCCTTCGATCTGCACGACGTCAAGAGCAACCCGGCTCGGTTCGACGAGAAGAAGTTCCGGGCGATCTGTTCGGATCATTTCCGCGCCGCCGACACCGAACAGCTGGTGGAGCAGACTGTACCGTTCCTCCGGAACCGCGGCTTGCTTCCGGACGAGCCGACCGACGCTCAGATGTACATCGTCCGTTCCGCGATGCCGATGGTGCAGGAACGCTGCGCGAACTTGGGCGAGGCCGCGGAGATGATGCGGTTCTTCTTCGCCGGTCAGGACTTCGAGATGGAGGCCGGAAGTGTGAAGAAGGGTTTCAAGGAGGGCTCCGACGCTGTACTGGACGCCTCCATCAACGCCCTGGAGGGCCTCGACGACTGGAGAACCGACGGCATCGAATCCGTTTTGAAGACGGCGTTGGTGGAACGCATGGAGCTGAAACCGCGCAAGGCCTTCACACCGTTGCGGGTCGCCGTATCGGGAAAGACGGTGTCGCCGCCTCTGTTCGAGTCGATGGAGCTGTTGGGCCGGGACGTCAGCCTACAGCGCCTCCGCGATGCCCGTGCGACGCTGTAAACGGTTGGCAGTGCGACGGTCGCGGAGAAGACCGTATTCATCCCGGTGAACGAGCCGTGGACACCGTCGCTGAGTAATCGTTGAGTGGGACCGCCTCCCTTGAGAGGCGGTCCCACTTTTCCTTATAGCGAGTTGACGACGATGCGCCGCTTCAGCGTCCGTGTTGTTCCATGTGCTGAGCGGTACGCTGCCGCAGTTCGGGGAGTCGTTGGTAGAGTGCGTCTCCCGGGCAGATGGTGTTGTTGAAGTCGCGGTGTCCGGCAATGGCGTGGTAGGGGTTGAGTCCGTACTGTTGGCACAGCCAGGAGCAGGTCTGGACGAGGGAACCGAATTGTCCGCTGGGGATGATGGTGTCGGCGTCGGTGTAGGTACCTTCGCTTTCGATTCCGATGGTGTGGTGGTTGTGTCCCCCGACGTGGGCTCCGTGGACGTTCTGGCCGTAGCGGATGGCCTCAAAAGAGCGGTGTCGTCCCTCCATGACGTGGCCGCCACGTCCCACGGTCAGTTGCTGGCCCGAGTCGCGCCAACCGTTCTGGTCCATGTGGAGATCTTGAATCTCGCGTGACACCTGGGCTGCTCGATCGAGGGAGAAGTCCATGGTGTTGGGCCATACGGCGTGATGTATGACGATCGTATCGGGGGCCGAAATGATCGACACCGGTGAGCTCGGCGGGCGCGCGTTCCAGACGGCTCGTCCGTACAGCAGGGTGGGTTCGTCACTCGCCGCGGCAGCGTCGGGCCAGGCCGCCGACAGGGCGGCTCCCGCCGCGACGGCCGTCCCGGCTTGGAAGAGTCCGCGCCGTGACAGCGCGATACCTTGGGTTGATTTCACTTCTCCCCCTCGATGTGGGTTTCAAACTATACATCTGAAACTATGATTGCCATACGTATTGATGTCAACCTATGGGAGGATGAATTCTCAACGGCCGATAATCATCGCCGCGTCGACACCCGATCACCTCGGCACCGCGAGCCGCTAGGAGTGGACCCACTCGGGGTTGTCGCCGATCCATTCGTCTACGGTGTCGTTTTCCACGGAGCGCCACAGATTGTCGGCCGTCTCCACATGCCCCTGCTCTTCACTCATGATTTCAATCGAGGTCGGATTCCCGTTCACCATGACGCTGGACGTCGTACTGGGAATACGCACCCGCTGAATACCGTCGGGGTCGATATCGCTGAGCGAGAGGATCAAGTCGGTCAACTTCATCCCACCTCGATCGAATACCAGGTTTTCCCCGATTTCCTCCAAAATTTCGATGGCCTTCCCAGGGTTCGTATGGTAGCCCTGTTTTTTGGCCTCCTTGAGAATCGACATGATGGCCTGCTGCTGCATGGCCTGCCGCCCGTAGTCTCCTCCGCGACCTTCCCGATAGTCCTCCGGCTCGCTCCACGCTTTGCGCTCTCGCACGATCTCCAGCGCGTCGTCCTTACCGTAATAGCGGCATTCCCCGGGGAAGGTCTGACCGGTGTGGTCGGTGGTGATCTCATGCCACGGGCAGAGCTCGACTTCCCCGACCACCTCGATCAGGTCGAGGAACCCCTCGAAGTTGGCGATGGCCAGACCGTTGAAGCGCAGGCCGGTCAGATTGTAGAGCGTATCCGTAATGTTCTGCACCTGCCGCTTCTCCTCGGAAAACTTGGTGGCGGCGCTGTTGATCTTGTCCACGCACGGAGATCCGTTCCCGCAATCCGCGATTTCGATCCACAAGTCACGTGGCACGGAAATCATCGACGCCGTATCCAACTCGGCGTTGATGTGCACGATGATGAGCGTGTCGGTACGGGTCACACCGTTCTCGTCCTTATCTCGGCCCACGACGAGAAAATTCAGCGGACCGGAGATGTTCTCGGTGTCCATCTCGGCCCGGTCATCGCCCAGAAAGTTCTCATCGGGAATCGTCTCCTCCACCAGTGAATCGGTGAGATGGGTCAGTGCGGCGGTGGTCCCCGCCAAAAGGAACGTCACGGCACCGACCCACACGAGAGCATGTGCCCACCAGGGGGAACGCTGCGCTCTGACCATGAAAAATCTCCTCGGTAATGAATAGAACGCCCAGCCGCGGAAACGCGAGGGGACGTCGACGGTTGTTCTATGTGGCTAGACGTCTGAGATACCAAGGATGGTTGCGGTTCGAACGCTTATTTATAACAAAAATGTCACGCACGCCGAATGGTGCGCAACAGGATTCGCGGATCTCCCATGAGATGTTTCAAGCGCCGTTCCAGACCCGCGATGGGAGTGAGGTTCTGCGGCGCACGCGGATCCTTATGGCTGGAAGAGGCGAGCCGAGGCAGAACGGCGGCAGCGGAGTTCACCAGTCGGATCGCCTCCGCCGCATCGTCGGCCTGACCGTGGTCGGCCGCCTCCAGCCGGGCAATGCCGTTCCACCCGTAGGGCGTTACTCCGGGCAGGCGCAAATAGGCGCAGTAGCGTGGCCAGGTGGTGGTCAATTGGAAGACCGGAGTGCGTTGTGCCGGTTGAAGTTGTTCCACGATCGGATTGAGGTCGGCGGGCAAATAGGAACGCTGATGACTTTTAATGTATCCGATCGCTCTGTCCGCGTGCCGCCGTCCCCGCAGGGTTCCGTCCAATACGGCCAGATCCGTTTCTTCCGCGTTGAGGGCGATCTCCGCTTCCAGAGCGGACATCGCGTTCTGCGAGGCCGCGATCAACTCGGCGGTGTCGTCGCTTTTGATGGGGAAATACGGATACGGTCCCAGTTCCCGCTCCGGATCAACCGGACTGAACAGCCCGCGTTGAACCCGAGTGGTCGACACCTCTGAGTGGGCGGCCGCGAAGTCGCAGGTTACCAGCCCCGCCGCCCAGGACACGCACAGCCCGGGCCACCGTCCCTCCGAGTCGGACAGTTCCACCCGGGCGTCGAGACGTCGCACCCCGTCGACGACGGCCACTCGGTTCGGCCCCGGCGCGGTGGGAGTGATCGGTGCCCAGTCCGCACCCGGACGTTCGACATTGACCTCCAATTCCGCCGCACCGGCCGCTCCCGGCGACTCGGAACCGTCGGCGAAGGAAGGGTCCCACGCGTCTACGGTGATCCGCATCAGTTCACCAGCTTCTCGACTCGTGAACCGCGTACGCCCTTAGTGACCTCGTAGCGTACCGGTACTCGATTGGCCAGGTCCGCCACGTGAGTCACGACCCCGACCATGCGGTTCGAATCGGTGGTCAAAGCTTCCAGAGTGGTCGCCACGGCGTCGAGACTGTCGGGGTCCAGGGTGCCGAATCCCTCGTCGAGAAGGATCGATTCCAGGGCCGTTCCGCCGGAAGCCATGGCCGCCAACTGATCCGACAGGGCCAGAGCGAGCGACAGCGAAGCCGCGAACGTCTCACCGCCGGAAAGCGACCGTACCGGTCGCGCCAAATCCGCGTCATGGTGGTCGATGACCCAGAATTCGTTGTCGCGCCGCACCAGATCGTACTGCCCGTTACTGATGCGATTCAACGTCTGCGACGCACCCAGCACCAGCTCATCGAGGGCCTCGCTGAGCAGCCACCCGGTAAAGCGATTGGCCTTCAAGTGATCGGCCAGGGCCTTGGCCACTTCCCATTCGCGGACATGCCGACCGATCTCCGACTCCAAGTCCACCCGGCGCTGCCGCGATTCCCGCAGTCCGTCGAGGCGGAAACGTGCGTCCTTGGTCGCCTCCAGATGCGCGGTGATGTAATCGGTCCCCGTCCCGCCGGTCGGGGCCTTCACTCCCACTTCCGCGAGCGCTCCGGCCATATCGCGCCGCAGAGCTCCGGCACGGTCGTCGGACGCCGCCAGCTCGCGTTGGACCTCGTCCCGTGCCGCCCGGGTGTCGGCGTGGCGTGCTTTCGCCCAGTCGACCAATTCGCCCCAGGCCGTGTGGAGGTCGTCGGGGGCGACCGGCGGGTTGAGTCCCGCCACTTGATCGCGGGCGTGACGGAAGTCGTGCCACGCGTTTTGATGCTCGTTTTCGATCGTGTCGCGGCGTTTTTGTGCGGCGCGGAGGGCTTTACGGGCCGTTGCGAGCGTCGTGGAACTGGCTTTCAGTCGGCTGTCTGCGGCTTCGGCGCGTTCCTGTTGCTCTTGCAATTGTGCGAGGTCGGGCGCTTCGGCGAGTTTGCGTTTGAGGCGTTTTTGTTCCGCCAGTCGCTCGTTCAGCCGGGTTTCATAGGTGATGAGCTTGGATTCATTGCTCTGTAGGTTCTTCTCGGCGTCTTCGAGTTCCTGTTTGGCCAGGCCGACTGCCTGCTGGGCGTCATGGAGGGCGTGGTTGATGTCGCGTTTGGGTAGGCGGTCGACTTCCTGATCGCAAACGGGGCACGGGTATCCTTCCGCGAGTTGATCACGGAGACTTCCCGCGAAGTCGACCAGGCGGGCCTGTTCAACCTGCTGCGTCTGGACGTCGACCTCTTCGCGGGCAGCGTCGACCAGTTCGCGCTGTTCGGAGATTTCACCCTTGAGCGCATCGACCATTTCGGTGCCCAGGTTGATATTGTTTTCGCATTCGTGCAGCTGGTGCCAGGCGTCGATGCGGCGGGTGATGACGGCGAGATTGAGCCCGGCCAGCTCCTCACGGAGGCGTTCGTCGTCGGCCTCGGCGTTTTCCACATCGGCGGCTTTGGCCGCGACCTTTTCCGCCGCGTCGTTGAATCGTTCGGTCAGGTCGTCCAGTCCGTGAGGACGTTTGACGTAGGTCAGGTGGGAGAGATCCGCGTCCAGGGCCGTGAGCCGCTCACGCAGGTTGGTGACCGTCGTGGTGAGGTTGTCGAGTTCCTCGGCACGTTGTCGAACGGTGTGGGAGAGGTCGTCGAGTTCGGTGACCTTTCCTTCCGCGTGGGAGAGGTCGGCGTCGCCGACGGTGGGTATCTTGGCCAGCTGAGCGTCGAGAGTTTTACGAGTCGTATCGGCGTGATCGCGTCGCGCGGCGGCTTTGCGTTGAATGTCAGCGTAGACACCGTGTCCGAGGAGGTTTTCCAGGATGTTACGTCGTTCGGCGGCGGTGGCGTGGAGAAACTGAGCGAACTCGCCCTGCGGCAGCAGCACCGATTTGGTGAACTGCTCGAACGGCAGACCGATGATCTTTTCCACCACGGTGTTCACCTTATTGGCCCCCGTGGCCAGCGGGGTGCCCAGGCCGGAGGTGAGTTCGTTCGCGTCGGTGACGTCGACATCGGCGGGCAGACGTTCGATGCCCGCGTTCTGGGTCTTCACTTGCCCTTGTTTGGAGCGCCGAAGGGTGCGGGTGAGAACGTAACGGTTGGCCCCTGCGGCGAATACGAACCGTACGCTCCCTTCGGTCGCCGACGGTGCGATGGTGAAGTCGAGTTTGCCTTTCAGTCGGGGAGTCCGTCCATAAAGGGCGAAGCAGATGCTGTCCAGAACGGTGGATTTTCCCGCTCCTGTCGGTCCGGTGAGGGCGAAGAATTCGACGTCGCTGAAGTCGAGCGTCGTGGTGTCGGCGTAGGAACCGAAACCGTTGAGATCCAAACGGATGGGTCGCATCAGTCGTCCTCTCCCGGGTTGGTCTGGGCGTCGGCGTAGAGTTCGTTGAACAACTCCAGTACCGCCGGATCATCGTGCCCGCTTTCGTCGAGGTAGGTGCTGAACAGCTCGGCGGGACTACGTCCGAGTCGACGGGAGGCGGGCGGTTCGTCGGTTCCCGTTACCGGAGGCTGAATGTGGACCTGGGCGGCGTCGGGGAACAGTTCGGCGACCTCTCCGCGCAGACCGGCTCGAGCGGGCTCCTCTACGAACACTCGCAGGAAGGCCTTATCGTCAACCGTGGCCTCCCGCAACTTATCGACCGTTCCCCGCACGGTTTGGAAGGGCACGGCGGCGTCGATGTCGACCGTTTCCACTTTGGCGGGCGTATCGGCGGTGACATCGACGATCGAAACGGACGGGCGGTAGCTTTCCTCCCCGAAGTTCACCATGACCGGTCCGCCCGAATACCGAATCGGACACGGCCCGGATATCGTCTGTGCCTTGTGCAGGTGCCCCAATGCCACATAGGACGTAGAGCTGGGAAAAATGGAGGCGGGCACCGCATAGTCGGCTACGGTGTGTACTTCACGTTCGCCGCCGCCGGTCGTACCGCCGACGACGGTGAGGTGTCCGGTAAAGAGATTCACCGCGTCGTCACGGAACGACTGTGACAGGCGGACGACTAGACGCCGTAGGTGATCGGCGTATCCCGATTCCGTTTCCGCCGCCGACAGTTCGAACATTTCCGCCGCCCGCACGGCGTACCGTTGCGAAACGAACGGCAAGGCGGCCAGCACCCACTCTTCCCCGCTCGCGGTCTGCGAGGCAATGATGTGGTCGTCGGCACTGGTGATACGGCCACGCAGATGGATCCCCGCCGCATGGGCCCACGTTCGCAGGGCCTCCAGCCCCGGTCCGTTATCGTGGTTGCCCGCCACGGCGACGACTTCGGCTCCCGTCGAGCGCAGTGCCGACAGCGCGGAGGTCAGCACCTTCTGCGCCGCCGACGAGGGAGAGGCGGAATCGTACAGGTCACCGGCCACGATGACAAGGTCGGGTTTTTTCTCCCGTGCGACGTCGACGATCTCGCTGAAGACTCGCCGCTGTTCGTCGAGACGCGCACGCCCCTTCAAACTCACTCCCACATGCCAATCGGACGTGTGCAGTATCCGCATGTCAGCCTTCCCTCTTAGAACGGAATGTCGTCGTCATCGTCAGCGGCCAGTTCGAAGGGATCGCGGGCGGCGGTCACCGACGCACCGGTACCCGCCGGTGGCGGGCCCGCTTCTTCCGGACGAGTCGCCCAGGACGGGAACGGGAATCCCACCACCAAGGGAACGGGGAGTTCCGGCTGTGCCACGAACATGGTTCCCGGTTTCGCCATCAGCACCCGTCCCCGCTGCGCGTGGGTCAGGAATCCGTACTCGGGTCGGGTCGCTTCGGCGGCGTCCAAACGACCCACGACGCGAACGGCGGAGTTGGCCGCCACCCGCCGCTCCACTTCCGAGGCCGTCTGTTGCGCACCGATGAGAACGATACCCAGCGAGCGCCCACGTTCGGCGATGTCGAGGAGAAGGTCCTTGATGGGGCTGGACCCGTCCCGTGGAGCGTACTTGTTCAGTTCGTCGAGCACGATGAACTGCAGCGGTCGAGCCGTGCCGGACTTTTCCTTTCGCTCGAATTCGGCGCGAAGCGTCACTCCGACAACGAATCGCTGGGCCCGGTCGGGAAGATTGTGCAGATCCACCACGCGTACTTGGGCGGGCGATTCGTCTTCGGCGGGCGGAGACAGGTCGCCACGCACGATTCGCGACAGGTCACGACGGCTGGCGACCAAACGTCGAATGAACGCACTGATCGTTCCGAGTCCGACGGCCGTTCCCGCCCATTGGCCGCGTTCGGCTTCGTCGGAGAGCCGCTCGCAGATGAAGTCCACCAGGTGGTCGTAACTGGTCAGCAGTTCTCCGTCCAGAGCGACCGCGCCGTTGTCCTTCGGGCGTGCCTCTTTGCGCAGACGGGCGGTGACCTGGTTGACCACCATGGTGTACTGCTGCCGGTCGTCGTCCGCGTCGGCGAATACGAAAGGCAGGAGTCCTTCGGTGCAGAATTCCGCCAGACTCCAGTACAGCGGTGCCACACCTGTGGAGCGGCAGGCCACGTCCGGGACGCCCTTCGGGTCCCCGATTCGGGGCGGAGCGTCGACCCGCACGGACGGAAACGGTCCGGGCGTGAGGCCCAAACGGTGGTACTGTTCACCGGTGGCGTCGTCCAATTTGCTGTTGGGGTGGTCGAGGAGAAGAAGGTCCTCTCCCTTGACGTTGAATATGAGGGCCTTGGTGTTGGCCGCCTCCCCTTCGAGCGCCTTGGAACGAAACAGGGAGTACAGAAGCCACGTGGCGAAGGAGGTTTTGGTCGCCACCCCGCTGACGCCGGAAATCGACACGTGGGCACCGCGTTTCCCGGTGAGGAAGTCGGCGTTCAGAAACACCGGATGGCCGTCGCGTGAGAATCCCAGGGGCACACGATGTTCCATCCCGTCAAAGTACAGGGCCCGATCGCGGTCGTCGGCGGCCGCTCGGGAGACGACCGCTCCGGGAAGCGGCGGAACGAAGATCTCCGGCTCCACCCGAGTCACGGTGACTTCGGCGGCCTCCTGCACCTGGGCGGGAAGATGCCCTTCACTGATGTCGAACACGTCCGAGTCGAACTGGGCCCCTTCGTGACGGCTGCGAACCGCGGTCACCACGCCGGAGATCCGCACCGTCCCCACCTCGGGTACCTCGCGTTCGGTGATCAGCACATCGTCGAGTTGTGCGTAAGCGGTGGATTCCACCGCTGTCCAGAACGACAGCGGAGTGGCGTCCTCGGTCCCCAGTACTCGTCCGATGGCTTCACTCATGAGCGTCATTGTGACAGATATCGGCAGATCAAATTACCGTTGGCTTCCAGGGCGTGGGCCAGTCGCATGGAATTCGTCGCCTTCGCGGGCGTTCCCGCAGCTATCCGGTCGGGCCCCGCGCCCACCAACAAGGGCGAATAGGTGACGTCCAACTCGTCGACCAGTCCGGCGGCCACAAGATCACCGAAAACGCGCGGTCCACCCTCGCTGAGGACATGCCGCAGTCCGCGTTCACGCAAGTGTGCGATCGCGGACTGATAGTCGATCGCGCCCCTACCGACGGCGATCACGTCGCAGACCTCACGGAGCGCGGAAAGGCGTGATGCCGGTGCGTCGGCGGCACAGACGACGATCGGAGTACGTGGGGCATCGGTGATCAGCGACGCCGTCGGGCTCAAACCTGCCGAAGCGCTCGCCACCGCCATGACGGGATACTCGGGTTTCCCTTGGGCGAGCCGCCACTGCCGCCGCTCGGAACTCAACAACAGGGGGCCGTAGTTCTCGGCCGACACGGTTCCCATTCCCGCCAGCAGGACGTCACAGCCGGCGCGTAGAAGCTTGAAAACCCGCTTGTCCTCCTGTCCCGACAGGCCGCCGCTGACTCCGTCGAGGGTGGCGGCTCCGTCGGCCGACGACACGAAGTTCACCCGCAACCAGGATTCCTTCGGGGGTCGATAGGCCTCGCGCAGTTCATCGTCGGTCAGCCCGTCCAGCCGGTTCAGGGTAGGTAGCTTGTGCACCACGCCAGCGTACCGCAGGGGGCGGTCACGACGTCCTACCCACGGCTGAGACGGGAGTTCCGCACACGAAAAAAGGACCGGTTTGGCCCACCGGTCCGTCGGGCTCGGTTCCACGGCTCGCTGCGGAAACGCTGACGTCGGCAAGCCGTGTCGCCGACTCTAGCTTTTCGCGGTGTCGGCCTCTCCACCGTCGTCCATCGAGGCGCGGATATCGGCCAAACGAGCGTTGGTGACCGACGAGTCCTTCCCCTCGGCCGCTGGCTTCTCTTCGGCCCCCTTCGATTCCGAGGCCGAACCGGAGAGCTTGTCGCCTTCCATGGAGGCACGAATCTGATCGAGTCGCGAGACACCCGCCATGTCTTGGGAGGCCTTCTCGACCTCCATCATGCGGCCTTCCACACTGTTGCTCGCCAATTCGGCACGCCCCATGGCCGTGGAGTAGCGCGATTCGATCTTGTCGCGCACCTCGCCGAAGTCGGGCGTGCTGCCACCACCGGCGGTGCTGGACATCGATTCCAACGACGAAGCGATCGTCTCCTGCATTTTGGCCTGTTCGAGCTGCCCCATGAGCTTGGTGCGCTCCTGCAGCTTCTGCTGCAGCATCTTCTGGTTGTTCTCCACCGCTTCCTTCGCCTGGTCCGCCGCTTGAAGGGCCTGGTCGTGCATGACCTTCAGGTCTTCCAGCGACTGTTCGGTGGACACCAATTGACCGGCGAGCACTTCAGCGGTGTTTTCGAACTCGCGGGCTTTGCTCTCGTCCCCGTCGGCACGGGCTTTGTCGGCAAGGACCAACGCCTGGCGAGCCTGCGATTGGAGGCGCTCGACCTCTTCCATCTGACGGTTCAGCTTCATCTCCAGCTGACGCTGGTTTCCCAATACGGAGGCAGCCTGGCTGACCAAGGTCTGGTGCTGCTTCTGTGCCTCTTCAATGGCTTGCTGGATTTGAATCTTGGGGTCGGCGTGTTCATCGATTTTCGCGCCGAACAGCGCCATTAGATACTTCCAGCCCTTAACGAACGGATTGGCCATTATTGGGTCCTTCCGGTGGTTTACTCTACGCCGACGCTTTAATAAGGTTTGCAAACGTTCCCCACCTGTTTCCAGTGTGAATCAGCTCGGGCCGCTGCGCAACTAGAGACGAGATAGGTCCTGTTTCCAGGGTGAGCCATCCTCGCTACCGCAGTACGTTCAAGGATAACCACAACTAATTGTAGAGACCGCCGTAGCGGCCTCACGCACAGGTCAATACCCGATTCTAGTACGCCCCAGTGCAAGCCTCGAGGCGGAGTCGACGCCCGATTACGGTCAGCCGATCGACTCCAGCACCGAATTGGTCACTTCGCCACCCGTCGTTCGCTTGTGAGACGAATTCACCGGCACGGAAGAACCCTTGGGCCGAGCGTGCTTGTCGCCGCCACCCAGAGGGCGACGGTGCTCGGTGGCGGGCAGCTGCGGACGAGGCAGCACCCGAACCTGTGTGGCGTCCGTTTCCACGTGATCGTCGCGTTCGGCCCTGGAGACTTCACGGGTGACATCCGCTAGGACCTCGCTGAGTTTCACTTGGAGTGCGCCGCAAACCGACGAGAGCAGCTCGCTGGACGGTTCCTTGTGACCTCTTTCGATTTCGGAGAGGTACCCCAGACTCACGTTCGCGTCTTTGGAAACCTCGCGCAGGGTCCGCCTTTGGGCACGGCGACGTCGTCGAAGGGTCTGTCCAAGCATTTCCCTCATCAAGACCATCGCGTCCTCCAAGTCTGTCAATTTGAGTGTTGCTTTATAGACTAGCGCGTTTACCCGACATTGCGTCCAGACACTTTCCAGGCTTTCCAGAGATAGTCCAGTCCGGTGAATACCGTCAGTACGAACGCTATAGCCATCAATATCGGCCCCAGCATGTCAATCGGCTCGGGCCAAGGGAACAAATACCAGGCCACAGCGGAGATCTGAAAAACAGTCTTGGCTTTACCACCGCTACCCGCCGGAATCACCGCATGTCTCAAAACAGCCATGCGTAGTCCGGTTATTCCCAGTTCACGAACCAGAATAATAACCGTTACCCACCACGGGAGTACCTCGTAAAAACTGAACAGAATAAGCGCGGCCCCGATCAACGCCTTGTCCGCGATCGGATCGGCGAGCTTACCGAACGACGTCACCAATCCGCGCGAACGCGCCAGCCAACCGTCCAGAAAATCGGTAAGGGAGGCGATGAGAAACACCGCGGTCGCGATGATTTGGAGCTTGGCGTCGTCCATACCCGATTGAACGACGATATAGACGAACAGCGGGATCAGCGCGATTCGCGCGACGGTAATGGCATTGGCGATATTCCACACCGATACCGGTCGGGGATGTGTGCTCACCGAGAAACCTCGATTACTTCAGCGGTCAGATCTACACCGTAGGCGTCTACAACTTGTGCCGTAACCATATCGCCCACCCGAAGATCGTCGACATCGCCCACCAGCGCGGTCGTTCCGTCCACCTCGGGGGCCTGATGCGCCGCCCGCCCGTCGACACCGTCGTCGGCGACCGATTCCACCAGCACGTCGACGGTCTCACCGATACGCTCCGCCGCGCGCTGGGTGACCAGCTCGTCGACCAATGCCGATATGCGGCTGACACGTTCGTCGACGACGTCTTGGTCCACGTGACCGTCGAGTTCGACGGCGGCGGTCCCGTCTTCGTCAGAGTAGGCGAATACTCCGGTGGCATCCAGCTGGGCCCGATCCAGGAAATCCGCCAATTCGTCGACGTCGGCCTCCGTCTCGCCGGGGAAGCCGACGATGACGTTCGTGCGGGCTCCCGCGTTCGGGTCATAGGAGCGAATTTGATCGAGAAGCGCCAAGAAGGTCTCGGTGGAACCGAAACGCCGCATCCGCCGCAGTACCTCCGATGCGGAATGCTGGAACGACAGATCGTAATAGGGAACGACCTGGTCTATCGTTCCCATTGCCGTAATCAGCGCCGGGCGCAGTTCGGCCGGCTGCAGGTACGACAGCCGTATCCACTCAATCCCGTCAATGTCGGCGAGGCGCTTCAATACGCCCACCAGCGCGTCGGGGTCGCCCAGGTCCTTACCGTAGGACGTGGTGTTCTCACTGACAAGGTTGAGTTCACGGACGCCGTCGGAGGCGAGCCACTCCGCCTCGGCGACGATCTCATCGGGATGACGGGAGATGAACGAGCCACGGAAGCTGGGGATGGCGCAGAAGGTGCAGCGTCGATCGCAACCTGAGGCGATCTTCAAGTTGGCCACCGGTCCGCTGCTGAGCCGTCGACGCATGACGGTGAGGTGGGCCGGCGCCGATTGGTCGACGGCCGCGGAGTCGGCCTGGCTTTCCCGGCTGTGGCCTGGGACGACCGTGTCGTTGTCCTGGCGCTGTACCGGACTGACCGGGAGCATCTTGCGCCGGTCGGTGGGTCGATGCGAGGTGACCGTCTCCCCGGCGAGGACCTGATCCAGCCGTTCGGCGATGCGAGGATAATGGTCGAAACCGAGAACGGCGTCGGCTTCCGGCAGCGATCCGGCCAGTTCGTCACCGTAACGCTGTGCCATGCAGCCGGTAGCGACGACCTTCTTGCCGGTGTCGGACGCCGCCAGAAGCGTGTCGATCGATTCGGTCTTGGCCTGCTCGATGAAACCGCAGGTATTCACCATGATGACATCGGCGTCGTCGCTTTCCTCGGTGAGCGACCACCCACCCTGGTCCAGACGCGCCGCCAACTCTTCGGAGTCGGTTTCATTGCGAGCGCATCCTAGGGTGACGACCGATACTTTTCGTGAGTTTTCATCCACTGCTGACACCAGTCAGATTCTACCGACCATCGTGGGGACTTTGCCGGGGGCCGAGGCGGCGAGGTGCATTACCTTTCACTCCACGACTAGAGAGTGATGTGCACCTCCGCCACCCGGTCGACTCGCCGGCTCAGGGGCGGCCTCAGGCGTCGCGTCGCTGGGAGCGCCAGGCGTCGACGGCCTCGTCCACCTGCACGAGTCCACGCCGGAGGGGTGGCCCGTCGCCGGGGAACATGAGGGCCTTCTTCAGTCGCGTGTTGAGGTCGTCCAGGTATTTTCGTACCCGGGTTTCGGTGGAAAGCCCTGCGAGAGTGTCGTCGAGTGCGTCGAGTTCACGGGCGAGCTTGATGGTGGTGGGCAAGGCGTCGGCACCGATGTTTTCCCGGGTACTCTTCTGCTTCAACCACCAGTCCTCGCCATAGGATTCGGAATCCTGCGGCAAGGGTTTCCCCGCGCCGGGTAGGTTGTCGAATTCTCCACGCCGCTGTGCGTCGGCGATGGCTCCTTCGATTCCGCGTTCCGCTTTGGTCATGGGGTGGGTTCTCCTCTCAACGAAGCGATGACCCCGTCCAGGTCATCCGGTTTCACCAGGACGTCTCGGGCCTTGGTACCTTCGGAGGGGCCGACGACGCCTCGCGTTTCCATGAGGTCCATCAGGCGGCCCGCCTTGGCGAACCCGACACGTAGTTTACGTTGCAGCATCGATGTCGATCCGAATTGCGTGGTCACGACCTGCTCGACGGCCTGACAGAGCACGTCGAGATCACCGCCGATATCCGGGTCGATGTCCTTCTTGGCCGATGCGCTCGCGGTGACCTCTTCGATGTATTGCGGGGTCATCTGCTGTTTGGCATGGGCGACCACGGCGTCGATTTCGGCGTCTCCGACCCAGGACCCTTGGATACGCTCGGGTTTGGCCGCACCCATGGGGAGGAAGAGCCCGTCTCCGCGACCGACCAGTTTCTCGGCTCCCGGCTGGTCCAGGATGACTCGGCTGTCGGCCAGGGACGAGGTGGAGAAGGCCAGCCGCGAGGGCACATTGGCCTTGATCAGTCCGGTCACGACGTCCACCGAGGGGCGTTGTGTCGCCAGGATGAGGTGGATGCCCGCCGCTCGGGCCAGCTGCGTGATACGGACCACGGCTTCCTCGACGTCCCGTGCCGCCACCATCATCAGATCGGCCAACTCATCGACGATGACCAGGAGGTAGGGGTGTTTGCGGGCGGGACGGTCACTGCCGGGCATGGTTTCCAGCTCTCCGGCGTCGACCTTTTTGTTGAACTCCTCGATGTGCCGCACTCCGGCTCCGGCGAGGTCTTCGTAACGCTGGTCCATTTCCTTGACCACCCAGTTCAACGCGTCGGCGGCCTTCTTCGGGTTGGTGACGATGGGATGCACCAGATGGGGAATGCCCTCATAGGAACTGAGCTCGACGCGTTTGGGGTCCACCAACAGGACACGCACCTCGTCCGGGGTCGCACGGGTCAACAGTGACATGAGGATCGAGTTGATGCAGCTGGATTTACCCGACCCGGTCGCTCCGGCGATGAGCATGTGCGGAGCCTTGGTCAGGTTGGACAGCACGAAGCCGCCTTCGATGTCCTTGCCCAGCCCGGTCACGAGGGGGTGTTGGTCGTCGCGTGCCTGCCGCGAGCGCAGCACGTCTCCCAGGGCGACGTTTTCCCGGTCGGTATTGGGGATTTCCACACCGACGGCGCTTTTCCCGGGGATCGGGTTGATGATACGGATATCGGCGCTTTTGACCGCGTAGGCGATGTTCTTCGACAGCTGCAGAACACGTTCGACCTTCACCGCCGGGCCGAGTTCCACTTCGTAGCGTGTCACCGTGGGTCCACGCGTAAATCCGGTAACCGCGGCGTCTACTTTGAACTGTTCAAAGACCTCTTGAAGTGAGGCGATGACGGTTTCGTTGGCCTTCGAGCGTTTCTTGGCGGCCGGGCCGACCGTCAGGAGGTCGAGCGAGGGCGTCTCGTACGTACCCTCCGAATCCACCTCGTTGACCAACGGCGCGGACGCGGTAGGCGGTTCGGGGGCTTTCTCGGGCATGATGACCGCCGCCGAATCGGCACTTCCGGTACCGGCTTCCTCCGCCACATCGATCGGATCGTCGTTGAGCTGGGGTACCTCCTGTGGTTTCAACCGTGGTGGCCCGGAGGGCTCGTCCTCCTCGCTCATGACCACGGTGTCCTGTGTTTCGGATTTGGTGGGACGACGCCGTTTTGACTTCTTGGGAGTATCCGGCGGGTCCGCATCGCGCGTTTCCGACGCTCCGGAATAGTCGGGAACCTTTCCGGTCGCCAAGGCCCACAACGACGCCAGACGTGCCGGGATCTCGGCGACCGGCGTGGCCGTGGCGACCAATACGCCGAAAAACAGCAGCAGCACGAGCAAAGGCACCGCCACCCAGGCCGAGACTCCGAAGGACAGCGCTCCACCGATGATCCAGCCGAGCTGTCCGCCCGCCTCCATACGGTCACTCATGGCGGTGGGTTGGCCGTCAATGAGATGCAGTAGGCCGAGGCAGGCGGCCCACATGGCGATCCAGCCGACCAGAGAGCGTCCGTGTCCTTCCTCGGGAGGTGCTTGACGCATGAGTTTGACTCCCCACAACGCCAAGAGGACCGGCAACACGCGGGTGGCCAAGCCCATGAGCCATTCCAAACCGAAGGAAAAGTACTTGCCCGCCACGCCGGTGACGTCGAACCATACGGCCGCGCCCAACACAATGCCGAGCGCGATCCAGATGAGCCCCAAACCGTCACGTCGGAATTCGGGGTCCAACTCGCGCGCGCTGGCGGCTTCCTGTCCCACCGAACGGGCGAGCCACCCGGTGGCGCGGGCGGTTCCGCTCCAAATTCCCCGTGCCGCCATACCTCCGGCTTCGAGCGGTCCGGGAATCATATCGGCACGACGTTGTTTGGCGGCCCGCTTCTGCGCGGGGGTCCTTTTCGTGCGCCCCGCCGTGGAGGAACGGCGTGCGGTGGTCCGCTTTTTGGCTCCGCCGCTCTGCCTCGGTGGAGTGCGACGTGTGTTCGTGGAGCGTCGTGCACTCGATCGCGTGGTGCGCGATCGCTTCTTCGCCGTAGTCTTACGGGCACGTGAGGTTCCGGCCATGTAATTGAGGATAACCCTCACAATGGAAGACTTGCTGCGGAGTTGGGCGTTAAAGTACAGACGTGGGAAAAACAGTAGTGATTACAGGCGCCGGACGCGGTTTGGGTCGTGCGCTGGCGGAAAAATTCATCGCTCACGGCGACCGGGTGGTTCCGGTGGTACGGAACGACTCGTCTGTGGAAGACCTGGACGTCGATACGACCATTGTGGCGGATCTGTCGGACGCCACGACGATAGCCGGTGCCGTACAGCAAGCCGATGTGGACGAGGTGGACATTCTCATTCACAATGCCGGTGTGGCCCATATCGGTTCACTCGCCGAACAAGGTTTGGAACAGTGGCGTCAGTCTCTGGACGTCAATGTACTGGCTCCCGTGGAGTTGACTCGAGTGCTCTTGCCTCGCCTGCGAGAATCGAAGGGGCATATTCTGTTCGTCAATTCCGGAGCGGGACTCTCCGCCGGTCCGGTATGGGCCTCGTATGCGGCGTCCAAGCATGCGCTGAAAGCGGTCGCCGATTCCCTACGAGCGGAGGAACGACCTCACGGAGTGCGGGTTTCGAGCCTGTATCCCTCCCATTTCGACACCGACATGCAGCGTCAGGTTCGCGACGACCTCGGAGCGAAGTACGATCCTGCCCGCGCCACCAGTGTCGACAGCATCGCCGACTCGATCATCGCCCTGGTGGACTCTCCCGCCGACCTGGTTTTCGAGGACGTCCGTGTCGCACCGCCGAATCCATTGTCGATGTCCACACCAAAGAAGTAACACGGCGACGTTCGTCGGCACTTCCCAACGACGTGACGGTGTTTCACGCAATCATACGGTTGCCCGGAGTCCCCGTCCAGTATGGTGGGGACATGACACATTCAAACCCGTCTCCCTCGGGGCCTCCGGAACACGGCAATCAATCCGGGGACGACTCCATACCCGATTCCGATGCCGACAAGGTCTCCTTCGCGCCGGACATGACCCCGCCGACCGACCAAGGCTCGTCTCAACCCAGCAGCCCAAGTGAGCAGCAACCGCCGCACTCGGCGCCGCCCCCGCCACCCCCGGCCATGCCTCCACCCGCTCCCGCGATGTCGAAACCCGAACCGCCGCTGGGCATGATCCTGGGGCTCATCGTCGCCGCCCTCGGACTCATCCTCCTGGCAGTGGGACTCATCCTCCCCATCGTCGAGGTCGACACGGAGGATCTCAGTGAATCGGGAGGCATGTTCTCCATTTACTCCATCCCTTATGCCGCTTCGGGTGGATTCGAAAACAAGAGCCTGATCATCCTGCCGTTCCTGGTTCTCGCCGTCATCGCGGCCGCAACCCGCTTCGATCGAATCAAATGGCCGGTCCGTGCCGCTGCGGTCTTTCTGGCGGTCCTGAGCATCGCCGCCGCCTACATTCCCATGGCCGAGGCCTCCCATATGGTCGACTTTCTGCAGCAGGACCAAGACGAGGTGGACATCAGCGTCTCGGTCGGGGGCGGCTTCTACTTCGTCATGTTCGGCTCCATCGCGCTCGCGGCCTCCACGTTCCTCATGGATCTAAAACTGCAGATGCAGCCCCAGCAGAACCAGGGACCATACTACGGGCCGGTGACCGGCGGCGGCCCCAATCAGCCGACGGTGACCATGCAACCCAACCAAAACCCACCGCAATAGAATTATGGCCCTGGAATTGCGAAGAATTCCAGGGCCATTACGATAACTCGGCGCTTTAAACCTCCAGCACGTGCGGAACGATCATGGGGCGCCGCCGATAGGTGTCGTTGACCCACTTCCCCACCGTTCGACGCATGATCTGTTGCAGACGGTGCGGATCGAGGACGTCGTCACGGGCCGCCTTTTCCATCGCACTGTTGATCAACGGCAAAACCTCGTCAAAGGCACGTGGATCGTTGGAGAAGCCTTTGGCCGAGATCGTGGGGCCACCGACGACCTTGCCGTTCTCCGAATCGATCACTACCGTCGCCGAGATGAATCCCCCGTCTCCGAGCACGCGACGTTCCCGCAGAACGGGCTCGACCACGTCGCCCACGGAAAGACCGTCCACGTAAACGAGTTTGTTGTCGACATGCCCGACCAGCTCCGCCTTACCGTCGATCAGATCGATGACGTCACCGTTCTCCGCCACGATCACCTGATCCTCTTCCACTCCGGACTGCGTCGCCAAACGCGCGTGCGCCTGTAGATGGCGTGCCTCTCCGTGGATTGGAATGACGTTGGACGGCTTCACGGTATTGAGCACGTACAGCAACTCACCGGCCGGCGCGTGCCCCGAGACGTGCACCTTGGCCACACCCTTGTGGATCACCGTAGCCCCGGTCATGGCAAGACGGTTGATCACACCATAGACGGCGGTCTCATTGCCCGGTACCAGCGACGAGGCCAGAATGATCGTGTCGTCGGGCTCGATGGTGATATGCCGGTGGTCACCGGAGGCCATGCGTCCCAAGGCACTCATCGGTTCGCCCTGCGAACCGGTCGACATGAAGACGACCTCGTCGTTGGGCAGATCCACCGCCCGATCCATGCTGACCAGAAGCCCCTCGGGAACCCGCAACAAGCCAAGGTCCTGGGCGATCCCCATGTTGCGCACCATGGAACGGCCCACGAAGGCGACCTTCCGGCCGTGATTGTGCGCGGCGTCGAAGATCTGCTGCACGCGGTGCACGTGGCTGGCGAACGAGGCGACGATGATACGCCCCTGCACCCCGTCGAACATGTCGTCGATGACCGGTCCGATTTCACGTTCCGACGTCACGAAACCAGGCGTCTCCGCGTTCGTGGAATCGGACAGGAGCAGGTCCACACCTTCACGGCCCAAACGACCGAAGCCGGCCAGGTCGGTAATGCGGCCGTCCAGCGGCAACTGGTCCATTTTGAAGTCCCCGGTGTGCAGGGCCAAACCGGCAGAGGTACGAATCGCGACCGCCAAAGCGTCCGGAATCGAGTGGTTGACCGCTAGAAACTCCAGCCCGAACGGACCAAGGTCCAGGGTGTCGTCCTCGGTGACGATCGTGGTGGTCGGCTTGATGCGGTGCTCTCTCAGCTTCGCCTCAACGAGCGAGATCGAGAACTGCGACCCGACCAGAGGAATGTCGTTTTTATGTTTCAACAGGTATGGAATACCACCGATATGATCCTCGTGGCCGTGAGTGACCACGATGGCTTCAATGTCGTCGAGCCGATCCAGAATCGGTGAGAAGTCCGGCAGAATCAAATCCACCCCGGGCTGATCCACATCGGGAAACAGCACTCCGCAGTCCACAATCAGAAGACGACCCTCATGCTCGAAGAGGGTCATGTTACGACCGATCGCGCCCAGTCCCCCCAGAGGAACGACGCGCAACCCTCCGGGAGCCAATTCGGACGGTGCGGCAAGATTCTTCGGTCGCGTTAGACTCACAGGTTTTCCTCCACCAGCGCCAGATTCTGTTTAATAAGCTCAACGGTCGGCGCATCGGCGGGCGGCAAAGGCATACGCGGATCACCGGCGGGAAGGCCCTTCGCCTTCAATGCCGCCTTCACCGCGACTACCCCCTGGGCCGGACCCTGCAAGGCATGCAACGCAGGCAGCAGACCGTCGGACACCGCCAGCGCGCGATCCGTCTCGCCTTTGTCGTAAGCGTCGAACATCGTATTGATGTGCTTGCCAACCAGGTGGGCGATGACGCTGACCACGCCGACCTGACCGGTGGAATACGCCGGAAGATTCAACGAATCGACACCACAGTATACCGCCAGGCCGGTGTCCACACGAACACGTTGCGTAAAACGAATATCGTGCGTGGCGTCTTTGACCGCCACGATCTGCGGGTGTTTTGCCAAAATGTCATAGGTGTAGGGAGTAAGGGTGATACCCGTGCGTATCGGAATGTCGTACAGCATGGCGGGCAGATCGGTGGAGTCGACGATCGCCTTGAAATGCGCTTCCACACCGTCTTGAGGCGGCTGCGAGTAGTACGGCGTCACCAGCAGCAAACCGTTGGCTCCGGCCTTCTCAGCGGCCTTGGCCTGTTCGATGGAATGCGCAGTATTGTTCGTGGACGCTCCGGACACGATATGAGCACGATCTCCCACCGCGTCGACCACGGTTTCGATGAGCTGAACCTTCTCGGCGTCAGTGGTCGTCGGGGATTCACCGGTCGTGCCGTTGAGCACCAAACCGTCACAACCTTGGTCATCCACCAGATACCTGGCCAATTCCGCCGCCCCCGGCACATCCAGCTCTCCGGAACGGGTAAACGGCGTGATCATGGCAACCAATGTCCGCCCGAAGGGGCGCGTCACATTACGCATACTTTTTCACCAATACTAGTTAGGCGCCCGCACCGGAGGCTACCCACCGGAGGGACGCGAACGAACCAACGCTACTGGTCAGGTCACTACCAGGCCGTCCGACCCGGTCCATTCCAGCTCTGACGTTACCGTCTTATCGCTCGAAGCTCCACTACCTGACCAGTCACAACTACCTCAATTGTGGCCGCCCCACGGGGCCACCTTCAACATTTTTCCACGGGGAATTCGGCGGATTCTACCCCTCCGTGACATACGGAGACGATGCCACTTCGGTTCCATCCTCGAGTTCGGTGATGGTGAAATCAGCGAACACATTGGGGGCCTTGTCCTGCAGCTGGCGCAGGCACTCGATCGCCATGGCCCGAATTTCCACGTCGGCGTGCTCGCTCGCCCGCATCGCGATGAAGTGACGCCAAGCACGGTAATTGCCTGTTACCACCATACGAGTCTCAGTCGCGTTGGGAAGAATCGCCCGTGCAGCCTGGCGCGCTTGCTTGCGACGCAGCGTCCGGTTCTCCACATCCGCGAATTTCTTCTCCAGCCCTTCGAGCAGTTCGGTATAGGCTTTCTGGCTCGCTTCGGCGGCGTCGAGAAACTTCTGATGCAGCTCCGGGTCGTCGGCGATCACGTCGGGCTCGACCATTTGGGCGTCCCGTTCGGGAACATAACGCTGCGACAGCTGCGAATAGGAGAAGTGCCGGTGGCGAATCAGCTCGTGGGTGAGCGACCGTGAAATTCCGGTCAAATAGAAGGAGACACTGCCGTGCTCCAAGACCGACAGGTGACCCACACGCATAATATGATCAAGGTAGCCGGTATTGGTCGCGGTTTTAGGGTTGGGTTTCTTCCAGGACTGATAGCAGGCACGTCCGGCGAATTCCGCGAGAGCCTGGCCGCCCTCGGCGTCGGCCTCCCACGGCACGTCCTCCGGCGGTTCGAAATGCGTCCAGGCGATGAGCCGAACATTGAGCGGTGCAATCTCTGTCATGGAAGTGTCCCCCTTGTATTATCGCCGTACCTAGGCCGATCCGGGCCTACGCTTGCCGTCGTAGCACCACCCGGGCCTGGTCACCGTGGTCCTTCGACTAATGACTCTACCCTCTGAACCCGCGAGAGCCAGCACTCACCGGCGTGCGACGACCCCTTCCACTCCACCTGCGGCCGCGCACCCGTTTACCACCGGTTTTCAGTTCTCCACCCTGGGCGTCCAACATTCGCTTGACCGTGTTTCAACTCGAGTACCGTGACATCAGCACGACGGAACGTTCGGTTTCGCCCGCTGGACTTGACAGACATCAAATATGATGTCATTATGGCGTCATGGATTTGACACCGTACATCGACTCACTGCGCCGCAGCCTCACAGCCGCTGCCGCGCCGGCGGGTGACGATGCCGCACAGACCGCCGAACTCTTGGCCGAGGCTCTCGACTCCGGTGCACGTCTTGCCTTGATGGAGGCTCTCTCCGAGGCCGCCGCCGAGATCACCGACGATCTCGACAAGGCAGGGTCGGATGCTTCGGTCGACCTCAAGATCCGAGGTAAAGACGTCAGCTTCACCATAAACAACGTCGAAACCGACGTGGCAGAAGTTCCACCGACACCACCCAGCGACGACGACGTCTCCCGAATCACGCTACGACTACCCGAATCGCTCAAGGAGGATGTGGAGGCCGCGGCCGCGAACTCCGGCATATCCGTCAATGCCTGGCTGGTACGAGCGGTCAACGGCGCCGTACATTCACGCGGCTCGGGACCGCAACGCGGCGCCAAGCACAGTCAACGCGTCACCGGCTACGCACGGGCCTAATACGCGACCCATGACCGCTCACACACATCAGCAAAGGGAATAACCATGAATGAGTACACCGAATTCGAAGCCGATGGGCCCATAACCGCGTCCATCACCCTGGCCGATGGATCCGCCACCGTTACCGGACACGACTCCGATACCGTTTTCGTCGAGATCCGGGCGGCCCGCACCAGCGATTCCGGTGACGACGCGGCCGATTTGGCCAAGGTCGACTTCGATTCCAACCACCTTCGGATCGTCGCCCCGGAAAAACAAAGCAACTGGTTTTTCAAAAAGAACATCGCCGTCCACATCGACGTCAAGGTGCCGTTCGGTTCCGACATCAGCCTGAAATCGGCCTCCGCACCGCTCTACACGCTGGGACGGATGGGTCCCGTCGCCGCACACACGGCCGCCGGGCAGATCGAAATAGAGCAGGCACAGACCGTGCGCGCCACCACGGCCTCGGGAAGCATCAACATCCAAAACGCTTCGGACGACGTTCGCGTGAACACCGCCTCGGGATCGGTCGACATCAATCACGTCGGCGGTGAACTCAGCATCAACACCGTTTCCGGAACCGCGACCGTCTACCGCGCCGACTCCTCGATCAAGGCCAAAACGGTGTCCGGTTCCATCGACCTGGAAGCGGTCTCCCACGGCGTGGTGAACACCAAGACCGTCTCCGGCTCCATCGACATCGGCGTCGTTCCGGGCACGGACATATGGATGGACTTGGACGCGAAGGCCGGTTCGGTCATCAGCGACCTCGCCGCCGGAGACACCTCGCCTCGACCGAGCGAGGACGGCAAGAACGTAGAGATCAACGCCCGCTCGCTGTCGGGAGACATCCACCTGCACCGTTCGGTACGGGCTTGATGGCACACGCTAGACGTACAGGAGGCTAAAGGGTTCGAAGGGCAGATTCCGCAATACCCAGTACAACCCCCAGGCACCAAAGAACCAACCGATAACGGCCGGAGTCATTCGCAATCGCGGTACATTCCAGCGTAGGCGGGGAAACAAACGCGGCCCGGCCCAGGTAGCGAACATCCATACCAAGAACGGGGCGGCGAACACCGCAATCGCATGGTGACGCGCCGCCTCAGGTATGTCCAGCGTCAACGCGTAGTAGAAGGCCCTCGTTCCACCACACCCCGGGCAGTCGAAACCGGTCATCATTTTAAACAGACACGTCGTCGGGCCGACGTCGTCGGTCGGATCGATCCACAGAACCGCCCCGGCCGCCACGACAAAACCGGCCAGAACCGCGACCGGCCCCATCCAGCCTCGCCAGAATCCACGCTGCGAGGGCTGATCAGAACGAGACTGCGAGGTGTCGGTCTCCGGTACGGTACTCAACGACATGCCTACAGCATAGAGGAATTACACCAGGAACGCTCGACGGCGGTCTACCTCAGAACTTTCGCATCGAACACGAATCCAATAACGCGGTCTGGCGAATTCGCGACATCACGGGATGATTTGGATTTAATCTCATGTCATGTCTCTCCCACGCCGCTACGCCGCGCTCACGATGACGTTGGGGCTCGTGTTCGCTCTGACCGCGTGCGTTCACGCCAACGCTGCCGTCGACCTGCGCGCGGACAACACCGCCAGCGGCTCGATCACGGTGATGTGGGACGGAGACCTGTGGCAACAGACCAGTGTGAACGATTCCGAAATGACGCCGAGACAATTCAACGGTTTCGTCAACGGAGTTATCGAGTCCGTTCCCTACCAGCACCGGGAATCGATTCACCGCCACGGATTGGTAGGACAGCGCGTGTCGTTCCACAATATACCGATCGATGCCATGCATCCGTTCATCACCAACGAAATGGGCAATCTATCGGTCAGTAGAAGCGAGCGCACCTGGGTGGCCGAAGGCTATTGGAATCTCAAGCACGATTCGACCGCCACGCTACCCCCCGGCCTGAATTACCAGGTTGCGGTCACCTTTCCCGCCAACGTAGCCGAACACAACGGAACGCTGGAAGGCCGAACGGTCACCTGGGTTCTGGAACCGGGTCAGGAATACCGTCTCCACGCCCGGGCAGTGCAGTTCGACGGCGGTCGCATCACCCTCATCGCATTGTCCCTGTCCATCGCGGTGCTCGGTGCCCTATGGGCATGGCAATTGCATCGCCTCAGCCGGTACTCCCTGCGTAAACCGGGACAGGGCTTCTAACATGGAGCTTTATCGCAGCGGGAGCACACGAGGAAAGAAACCCGCGGAAGAACCCGACGAGTCCGAAACCAAGGTCACGGTGGGACAGGTCATCGCCGCCGCCGGTGCCTCCACTTTGGGAGCGTTGATCATCCGTTACCTCGGTGCCTGGGGAACCGTCTGGGGTACCGCGATTCTGAGTCTGGTCGCCACCATTGGATCGGTACTGATCCTGCGTGCCATGCGACGCGCTCACGAGCGTATTCGGGTAACCGAACAGGACTCCACCGAAACCGAAGCCACCGCAGAAGCGGATGACGAGCGCACGAATGTCATACCCACCTTTAAAGCCACGTCCCACGAATACGTACACAAATCCTCCTCCCGTAAACGCCTGTTGGTCAGCACCGCCATTGCCAGTGTCATCGTCTTCGCCATCACCATGGGCGCACTCCTCCTGCTCGGGGTGTTCACCGGCCAAGGGGATCGTTACGTTACTCCACCCCGGGTGACGGTCACGATCAATCCGCCGACCGCTGAGCCCCCTCCCCAAACCGCCTCACCGTCTCCCACCGAATCCCCGACCGAGACCCCGACGGCCGAACCCAGCATTTCGATCAGCCCGTCGCCCTCACCTTCCATATCGCCCTCACCCTCACCGTCGCCTTCCCCGTCTCCCTCTCCGAGCCCGTCGCCGAGCCCGGTGGAGGAATAAATCCACGGAATACCCTTGGTCAATAGCGTGTTGCACAATGTAGTGCCGCATCAAGGGGACTATGCCCACCCGAGTGAATGCTCGTGTGTAGCAGGCGGTAAAGTATCGTAATACGGTTGATATCAAATCGTAATACTTCACACAATGGGTAGCATCCTGATGCGTGAACTGTGACCATTGGAGTTCGGGCATGGATCGTCTCATTGATTCTCCGACTCCATGTATACCCATAATTGAATACTCGCCATCGGGGGAACCCCATCTTCACGGTCTACCGACAGGATCCGTTCACGGAGACGATCACTCGTCATCTCACCGGTCTCAATGCCACTCGAGCCGGGACACATTCCATGTCCAGACCACCTTCCACGTCCATACCACCACCTCATTGACTTATGCCAGGAGGGCTCGTGGCTGTACAGCAGGCTGAAAAACAGACACCAACCATTACCCCACAGCCGGCCACCGTTAACCGCACTCGGACTCATAGAAGCGGCGATACGTCGCTGAGCTTGGGGCAGATAGCGGCCGCGACCGCCGCCTCGACCCTAGGAGCCGTGGTGGCCAAAGGGCTCGGATTGTGGGGGACAGTCACCGGAACCGCGATTCTCAGTGTGTGCGCCACTGTCGGTTCCGTATTCATACTGCGTGCCATGCGCTCGACCCACGCCAAGGTCAAGGCGCAGGTCACCCAGTTGAACTCTCTACGTCGCTCAAACCCGGCGTCCCATACCGGCGACGGACCTACCGCCAGCGCCACGTATCCGGTGGCAATTCGCTACGCCGACGACTCCGACCTGGACGCGACTCAGGTGTCGGTGATTCCGGTCGTTCCCGAAACACCGGCTCCCCTCACCGAAACGCGGAAAATGCCGCCGCTCGCCGAATTCGATTCGACCGACAAACAGAGCAAGCGCTGGAAACGGACCACGCTGACGGCCGCCATCTCTTCGGCCGTGGTGTTCGTTCTCACCATGATCATATTGTCGATCGTCGGCCAAGTCGCCACTGGAAACGTCAGTCGTTACTACGGCGACAACAGCGCACCGCCGGAAAGCGCCCCCGCCGAACAGGACGAGGCGCCATACGACGATCCAGGCGGTGCTGTTCCGGAAGACGTTGTCCCTGAGGAAGACGCCGACAGCGAGACGGATGCGGAGAATACCGACTCCCCTGAGGCGAACGATTCCGGGACCCCGGAGGACGAACCCACCGAGTCTCCAGAGGAATCAACCTCCGACGAGCCTGAAACACCCGAGGAGTCGGAGGACGTGCCGGAGGACGACACCGAGCCGGAACCGAGCGAACCCAGCGATGAAAGCAGCGAGGACGAAGAACAGAGTTCCTAAACCTCGCATAGAGAAAAATCAGTCCAAGATTTCATCGAGACCAACTGTAAGACCTGGCGATTCGGCGGTACGTCGAATCGCCAGCAAAACACCCGGCATGAAGGACTGCCGATCGGTGGAGTCGTGAGACAGCGTCAACCGTTCCCCTTCACCACCGAACCAGACTTGCTGGCTGGCCACGTACCCGGCAGAACGTATCGCATGGACCGGAACTCCATCGATATCGGCTCCCCGCGCACCTTTCTCATCTCGCTCGGTGGCGTCCGGAGCGGGCGGCAAACCCCGTCGTGCCTGTGCGATGCGCTCAGCGGTATGCGCTGCGGTGCCGGAAGGAGCATCGATCTTACGGGGATGGTGCGCTTCGATGACCTCCACCGACGGAAAATACGGAGCCGCTTGAGCGGCGAACCGCATCATCAAGACCGCTCCGATCGAGAAGTTCGGAATAATGGCCGCGCCCGACTGTGCGCCATCGACCCACTGACGAACACGATCAATCCGTTCGGCGTCAAAACCGCTGACGCCCACTACAGGACGAATGCCGTTGTCCAGACACCATTTCACATTCGACATGACCACGTCGGGCAAGGTGAAGTCCAGAACCACTTCGGCTTCGGCCCGACTGAGTTCTTCCAACTCGTCATCCCGTCCCAGCGCGGCGACCAATTCCATGTCCCCGGCCTCATTAACCGCTTGAACGGCAGTAGAACCCATCCGTCCATGCGCCCCCAAAATACCTACCCGAATCATCGTCCACCCTTCTGGTTCGTTAACCGGTTAACGCAGGCGTATCTACCATCGCCCGTAGACATTAAAAGCCGGTCCCCCAGTGTCAAACCGAGGAACCAGCCAAAGATATAACGTATCAAGTTGAACCGCGAGCACGCCCAAGCTCCAGCACCAATCCGAAAACCCAACCAGCGAGCCGCCAGCAGACCACATAGCGTGCGTACATGCGGTAGGTAATGCTGCCTGTGCTCCCTAAAGAGCTGCCGTCACTCCATCCCCACGGCTACGCCAACTGGCGAGATGCTAGCACTGAAAGTGCGATGCGGCGGTAGAGCCGGCCGTACCTTCAGGACGAAATCGGCCATCGCGCAAGTTTTACGAAACTGGCGAGCTTCGAGCGCAGCGCAGAAGCGGTAGAGCTGCCTGTGCTCCCTAAAGAGCTGCCGTCACACTTTCCCCAAGGATGAGCCAACTGGCGAGCCGCTAACAGCGCGCGTAGCGCGTGTGCAGCGGCGGTAGAGCTGGAGAAGAGCTCAGGTTGTTCCAGGTGCTTCAGATTTGCGCGAGGAGGATTCGTCGCGACCTTCAGGTCGTGAGAATCCCCCACAGCGCAAATATGGAGTGCCTGGGGCAAGCTGAGCGGTCACCTAACTCCCGACGACGACGGCGGCGGCGCTGTTGCCCTTCGTTGTCCGAGTCGCCGCGGCCTTCGTTGTTGTTCCGCGATCCTCCCCCGCGCGAACCTCCACGGCCACCGCCGCGACCTTCGCGACGGTTTTCGTCGCGCTGTGGACGTCCCTTCTTGTAGCCTTCCGGCTCTTCGCCTTCGGGGTAGACCTTGTCGAGGTAGATCTTGCCGCGATTGTCGAGATCGCTGATCTCCACCTCGAGCTTGTCGCCTACGTTGAGCACGTCTTCCACGCGGTCGACGCGCTTGCCGTCGCCCACCTTCGAGATGTGCAGGAGCCCGTCGCGACCGGGCAGAAGTGAGATGAAGGCACCGAAGTCGGTGGTCTTGACGACCGTACCGAGGAAACGGTCACCCACGTTGGCCTGTGCCGGGTTGGCGATTCCGTTGATCACTTCGACGGCGGCATCGGCCTGCGAGCCGTTTTCCGCCGATACGTAGATCGTGCCGTCGTCTTCGACGGTCACGTCGGCACCGGTGTCTTCGGTGATCTGGTTGATCGTCTGTCCCTTCGGACCGATGACCGCACCGATCTTGTCCACCGGAACCTTGAGCGTAGTGATGCGCGGTGCGGAGGCGGCCAGTTCGCCGGGCGCGATAATGGCCGAGGACATGACGTCCAGGATTTCCAGGCGCGCTTCCCTGGCTTGGCTGAGAGCGTTCTTCAGCACGTCCGAAGGAAGCCCGTCGAGTTTGGTGTCCAACTGCAGCGCGGTGACGAATTCGGTGGTACCGGCGACCTTGAAGTCCATGTCGCCATAGGCGTCTTCCGCTCCGAGGATGTCGGTCAGGGTGACGTAGTTGGTTTCCCCGTCGACCTCTTCGCTGATGAGTCCCATGGCGATACCGGCAACCGAGGCCTTCAGTGGAACCCCGGCGCTCATCAGGCTCATGGACGACGCACAGACCGACCCCATCGAGGTCGAACCGTTCGAACCGATCGCCTCCGATACCTGACGGATGGCGTAGGGGAATTCCTCTTTGCCGGGAAGCACGGGCACCAGAGCCCGTTCCGCCAAGGCGCCGTGACCGATTTCGCGGCGCTTCGGCGTGCCGACGCGACCGGTCTCCCCTGTGGAGTAGGGCGGCATGTTGTAGTTGTGCATGTAGCGCTTTTTGGTGACCGGCGAGAGCGTGTCGATCGACTGCTCCATGCGCAGCATGTTGAGCGTCGTGACTCCCAGGATCTGGGTTTCGCCGCGTTCGAACAGGGCCGAACCGTGCACGCGGGGCAGGATGCCCACTTCCGCCGCCAGAGGACGGATATCGGTCGGCGTCCGTCCGTCGATACGGAGGCGCTCGGAAATCACCCGACGACGCACGTACTTTTTGGTCAGCGAGCGCAGCGCATTGCTGATTTCGCCTTCGCGACCTTCGAAATCGGCGCCGATCTTCTCGAGTAGTTCGGCTTTGACCGCGTCGAGTTCGGTCCCGCGTTCGGCCTTGTCGGCGATGGTGAGGGCGCGATCCAGACGTGGCCCGACGGCTTGTTCCACGGCCTCGAAGACATCGTCCTGGTATTCGGGGAAGCGCGGGTACTCGCCTTCGGATTTGGCGGTGCGGGAGGCCAGATCACTCTGGGCCCGTACCAGTTCGGCGATGACGGGCTTGACCGCTTCGATACCGTCGGCGACGATGTTCTCAGTCGGCTGCGGTGCGCCGTTTTCGATGAGGTCATAGGAGGTGTCGGTGGCTTCGGCCTCGACCATCATGATGGCCACGTCGCCGTCGTCGAGGACACGGCCGGTGACGACCATGTCGAAGGTGGCCCGTTCGATTTCCTCCACAGTGGGGAAGAAGACCCACTGGCCGTCGATGTGCACCGCTCGGGTCGACCCCAGGGGACCCGAGAACGGGAGCCCGGCCAACTGGGTGGACATGGATGCGGCGTTCATGGCGATGACGTCGTACTCGTGTTTTTCGTCGAGCGACATGATCGTTCCGACTACCTGCACCTCGTTGCGCAGTCCGTCGGCGAACGTGGGACGGATGCCTCGGTCGATGAGACGGCAGGTAAGGATGGCGTTTTCACTGGGACGCCCTTCCCGGCGGAAGAAGGACCCGGGAATCCGACCGGCGGCGTACATACGCTCTTCGATGTCGACCGTCAGTGGGAAGAAGTCGAAGTGTTCCTTGGGCGTACGGGAGGCGGAGGTGGTGGAGAGGACGACGCTGTCGCCCATCGTGACTACCGCCGACCCCTGCGCGAGTTTGGCGAGTTTTCCCGCACTGAAGGTGATCTCGCGCTTTCCGAAATCACCGTTGTCGATCACCGCGGTGGCGTGGTCGTTGCCAAGACGGTGTGCGTTGCTCACCCCGTTTGGGGCTTCTGGTTCTGTCATAAGAGTTGCTTTACTCCGTTCATTTGTTTGGAGTACAACTCACCTGTCAGGTTGTCACCGAGTGGGCCCAGCGACTCATTGCGCGGGGTCAACTCCACACCGCAGTGCATTGGAGCCATCCTGTGGTCGGGACCGAGCTTGGCCCGACGGTTCCGGTCTTCGATCGAAGCACACGGTAATTGCCGTCGTTCGAGTCGAGACTCGAACCGATGGTGTCACCGTATGCCACTACCGAGGACCGGGGTACGCGGCGAGTTGTACGCGATATACAGTACGTCGGTCTCTTTGGAATGCTACCTGTCATGAGTCCACCAGACGAACATTTCACATTTGACAGGCTTACTCAAACGCTCGCTGGACGTTTCTTTGGTTTTCGCTCAATGACGCGATTTTCCAGCGCGGTGCCGTCTTCGTGTTCGACTGGGAATCTCGATAGACCTACAAGACCCCTTATACGCCGATGGGAGCGGCCCTTGCCGCTCCCATCCAGCTGATTAACCGCGAATTCCGAGACGCTCGATGAGCGAGCGGTAGCGGTTGATGTCCTGATTACGCAGGTATTTCAGCAGACGACGACGCTTACCGACCAGCAGGAGAAGACCACGACGTGAGTGGTGGTCGTGCTTGTGCTGCTTGGAGTGTTCGGTCAGCTCCGAAATACGAGCGGTCAACAGCGCCACCTGGACCTCGGTCGAACCCGAGTCACCTTCGTGGGTGGCGTATTCCTTGATGATTTCAGCCTTCTGGGCAGTATCGAGCGCCATTTCTCTCACAATCTTGTTTCGCACCAATGATGCCTCACCGATTCCTCCGTTCGGATCGATGAGGGTCACACGCGGCCCGCGGCGTCGTGCAGACCCGTGTTACGGCCGTGGGGGCCTGAACCCCGCAACGACGGTGTCGGTTCCATTCGTCGACCTACCCGGACGGGCGGTCGCAGACCGGTAACCTGCCTAACCTTAGCAGTCCGGCTATTCCCCCTCCAAAAGGCGGCGCACCTGCGTGACATCGTCACTAATCTGTTTTACCAGTTCGTCCAGGTTGTCGAAGGTGATTTGTCCTCGCAGGTGGTGAGCGAAGTCAAGTCGTACCCGCTGGTTGTAGAGGTCCTCCTCGAAATCCAGCACGTAGGCCTCGATGGTTCGTTCGGCTTCGCCGAAGGTCGGATTCGTCCCCACACTGACGGCGGCGGGCAAACGGCGTTCGTCGACGTGCAGCCACCCGGAGTAGATACCGTCGGTCGGGACCGCCACGTGGGTGTCGTGGCCGATATTCGCGGTCGGAAATCCCAGGTCGACACCTCGACCGGCTCCTCGGACCACGGTTCCCGAAATACTGTACGGCCGTCCGAGCACTTCGGCCGCCCCCTCCACATCACCGGAGGAGATAAGGCGCCGCACTCGGCTGGAGGAAAACGATTCCGTATCGGCCTCCAAGGTCTGTGGGTAGACGTCGAAACCCCATTCCGCGCCCAAGCGCGCGAGTAGAGCGGTATCTCCGGCGGCCTTGTGCCCGAAACGGAAGTCCTCCCCGACCACGACGGCCTCCGCATGGAGCCGATCCACCAAGACCTGCTTCACGAAGTCTTCTGGGCTCAGTTGAGACAGTTCGCGGGTAAAGGGAAGAACGCAGACCGCGTCCGCACCGCATTCACCGATCAGTTCGATGCGGCGGTCCACGGTGGCCAGGGAGGCGGGCACGTGTTTCGGGGCCACTACCGCCGTGGGATGGGGGTCAAAGGTGATGACGACCGAGGCCGAGTCGCCTCGCCGTTCGGCTTCCGCGACGGTTGTGCGAATGAGAGCCTGATGTCCTCGATGCACCCCGTCGAATACGCCGATGGCGACGACCGACTTCGGCCAGTTCTGCGGGGTCGCTTCGATTCCGCGCCAAGTTTCCATGCGTTCGAGTTTCCCACTCCAACGTCGGAGTAACAACTGAACGGGCCATGCTTTGGCGTGGATCTCGCCATGGCCTCACAACAGCATGGATTCAGAAGCGTCCCCACTCGAAGCGAATACGATCAGCATGACCACCCCGATTCCAATCAACAAGAACAGACCCAACAGGACCCAGGCGTTTCCTACCGAACCGCTTTGGGCGTCCGCTTCGTCCCCCATCACCGAAGGCTGGTCAACGGGTGGATTTCCCGAAGAATCGCGTTCCTCCAGTGGTAGAGTGTCGCGGAATTCCTCCGGTAGATCTCGATCAGACATGACGTCCCCCAGATGCAAGCGAAGTATCGCCACTCGTATCGATCACCGACATGTGCCGAAGCCGCGAAGTAGAGAAAACGGGAATGACAGGTCCCTATCCGTTCCCGTTTTCCTACCCCGGCCGTACCGCCATGTCAATCAATCTTCCGACACAAGTGAGATTGGAATCTCTGGCAATTCCGATTGTGTCCTACGCCTTCTCGGGCCGCAGCGAATTAGCAAAACATCTGAGATTTGTTCATTGTTTGGTCAACTCAAACTGTCTAACCTTTGACACTTCCGGCCAAAAGCCCCCGGACAAAGTACCGTTGCAATACCAAAAACACCATAAGCGGCACAATGATCGATACGAACGCGGCAGCGGGCAAACGGGTCCAATTGTCCCCATAAGTCCCCGCCATGTTCGCCAATTGGACGGTCAGGGGATTGGTCATCGGGCCACCGCCGAACACCAGACCTACCAGGTAGTCGTTCCATACCCAGAGGAACTGGAAAATCGAGATGGAGGCAATGGCGGGTGCCGCCAACGGCAACACCACACTTCGGAATATCTGGACGTGACTGGCTCCGTCCATTCTAGCCGCCTCGACCACATCCGCCGGTATTTCACGAATAAAGTTGTGCAGCAAGAAAATTGCCAAAGGGAGCCCGAAAACGGTGTGCGCGATCCAAATCTGAATATAGCGTTCGAACCCGGCCAGGTCCCACGGCGGCACAATCGTCATTCCACCCAAACTCAAACCATCGCTGAAAAACGACAGAAGCGGAACAATGGACATTTGCAGCGGAACAATCTGCAAGGAGAAGATTCCAATGAAGATGATTCCGCGTCCGCGAAAGCGAATCCACGACAAGGCGTATGCCGCCATGGTCCCCAATGCGATGGGCAACAGAACGCTGGGAACGGCGATGACGAGGCTGTTCAGAAAATAGTTGGCAAACCCTCCGCCGGAACCGGAACTGTACAGAACGTAGTTGTACGTCTCCACGGTAAAAGCCGGGTCGCGAACCGTCGTCCACCATCCGGCATCCTCGATGTCGTCTTGAGAACGGAGTGAATTGATGAACAGACCGGCCGTCGGCAAGGTCCACAGAACCGCGATCAGAATGGCCACCGCCGAACCCACTCGGCTCGACAGCCAGCCCATCCCCGAACGCCGCTTGGGCTTAGACTCGGTTCTCCGATCGTCGCGCCGGTCAGACGATCCTCCGACGTCGGATGTAAGGGTACTCTCCTGCGACATCTTAACGCCCCTCCCGCTGATAACGACGCAAGTTCCGGACCTGGTACACGATCACCGGGACGACCAGTACCAACAGCAATACCGCCATGGCCGACCCTCGTCCGATATGCCGTTGTTCGTAAATTTGGGCCCACATGTTGTGGGCGATGACGTCGGTTCCGCGTCGACCACCGGTCATGGTCCGCACGATGTCGAACAACTTCAAGGTGGCGATGAAGATCGTAATCATGACCAAGACGATCGCGGGTTTCACGGAAGGGACGGTGATCCGCCAAAACAATTGCCACCGACTCGCTCCGTCCATGCGAGCCGCTTCGTTGATTTCACTGGGCACCGCTTTCAGCGCGGCCGACAATAGAACCGTGGCAAAACCTACCTGGATCCACACCAAGATTGCTATGAGTAGAAGGGTGTTGACCGGCCAGTCTCGCAGCCAATCGACCGGCTCCCCGCCGAAGGCGGTCACCATCGCGTTCAAAATTCCGATCTGGTTTTCCTGCGGCGGACGCACATCATAAATAAACGCCCAGATCACCGAAGCCCCGACAAAGGAAATCGACATCGGCAGGAATACCAGCATCTTGTAAACCCGTTCGCCGCGTTTACCGTCGATCAGCGCGGCGTAGACCAACCCGATGAACGTCGCCGTCATCGGAACGATAATGATCCACATCGCGGTGTTGATCAGCATGTGCTGGGTGTCGGGATCGGTCACCACCCACGTGAAGTTATCCCAACCGACCGGGTTATCGCCGTCTCTGTCATAGAACGACAGAATCAGGGTTCGACTGGCTGGATAGATCAGTCCCACGGCTATGAACAGCAACGCGGGGAAGAGAAAAACTGCGGCGGTCACACCCTGTCGCCGCACTCGTTTGGACAACTCGGCTTGAGCCAGGACAAGAGATACCAGACCGCCTACCGCGGCCAGGCCGATCCCCAGCCACAATAGACGACTCATTATATCGTCGGGATTCAATGGACTATTCCTCAACACGTCGAGGGCGGGGTATTCGACGGCGAGCTACGGGCACCACCGCCGAATACTGGCGGACATGTCGCGTGAGCACGCTCGTCCCAGGTGGGACGAGCGATGTCAGCGCTGTTCGAGGCGGTGGTGCTGCTCGACTTCCGGGAGCAGCACCACCTCACTCGGAGTTATTCCAAGTCGTCCCAGGCGGCTTGGATGTCCTCCAGGATTTCCTCGGTGCTTTTACGTCCGTCCACCCAATCGGTGATCGCCTCCCAGAAGACGGAAGCCCCTACTTCACCGGGCATGAGGTCGGACCCGTCGAACCTGACGGTCACTTCGGGGTCGGTCATGATCTCGGTGGCGTACTGGTTGACGGCGGTGGTGGCGTTCGAAGGATCAACACCCTGTCGAGCGGTCGTCCAGGGACCGGTCTGCAGGCGGTTGTTGTGGTAGAACTCGCTGGCCAGATACATCCGGACGGCTTCGGTCGCGGCGTCGTCATTGAACCCGGCCACGAACTCTCCACCGATCAACATGCGGTTGTCCTCGGCGTTCGTTTCAGGGAAACGGAAAATGAAGACGTCGCCGTCCTCCGAAACATCGGTGTCTTCCGGCCATCCCAGGAACGACGCCTGCCGGTGCAAGGCGCAGTTGTCCTCCAACATGGGACGGGCCGAGGTCTCGAAGGCGTTGGACGAGATCCGGTCGGAGCCGCCGTACACGTATTCGTCATTGAGCAGGACGTCTCCGGCCTTGTCGAAAGCGTCTTTAACGCGGGGGTCGGTAAACGAGACGTCGTTGGTCACCCAGTCGTCATAGAGGTCGGTGTCTTCCCGCAATATGATGTCTTCGACCCAGTCGGTTCCGACCCACCCGGTCGCGTCGCCCGAACCGAAACCGACGCACCAGGGAGCCATCCCATCGGCAGCGACCTCATTGGACAGCGCCATGAGATCGTCCCAGGTTTCGGGGATCTCATAGCCTTTGTCGGCGAACATTTTCGGGGAGTACCAGATCAACGACTTGGCATTGCCGGAGTGCGGAGCGCCGTAGAATGTGCCGTCGAAGGTCGCGTAGTTCAGCCAGTCCTCGCTCCAGCCCTCTTCGGCACGTTCACGCAGTTCGTCAGAGGCGGGAACCATGTCGTCGGCAAAGTACCGCATGAGGCCGGGTTGGGGGAAGAGGGCGATGTCGGGAGCCGAACCACCATCGACCCGCTGCTGAATAATGGTCTCGAAGTCGCCGGTCCCCTCATGCTGAATGTCGATGTTGACGCATTCGGCGAAGTCGGTCCACGCGGCGGCCATCTCATCCGCTTCCTGATCACGGATGGACGACATGATCTGAACGGTCTCTCCGTCGAACTCTCCGTATTCGGAGTAGTTCGAGCAGTCTTCCGCCCCTTCAGCGGTGTCTCCCCGGGTGTCTTCCTCATCCGGTGCCCCGCACGAGGTCAACACCAGTCCGAATAGGGCTGTGATCCCCACGGCACGGGAGGTGGTGGTCTTCGCTCTTGTCATAGATGACTCCCTGAAACATATCTGCGCGGCGACCACGGCTCCTCCCAGCCGTTCGCACGGCAACCATGATCGCTTGTGTCTCAAGTAATATTGCCGCCAAGTATGATCCAGGTCAAGATTTGTTTATGAACTTGTTACGACTATTTACCGTTCTTCCGCCGATACGGGCCGGAGTAGACCGTCAGCTTCCCATTCGGTCCGCCGCAGACGCCTGACGGTCCTTGTGTGCCTCCCAGAGGCTGATGATCTGCACTTCGAGGATGCTTCCCAAGGCATAGAGAATGAGGCTTCCCATTATCGAGAACACCACTATCAGCAAACTGAGCCCTAGGACGCCAAGAACGGCCCCGCCGAGCCCGAGGGGAACGACGGAATACTGGATGGCACGGGCGGCCTTCAGTCCCCGACGGGACACATCCGTCGGTAGATCGTCGTGATTTTCCGATTTATCGCGAGAGACCATGGAATCCTTCCAAGTGTTAAGAGGGACAGGAGATCGGATATTCGCTACCCTGACACTCTACAATCCCGCTACAAGGCGTCGTTGAAACGCCTGACGACCTCGGCGGGCTCGACGCTGCGCATGACCGCACCCATGACCGCTACTCCATAGGCCCCCGCCGCGCGGGCCGCGTGAATCCGCTCGGGAGTCTCCACGCCGCCCAGCGCATACACCGGAATCGGCGCGGCCCCGCAGAAGGCCCCCAAGCCGTCGATTCCCACCGTCGGTCCGTACCCCGGCTTCGAAGCACTGGCCCAGATCGGTGAATACGTCACGTAATCCAGTGTGCGGCTTGATGGAATCCCGTCACCCTGGTGCCACGAGCGACCCAGACACGTGACGGCGTGATTCGGCAACTCCGCCTGTGCCGACAGGTGCACCCTGGCCTCCGAATCCGGAGGATCGGCCACGATAACCTCGAAATCGGCGCGTTTCAGCTCCTCGGTCAAGCCACGACGCCAACGTGGACTCATGTGCTTGTCCCGCACCACCACGCTGAACGGACCCCCACTACGCGCCTCCACGAGCCGCCGCAGTACGGTGTCATCGAAACATTGAGTTTCATCAGTAATAACCAAAAGGCGGTTACCCGGGAGAGTCATTGCCGCACAGCCTAAATCATAGAATCTACTCATAAGTAACGTTAAGAAAACGGACTGTTGGTTTTCCTAACGCTACGATAACAGTTATCTCCAACACTTGCGTTCGTCACATTTTATGCGTAAGACTGCTTGTAATGAGTATTGGGGATCAGATCGACGTGATACAGAACGAGGGGGCACGCATCGTCAGCATAGCCGATGCCACCTCCCTTGACCATCCCGTACCGTCGTGCCCCACCTGGTGCCTACGCGATCTCATTCGACACATTGGAATCTCACATCGTTGGTCGACCTATATTGTCGGCCAACGCCGACACAACGAACCCGACCCCACCGCTTTTACACAGTTCGTCGGCCCGCTTCCCAATGACGACCAGCTCAGCGAGTGGGCCATGCAGGGTGTGCTCGACCTCTGCGACACCTTGGGAAAAGCCCCCGACGACCTGCGATGTTGGCAGTCGTTCGCCGCCCCGAGCAGCCTGGAGTTCTGGACGCGCCGCCAGGTACACGAGACCACGATCCACCGAGTCGACGCCGAGCTCACCCTCGGAGACGAGATATCCGAAATCCATCCGCTGTACGCCCTCGACGGCATCGACGAAATGTTGATGGGATTTCAAAGCCGCAGCTCCACCCTGTTGCGAACCATCCGCCCCACCTGCATTCACCTGCAAGCCAGCGACGTCCCCCACACTCGCGGTGACTGGTACATTCATCTCAGTCACATGCCGCCCCTGGTGACCTCCTACCCCACCCTGCCCCCGGAATCAGCCGTGCGGGGTCCGGCCGAACTGCTGTACCTTTCCCTGTGGAACCGACTCCCCTTCCAGGATCTCGACTGTGTCGGAGACCGGTATCCGCTGCAACTGTGGGCCGAGCTGTCTCCGGTCGTTTGGTCCGTTCCCATCGACGTATGATCGGGGCGTCGCGGTGTGCGGCTCCCTGACGTCAGTCATGAAGTCGAGGCCAAGTGTGAGACCCGCCCACGCTCACGGGGCCACTGGCGAAAGTCGACGGTCATCCTTATCCTGGGCGGGTGAGCCACAACCATCACACCCACACAACCGGAAACGACACCGTCCCACGCCGCGCACTCTGGATACTGATACCCGCCGCGCTGGCCACCCTTATCGGGCTCGTCTGGCTCTGGCCGATCGACTATTCCGCCGCCGACGTTGAACACAACGACGAGTACAAGGCCGACGTCTTGGCCGTCAATGAAATGGAATGTCCCGAAGGTCAAGGTGAACTCGCCGTACCCGGGCCCTGTGGTGAGGTGGCCATCCGGCTCATGAGCGGACCCGATCAGGGGAAGGAAACCATCGTGGATCTGCCGTCCGGGCCGGGCGCGCCGACGGTGGACGTCGGTGACTCCGTCATCGTCATGCATCTCCCCGGCGCCATGGACGGAACCGTCTATCACATCATCGACCACGAACGTTCGTCCGTCCTGTGGGCGGCGCTGATCGCCTTCGCTCTCGCCATCATCGCCTTCGGGCGCTGGAAGGGCCTGCGATCCCTGTTGAGCCTGGCGATCACCTTCGCAGTATTGCTCCTGTTCATCATTCCCGCCATTCTCAACGGCTCATCACCGTTGACCGTCGCCGTCGTCGGGGCCTCGGCGATCATGTTGGTGTCGATCTTCGTGACGCACGGATGGAACCGCAGTGCGACAGTGGCGGTACTGGGAACTCTGAGCGCCCTCCTTGTGACCGGAGTCCTCGCGGCCGCCGCGACTTCGCTGGCCAATCTCACCGGCATCGTCGACGAGGACACCAGCAACCTCAGCCTCAACTTTGATCTCGACATGTCGGGGCTGCTATTGGCGGGCATTCTGATCGGTGCTCTGGGTGTTATCGACGACATCACCGTCTCCCAAGCCGCCACAGTGGACGAACTGGCCAAGGCCAATCCCAAATGGACCATCGGTCACCTGTTCCGCTCGGGAACCCGAGTGGGTACCGACCACATCACCTCAGTGGTCAACACCCTTGTACTGGCCTACGCGGGAGCCTCCCTGCCCCTATTGGTTCTGATCGTCGGTTCCGACTCCCCGGTCGGGCAGGTACTCACCAACGAACTGATCGCGGCAGAGATTCTACGCTCCGTGGTAGGAACCCTGGGGCTGATCGCGGCCGTCCCGATCACCACCTACCTGGCAGCCGTCTTCATTCGCAAAGGCCGCTCGTCCCACCATGATCCGGACGACGATCCGCTCACACCACCCACACGGCGACGCAAGCGAATCTCCGAAGAGCCGTCGTGGGACGAGGATCTGCCATACCCGCCCGGCCACCTCTAGCGCATTACAGCACCCGAGCGGCGTGGTGCAGGGCCTGCAACACCGTCATGACGGAAGGGCGCCCGGTCGAAGCGGTCCGATGCACCGCATAGATCTCACGGCCGGGTGCCGCACCGACCAAGGGCCGAACGACGATACCTTTACGTTCCAGTGTCGCCATCCAAGGCGCGACGGTCACACCGAGCCCCTTGGCGACAAGCATGAGAATCGTGTCCAGACCTTCGAACACCGATAGCGGCGCGGCAATGGACTCACGTCTCCAGAGCCGCTCCATGGCCAAACGCGACGGCTCGCCTTCCGGAGAGGCTATCCACGGCTGTCCTGCCAATTGGCGCAACGATACCCGCTTATTCGCGGCCAACGGATGATCTTTCGGAAGCACCGCCATCAACGGATCCCGCAACAGGTAATGATAGGTCAACGGACCCTCCTTATCGGAACGCCGCAATCCGGTCCAATCATCGATCAGGGCGATGTCCAACTGTCCCGCCTTGACTCGTCCCTCCGCTTCGGACACGTTCGGTTGCTGCCGCAGAACCAAGGTCAGCTTTTTGTACCGGCGCAACCGTTTCAACACCGAACCGGCGAGCGCCACCGCAACCGACGGGGTGGCCGATACCGTCACTTCGCCTTGCGGGGTGGCGTCCACGGAGGCCACATCGGCTTCCGCGGCGGCAATGGCGTCCAAAATGGCGCCCGCATGTTCCACCAGGCGACGACCGGCATCGGTGAGGCGTGCCGAACGGGCCGTCCGCTCCAGCAGGGCAACACCGACTTCGTCTTCCAAGGCTCGCAATTGTTGTGACACCGCTGAGGGGGTTTGACCAGTAGAAACGGCTGTTGCCCGAATTGAGCCGTGGGAGGCGAATTCGTATAGCAGACTGAGGCGCGAAACTCCGAGCATAAGTTAATCTTACCCTAAGCACAAGCGGCAATTACTTGTATTATCTCTTAAGGCGAGCGAGGCTTTAAATACCACATCGGATATAGAAGGAACGATCATGACCATCTCTGCCACACTCGCCGCCAACGAGACCATTGCCGCTCGCCGAGCAGCCGGCCGGGACGTCGTACCCCTGGCCTTCGGCGGGGCCAACCTACCCGTCCACCCCGCACTGCGGGAGGCGTACGCCAGCGCCGCCTCTCTAGCCGACTACGGCCCGGTGGCGGGTATCAAGTCCGCCCGCGAGGCGCTCGCCGGTTACTTCACCCGACATGACGTCCCTACCGATGCCGACCAGGTACTTCTCGGACCGGGTACCAAACCTCTGCTGTTCGCGCTCTTGCAAGCCCTCGATGGAGACGTGGTGGTGGCGTCTCCCGCATGGGTTTCCTACGCGGCGCAGACGGCCATGGTGGGGTCCCGCCCGATCCGGGTTCCCGCTTCCGCCGGTGAGGGCGGTGCACCTGACCCCGAACTGTTGCGGCCGGCGCTGTTCCAGGCGATCAAAGCGGGGATGCGTCCACGCAGCATCATCGTCACCCTCCCCGACAACCCCACTGGTGCCTTGCCGTCGGAAACGACCATGCGGGGCGTCTGTTCCGTGGCGGAGGAATTCGGCTTGACGATCATTAGCGATGAGATTTACCGGGACCTGGTGTTCGACCAGGCAGCGGTGCCGACGCCGGTACAATGGGCGCCCGACCGTACAGTCGTCTCCACCGGTTTGTCAAAGAACTTCGCTCTGGGAGGCTGGCGGCTCGGAGGTCTGCGATTTTCCGCGGGGCCGACAGGTGAACGCCTGATGAAGCGGGTACGAACGGCGGCCAGCGAAATCTGGTCGACTCCTCCGCTTCCGGCTCAGCACGCGGCCGCACTGGCCTGGTCCGACCTCCCGGCCCTGCGTGACCGCATTGACCGCTCCCGTCACCTGCACTGCACCGTCGCGTCGGCGGTGGCCGACATCTTTCGGTCCTATGACCTGGAAGTCGTCAAACCACGAGGGGCGTTTTACGTTTGGCCGGATTTCGAGCCGTGGCGCGCCTACCTTAAGACGGAACACGGCATTTCCACCTCCGCTGAGCTGGCCGAGTGGCTGACCGAACAGTGGGACGTGGTGACCATTCCGGGGTCGGAATTCGGTGACGCTCCCGGGAGTTTGACGCTGCGTGTCGCCGTTCCCGGTTTGTACGGGATCAACGATGCCCAACGCACCGAGGTCTTGGAAGCGGACGACCCGCTGTCGGTGCCGTGGGTATCGCACGCTTTGGCCCGTCTCGACACGGCCGTCAACGGTCTGGTAGCGGCCGACCAGCTGCTCACAGCCAGTCGTTGATCACATTGACCACGACGTAGACGACCACTATGAGCACAACGAGAGCGGCGATGAGGAAGGCGACGCCGACCGCTCGCTGAATCTCCAGTTCTCGACCGTCTTGAACGGGTCCGCGCCAATGGCCGTAGCGCCAGCTGTCGCGGCCTTCGAGGCGGTCGAGGTCGTCGATCAGTTGCTGCAGTTCCCCCACCGAAACCGCACTGATGATGTCGTGACGGCGGGACGTATATTCCTCTTTGGGCAGGTTTCCCCGTTTGACGGCTTCATTGAGACAATCAATGGCGAATCGCTTGTCCGCCCTTCCGGCACGAATGTTAAACGGGTCCATAGCGGAATTCCTCCATTGCTTTTTCCTCAGCATGGCAGAGGAATTCCACAGATGTAACCCCCTGATTCACAAGGCGCGAAAGCCATTGGCGTAATTCGCCGCAAGCGATGACACCGATGGAGCACACCGGTCACCCGGTCCCCGATGACGTGCTCCGACACCGGTGCGTTCCGCTCCACCACCGCAGGTTTCTCAAATTTCCACCCAAGTACACATAAGGGCAACTCTGAATTTCCCTTCAATGCTTAGGGTTAACCCATGCACACGCCAAGCCGCATGAGCGTAGACGGTGTTCGTGATGCTGAAATACCTGGAAAACGCCCGGTGGAAAGCATCTCGCGAGCTCCGATCGTCTACGCGGCGCTTCTGGTCGGCAATGGAATAGCCGTCATCGTGTTCATCGTCCGGGTCGCCGGCTCGGATCCCTCTTTGTCTGATTTCCGGCAGTGGCTCGCTGCTCTTTCCCTTCTCACCTTGGTGACGGTATTGTTCCGTCTCATCACGAAAGGACGATTCACCATGTCCCGTCGCGTGCGCGACCCCGAAGCCCACGTCCTCCTCGAAGGCAGCCTTGACGTCAACAACGGTACTTCTCGATTGGACGTCGTTCTCACCCATGTACCGGAGGATTGGGGTGACTACCGCCGGATCGTCGGCATCATCGCCGAATCACTGCAAGCATCCGGCGATCGTCACGCCAAAAGGAACGCTCGTTCGCTGGTCCACCGGCGCCCGGCGGTCATACTGCACCGCATTCCCGCCGTCCGGGGACGCGCCGTGGCGCGGAACCTGGTTCGTGCCGGGGCGACGGTCGTGGTGCAGTGCGCCGATCACGAACCCGCTCAGACGTCCAGAAACTTGACCGCTCCGGTGTCCAATTCATAAGTCGCGCCGATGACCGGGACATTGTGAAACTTGTCCCTCTCATTCAGGGAAGCGACGGTTTTCCGCACATGCAGGGTTTCGGCGTACGGAGCCGCATCGTCGGGGCACTCCTTCAGCGCCTGGGCAGCGGGATCCCACAGTTGCTCGATCAAGAACCCGGTCCCCGTGCTGTCGTCGGACTCCTTGACCGTCTCCAAGGCCGCCGCGATGGCCCCGCACCGTTGGTGTCCCAAAACGACGACTACATCGACCTTCAACTCGGTGGCGATGAACTCCAACGACCCCACGGCCGCTCGATCCGGTACGTGCCCGGCCGTACGGACCACCGCCAGTTCGCCGAAGTCACAATCGAAAACCGACTCGACCATCACCCGCGAATCCACACAGGTGAACACCGCCGCCTTTGGGCTCTGTGACGGCGCGGTTCGTTTCGCCGCCTCCACATCGCGCCGGTAGCGCATTCGGTCGTCGCGAAATCGATCGTTGCCTTCCAACAGACCTCGCAGAGTCTGTTTCGCCTCGTCCGGCATGGATACGTTCATCCTTTGTACCTCCATATCCTGGCTTGTCGGAAACATTCCGACACGTCTTCGATCAACGCCATACTGAGCGTACTGACCGAGCTCGCCGCACTCATCCGCGACAGTATGCTGGAGTCGGACTGCGCCACTCGTTCCAACGTCCAACTTCACGCCCACACACGTACGGGCATTGGAACGACCATCACCACGACTTGAGGAGTACGCATGCGTTCCTACGACGACGGATGCCCCGCCGCTCACGCGCTCGACATCGTCGGAGAACGCTGGTCACTGCTCATAGTGCGCGAACTCCTACTGGGACCGAAACGATTCACCGATGTTCGATCCGGCCTTCCGGGAGCGAGCGCGAACGTTCTCTCCGATCGACTACGGCACTTGGAGGCTGCCGGGGTGGTTGCCAGGCGGCGATTGCCTCCACCGGCGGCCAGTCGAGTATACGAGCTGACGGAGTGGGGGCGTGGTCTGGAGGGGATCATCGTGCAGCTACTGCGCTGGGGCGCACGTTCCCCGGCGATTCCACTGGACACCAAGGTCGGAACTGATGCGGTCATTCTGACCCTGCGCAGCCTCTTTGTTCCGGCTGCCGCGCAGGGACTCGATCTGGCCGTACAGTTGGTGATCGGGGAGCGCTTTTTCTCCGCTGAGATCACCGACCGGGCCCTACTTCTCAATCCGGGCATGATCGAACACCCGCACGCCACGATCACCACCGACGCGGAGACTCTGAAGCGTCTGACGATCGGTAAACGCTCCCTCGGGGTGGCCCTGCACGCCGAACGTGCCGTAGTGACGGGTAACCAGGACCTGGCGGAACGATTTCTGGACATGTTCCGACTACCCGAATCGGCGGGCGCGGCTCGTCCGGATTTCGAACGCTGATGCTGCTGAGGGACTTACCATCCGTTGCGGTGCAGGCTGTCTTCCAGCGGGCGACGCTTCCTCCAGCGGTGTCTCTCCAGATCCGGCGTCTCCTGCAGGCGCGTCACCGGCCCCAGACACAGCCACGCGATCGGGCGGATGCCGTCGGGTATTCCAAGCAGTTGTGAGAGGAAATGCTCGCGATAGAACGAGACCCATCCCATGCCCAGCTCTTCCGCGGTGGCGGCCAGCCAGAGGTTTTCGATGGCCAGGCATACGGAATACAGGCCCGCATCGGCGATGGCGTGCCGCCCTAGAACGTTCGGTCCGCCACGATCGGCGTTGTAGGTGACGACCACGGAAAGGGTGGACTCCAGGATTCCGTCGATTTTGATGCGTTGGAACTTCTCCCGTTGTTCGGCGTCCAGTTGGGAGGCGTATTCACGGCGTTCCTCGTCAACATGGGTATGGAACCGTCGTTTGAGATCGGAATCGGATACGACGATGAAATCCCAAGGTTGTGACATTCCTACGCTCGGCGCGGCGTTGGCGGCATTGAGTACTCGCTCCAAGGCACCGTCCGGTAGCGGTGCACCGGAGAATTCCGCTCGGACGTCGCGGCGGCGGTATACGGCTTCATAAAGATCCACTCGCTATTAGTATCGCCGACGTTTCGCCGTTCGGTACCGAACCCGACAAAAGCCAGTCAGCTCACCGCCGTACCGGTCACCGAGGGTAGCGCTGAAACCGATATCTCACATCAAATCACCGGCCCGCCTATCTGACATCCGAACTACCCTAAAATGCGACATCGGTTCATTTTTTCTCTCCTTTAAGGATTCACCATGTCGCAGCTTGAATGCTTCGTTTCCACCGACCGCGATCGCTTCGATCTCGATTGGGTGCATCATGTCCTCGCCACGGATACCTATTGGGCCAAGGGACGGGACCGATCCATCACCGAAACCGCCTTCGAGAATTCAATCGCGTATGGTCTGTACACCGCTGCGGGGCAACAGATCGGGTGCGCCCGAGTCACCACCGACCACTCCACCTTTGCCTATCTTGCCGACGTGTACGTCGACCCGGCGCAACGCGGTCACGGCCTGTCTCGTTTTCTGCTTGACCGAATCTTCACCGATCTGGACGCCGTGGGGCTACGTCGCACCGCACTGTTCACGCAGGGTGCCGAGGGATTGTACGAGAAATACGACTTCGTTCCCGCAGAACAAGGAGACAGTACCTGCATGGTGCGCAGAAACCCCACTTCGTAAGGGCGCTTTCCGAAAATTTAATACGCTGCAGAACGCCTGGGAGGTAAGCCTGACCGGAAGGCGACGGTACTTACCAGGCCTCCCCGACTTATCCGGTTTTAACCCAATCCGCGTAATAAGCAACGGGCACAAGCGATACCGTTGCGGACACGGAATTTGAATTTCATCGTGGATCCGGTCGCATTCCAGACAATACCGAGGTCATTGGCCATTGTTTCCTACTCGCCGGTAGATGAATTGGGAGATCAAAGGGAAATCCCACTCTGTGAACAGAATTATCCCGATTGGACTATCGTTTCGCGATTCCCTGAACTAAAATCCGATAACTACGATACCGTAATTGATCCCATGTCTTTGTGCAGTTTATGCCCACCGCTTGCGCATACACGATCGAGTATCACGCAATTCGATTACAACCACTCACTGGGCAGTAAAATAAAACACATGCACCTTCCCTTTAGTTCAGAACATGGTTACGCTCCCTGTTAATTAGCATGAACACGATCCCAGGCCTTTTGGGCCTGAGACCGGAGGATGACATGACCAATTACGTTTTCAATTTCGATTCCGGAGACGCCACGCAGGCTGATCTCCTGGGAGGGAAGGGAGCCAACCTCGCCGAAATGACTCGGCTGGGGCTACCCGTACCGCCCGGGTTCACCATCACCACCGACGCTTGCCGGTATTTCCTGGCCGAAGGCGCGGTTCCCTCTGAATTGGAGGAACAGGTACGTCAGCAGGTGGACGCTCTGGAGAAAGCCATCGGTCGTCGCTTCGGCGACAGTGCCGATCCGCTTCTCGTGTCGGTTCGTTCGGGGGCCAAGGTATCCATGCCAGGCATGATGGATACGGTTCTCAACGTCGGTCTCAACGACGAGACCGTGCACGGTTTGGCCGCCACCTTCAATGACGAAGCCTTTGCCGCCGACACCTACCGCCGTCTTCTCACCATGTTCGGGCAAACCGTCCTGGGACTGGACGCCGCATTGTTCTCAGGGCCTCTCAGCATTGCCCGCACCAAGGCGGGCGTCGACAATGATGGTGAGCTACCGGCATCGGCACTGTGGGATCTCGTTAATGACTACAAAGACGTTATTTATCAACAGACCGGTTCCCCGTTTCCGCAAAACCCGCTCGATCAACTGTGGATGGCCATTGAAGCCGTCTTCACGTCGTGGAACGGCGAACGAGCCAAGGTGTACCGCAAACGGGAAGGTATTCCCGACGACCTCGGCACCGCCGTCAACATCGTGGGCATGGTCTTTGGGAACCGGGGATCCGACTCCGGTACCGGCGTCGCCTTTACCCGTGACCCGTCTTCGGGTGAGCCCGGAGTCTGGGGCGATTACCTCGCCAACGCCCAAGGGGAGGATGTGGTCGCCGGTATCCGCAACGTCTCGCCGCTGGCCGACCTCGAACACATCAACCCCACCGCTTACCGTCAACTGCTGGAGCACATGGAGTTGCTGGAGCAGCATTATCGCGACGTCTGTGACATCGAGTTCACGATCGAGCAGGGCAAACTGTGGATGCTGCAAACCCGGATCGGTAAACGTACCCCGGCTGCGGCGTTCCGCGTCGCGATCGATCTGGTCGACGAAGGCTTGATCTCGGCGGACGAAGCGCTGACGCGTGTGTCGGGGGAACAGTTGACCCGATTGATGTTCCCCGCCTTCGATCGCGCCAACGCCCCGGAACCGATCGCTTCGGGTGTGGCGGCCGCGCCGGGTGCCGCGGTGGGTCAGGCGATCTTCGACCCACAGCGGGCAGCCGAAAAAGCCGAGGCCGGCGAGGACGTCATCTTGATTCGCGACGAGACCAACCCCGACGATCTTCCGGGCATGATCGGCGCGGTCGGAATTCTCACCGCTCGGGGCGGTAAGACCTCGCACGCGGCCGTGGTGGCACGCGGTTTGGGGAAGACCTGTGTGTGCGGGGCCGACAGCCTGGAGGTTCTGGACGATCACGCCAAGGGGCCGAACGGATCGGAAATCCACGAAGGCGACATCGTCTCGATCGACGGGACTTCGGGGGAAATCTGGGCCGACGCCGTGGCCGTCACCAGTTCCCCGGTGGAGAAATACTTCAAGGGTGAACTGGGCGCCGACGCGGACGCATTGACGCGCGCGGTCGACCGTCTGATGACGTACGCGGATGAACGTTCCCGCATGGAGGTGTGGGCCAATGCCGACACCGGTGCCGACGCGGCTCTGGCGCGGCGCTTCGGTGCCGTGGGCATCGGCCTGTGCCGTACCGAGCACATGTTCCTGGGCGACCGCCGGGAATTGGTGGAGAAGCTCATTCTCGCGGAACCGGAACAGCGCGGAGGCGTCTTGGAGCAACTCAAAGAGTTGCAGGTTGGCGATTTCCAGGAAATCCTGGAGGCCATGGACGAGCTACCGGTCGTGATTCGCCTCCTCGATCCGCCGCTCCACGAGTTCCTTCCGTCGTTCGTCGACTTGTCGGTGGAGAATGCCGTCAACCCGACCGAGGCCAACGCTGAGCTGCTACGGACGGCACGTAAGCTCCATGAACACAACCCGATGCTGGGTCTGCGCGGAGTCCGCCTGGGCATCGTGCTGGAAGGTCTATACACCATGCAGATCCAAGCGGTGGCCGAAGCGGCCGCGCGGCTGAGTGAACGTGGTTTGCAGCCGAAGCCGGAGATCATGATTCCGTTGGTCGGTGATCACCGCGAACTGGAGATCATGAAGGACAAGGCCAATGAGGTCCTGTCCGACTTCAACGTGGAAATCCCCGTGGGAACGATGATCGAGGTTCCCCGAGCCGCATTGACCGCCGACCGCATCGCTCCGCACGCCGATTTCTTCTCGTTCGGCACGAACGATCTCACTCAAATGACGTGGGGTTTCTCGCGTGACGATGTCGAAGGTTCGTTCTTCAGCGAGTACTTGGAACAAGGGGTCTTTGAGACGTCGCCGTTCGCGACCTTGGACACCGACGGAGTGGGCTCCTTGGTTTCCACGGCGGTCTCTTTGGGCCGCAAGGCCAATTCCGACATGCACATTGGTGTCTGCGGTGAACACGGTGGCGATCCGGCGTCGATCCAGTTCTTCAACCAGACCGGGCTGGATTACGTGTCCTGCTCGCCGTACCGTGCTCCCGTCGCACGTCTAGCGAGCGGCCAAGCCGCGGTCAAACAGAAGGACTGATCGGTCCCCGACGTCTGGTTTACTAACCAGCGGCGGGCGTGACGTCCATGTGGGGTGCTCGTTGATAGACGGCACCCCACAGTGTTGTCACGCCCCCATCGAGTCCGCCCGCGGCGCATACATGATGATGGCAACGCCGACCAGACAAATACCGGCACCGATGACATCCCATCGATCCGGGCGAAAACCGTCCACAATCATCCCCCACGCCAGCGAGCCCGCTACGAAGACACCACCGTAGGCGGCGAGGATGCGCCCGAAATGAGGGTCGGGTTGAAAGGTGGCAACGAACCCGTACGCGCCCAAAGCCAAGACGCCGAAGGCGATCCAGAGAATTCCACGTTCTTCCCGCCAGCCTTGCCACACCAACCAGGCACCCCCGATTTCAGCGAGGGCAGCCAGCAAGAACAGAAGTATTGAACGCACGATATCCATGGCGCGATTCTATGCGGTGACTCAGGCTGCCATGAGGTCGGTTACCGATCAGATTCAACACGGACACGGACGGTCAACTCAGGAAGATTCGACGTCGCATAGATGCTCGTAACGACGAACTGTCGACAAAATGAGACCATAGTGGCGTGAACTAAAATCAGCTGTTCATCGTACGCCGGGCTTAGATTCTTCTTTTTAGAAGAAACGCTTGCCGAAACGGCTCAACGACGAGTTTCCATACATGGTTCATCTGATGTGCATGATATGGACTAACGCTGCTGAACGAGAGTGGAGTAACGTGGTCTTCCAATTCCTTGATTCCTGATGCCGCAATCACGGGAACAGACCATCAGCATTGTCAAAATGAGTGGGACAAAACCGAATTCCTCAAAGAGAGAACGCCACCCAGGAACCGAAACATATACCATGATAAGGGATATTCCAGAGAGAAAGACAATAAAGGTCGCACGTATCCCGAATACGATTTTCATAAATGACGAAGTTCGACAAAGAAACTCGTAGTCGAGCTTCATTCGATCTCCCTACCTCTGCCTTTAAACCATGAATACCGATTCAACCATAGCTGCATTTCTATGTTCAGCTATATAGACGTCTAATCGCGTGCGCCACACTATTAATCGAAACTTCCAAGCTGAATAATCAATAACCGATGCTGGATTCATACGTCATGAAAGGCCCGTCACGACCGTACATTAAACGACATCGCACAGATGGCGAGGAGTGATACATGAGCGCTGAAGAGTCAGGAAACAAAACCGTACACGCGAATTCTTTATTCACCACAATAGGCAGGGAATGGGACCGCCGCATCACACCTCGGGCGATGATCACATCAACTCGGTTCCTGACTTCACTGCGCCGTTCAGATGCCATGAGCGGATCATCACGAATCAGCCGAGCTGCGTGAAGGGGTTAGCACCATAATTCAGGGACACATCCATCGATTATCGATGGTGGGGCAGGCAGGACTTGAACCCGCGACCAAGGAATTATGAGTTCCCTGCTCTAACCATCTGAGCTACTGCCCCTCAAAGCATTACTGCCCTGATGATGTTCTCAGCACTGGTACCGATAATCGACCAATGGCCCGTATCAAGTGACTCCCATCACGATTCTATCGGCGCGCGGTTGATCGGTTGTACTGCGCATTAATGTTCTCGCCCGCATCACCTGTTCCGTTTCGCGACGATCGCAGCGTGAGGGCGCGCCCCCGGGTCATGCCTCGTATGCACCTCTTGGATCGCGAATCCAGCCGTTTCCAGTGCCGACCGGAGAGCATCGACCGACCAGAAATAAGCGGTAACGACGGCATGATCGAACGCGACGGCGTGTGGACCTTCAAAAACGCCGAGAAGCAATGACCCGCCTGGACGCAGGACACGGGCGAATTCGCCGAGAACTACCGCCACGTCGGCAGGCGGCGTATGGATAAGCGAATACCAGGCCAGTACCCCTCCCAGCTCACCGTTACCGGCAGGGAGTTCATCCAGAGTCCCCCGACGATACCGAGATTTGGGAAATCGCTGCCGCGCGGACGCGACGAACTCCGGTACAACATCCACCCCGACAACGTCGGCCCCGCACTCTCGCAGGTATTCCGTCCAGTGACCGGGTCCCGAACCAGCGTCAACAAGTGACCCGACCACGCTGTGACCCCACTCCTCGATCACGGATTTGTCCTCTGGAGACATGTCGCCCACGGAGCCGAGTTTCTCCACGTATTCGTGGGAACGAATGCCGTACGCATTCCTTATCTGCTCGGTTGTCATCACCCTCTTTTTCACCCATTTCCATCAATGTTTTGTACCGGCGGCATGCGACGACGTGTCCTATGGCGGAATATCCTATCGCGGACACTTTGGCCGCGAATTCCTAATTCGGACAACGATCTCGAGTCCTGTTGTGACCCTTGTATTCGGATTTCTTAGGCGCCAACAATGGAGAAACAGTCACATCACACCGATGGACAAGGATCTCATACATGATGGACAGACCGATTGCCACGAGCTACCTCCTCGCCGACCCCGTGTGGTTCGAGAACCCCGCCGAGTTGGCCGGGCGTACCTCAGCACTTCGACTTGCACGCGAGCCGATTTCGGACTGGCACCGGTCGACCCACGGTATTTGGACCGAATTGACTCCCACAGGCGGCACGCTACCGGAACAAGGATGGAAGGTTCACCTCAGCTGCACGCCGTCCAATCATGAGTATGTTGTGGAAAAAGCCTGGCAAGTATGCTCTGCCATGCGAATAACCTGGAAATTTATTCCTCATACGGCAATCCTCAATGCCCAGAACGATAAGGCCTCGCACCGTGGTGGCAGCGGAAAGGCCGTCACCGTGTACCCCGACGGCGAAGACCAACTTCGCTCGGTCATCGAACGTCTGGAAGCACTCCTGGCGGATTGCGCAGGGCCCTATATTCTCTCAGACCTCAGATGGAAAGAACTGCCGATCTTCCTCCGCTACGGTTCATTCGTCCGCCTAGTTTGTCTTGACGACAAAGGCACAGAGGTGGCGGCATTGCGGAATCCCAGTGGAGAGAAGGTGCCGGACCGACGCAGAGCGAGTTTCGACCTACCTGACTGGGTCCGAATGCCGGAGTGGTTGCGAGAGGGCACCGGTTTCGATCCCGAGCGCGTGCCCAATCGCCACATCGACGGGTACACGGTCGTCAAACCACTGCACTTCTCCAACTCCGGAGGCGTTTACCTGGCCGAAGATGAAAACGGCCACGACATCGTACTCAAGGAGGCTCGACCCCATACCGGGATCGACGCTGCCGGACAAGACGCGGTCGACCGCTTGCGAAACGAATACGAAACCCTGCGACACCTTGACGACGTGCCGTGGGCTCCTCAGGCACACCGCTTTTTCCAAGTGTGGGAACACAGTTTCCTGGCCATGGAACACGTCCAAGGAACATCGTTGCAGCAGTTCGTCGTTGACGGATACCCGCTCATCCATCCCGATCCGTCGACACAGGAACGGCAAGACTACCTCGATGAGGCCCTCCCTCATCTTGAACAGCTTGAATCGATCGTCGAGGACCTACATGAGATCGGCCTCTACTTCGGCGACCTGCATATTAAGAACGTCCTTATCAAGCCGGACGGTTCCTTGACTCTCATCGACTTCGAAGCGGCCGGCCGGATCGACGCTCCGAACGACCTCGCCATGGGTGCTCCCGGTTATATGACGACCGCTTCCGACGACCCGGTGGAGAAGGATTGGTTCGCCTTTGCCGCCAGTCAAATAGCGGTGCTCGCACCGTTTAACACCTTGTTTCACCTCAATCCCGGAGCGATCACCGATGCGATAGACGTCATCGAGGAACAATTCGACTGTGCGTCGGCAATGGTCGAACGCATGAGAAATCGGCTCGGCATCGGAATCGGCCAGACACGTCGTTCACCTGACGCCACGCCGAACGAACTCCTGCGAACCGCTCTGAAATGCGCCAGAACAGACCGTGGAGATCTGCTTTATCCCGCCGATCCCACTGCCCTGGAGGCGGGCGGCAGCCTAGGACTTGCGTCGGGCGCCTCCGGCGTCATGTTCGCACTGCTTGCGAATGGCCACACACCGCCGGACGATCATGTCGAATGGCTCGCGACGTCGGCTGAACGAGCTCGGACCGGCACCCCCACAGGTCTGTACGACGGATTGGGAGGAGCGGCCTTCGTACTTCATCGACTCGCACACCCGTCAGCCACCGGTCTGCTGGATAAGATCATGGAGGACAACACCTCACTGTCCTCCAGCCTGCAATCAGGGACGGTAGGAATTGCTCACCTCTGTTTCGAAGCGGGCCGCGCCAACGACGCCGTCCGACTGGCGGAAAAGGTCGCCGCTTCCCTTGAGGACCCCCAGGCTTTCTCCGCCCCTGGAGCGCTCTTCGGGCGTTCCGGAGCGGCGCTCCTATTCGCTCGGTGCCACACACTGACCGGAGATGCATCTTGGGTCCGCGCCGGGCTTGCCGCATTGGAAGCCGAAGCTCCGCACGCTGAAACCAATCGGCATGGTAGTGCTTTGGGCTTGCGGCAGAGGACGGGACTGTATCCATACCTCGGCAATGGCTCAGCGGGATACGGAATGGCATTGCTGGCGTGGGAAGACCATCTAACGGAGGCTTTGTCCGCCCATCTACGGCTGGCGCTCAACGGGGCCCGCACTCGTGTGGTCCTCGACGGCAGTCTCCTCCACGGCCGTAGTGGTCTCACCTACTTCCTTGCTCAATCCTCTCGAGCACATCCGGAATACCACTTCCTCGCGCAGAACAGTAGTCACCTACAGAACATCCACTATGCCCACAGCGCCCAAGGCCCCGCAGGAATCGGACGGTTCGGTCTGCGTCTCTCCACCGACTTGGCCACCGGCTCAGCCGGAATGGCTTTGACGGAGATGACCTTGTCCGAACCACAGACTTGTGAACTCCCCGGTTTCGAGTTCACAACTCCGGTCACGCCAGACCGAACAGTCGGCGCGACCGGAACGGTATCAATGAAATTCAACGAAAGGATATAACAATGAGCGACGTACTCGACCTTCAGGCCATTGAGAACGAAGAGCTCGACGCCAACGACGGCGTCCTCGCCTCCTCGAACTGGTCCACCGTCAGCTGCTGCTGCGGCGATCAGCAGATGAACTAGTTCATCATCACTCCGGGGCGGGTTGGTCGGGAAGACCCGATCGACCCGCCCCGGAGTCAGAACGGTTTGCTCGCCTTCCGGTCGGCGCCCAAGAAGCCCCACTGCCGACATACCTGACTCCGAATTCAGATGGGGGGACGGGCTTCGGACGCAGGACATTCTCGATATAAGGACGTGAACGATGAATCGCGATCTCCGCACCTATCTCCTCGGCCAGACCTCCTCCGTCTACGGCGCTACCGTCGTCACCTTCGGGATACCGCTGATCGCAGTCGGCAAACTCGGGGCCACGCCCTTCGAAGTGGGGCTTTTGACGGCGTCGTCCACGGTCCCCATGTTGTTTCTCGGCCTTCTCATCGCGACATGGACAGATCGCCTACGCCGCAAACGCCCCGCTTTGATCGCCTGCGACCTCGGTTCCGCCGCGATCGTGGCTCTCGCGGGCCTCTACATTCTGATGTTCGATGCGACACTCTGGCTCTTGATCGCCGTCAACCTGGGGCTGGCGGTGGTGGGGGTAGCGATCGAGTCGCTCTACTTCTCTCACCTGAAGAGCATCGTGTCAGACGACGGGCTCATGGCCGCACGGGCACGCTTGCAGGGAGGTGAGCAGACCGCTCGAGTTTTCGGGCAAGGAACCTCCAGCCCGCTGGTAGCGCTCAGCACCAGCCTAGTGTTCATTGTGGATACAATAACTTCGGTGCTCAGCGCATTGGCTCTATCGCGAATCCGTACGCCGGAAGTACCGACGGAAAGGCCGTCGAGTGACAAGACCTCGCGATGGTCCAGCGTATTCGAAGGCTTCCGGGTGCTCCGCGAGAATACCTTCCTTCGCTGGTACATCGCTTACACTTCGCTACAGTCGTTCGTCACCGGAATCACCCGGGCCCTAATGGCCCTCCTGATACTTACTGTGATCGGCGTGAGCGAGCAGTGGTATTCGCTTATGTTCATCGGTGTCACCGCCGCCGCCTTCTCCGGGACGGTCATTGTCGCTCGGTGGTGCAGCGATATGGATCCTCGCAAACTGACAGTCTTTACCGCGGTTGGAATGGCCGTGAGTGTCGTGCTGCTTCCGGCGGCCTCAGGGCCTTTTCCCGTGGCGGTCGCAATCCTGATCATTGCCATCTCCACCCCGGCGCTCCTCAGCTCAATGCACAACATCGGGATAACCACGTTCATTACCAAAGCCGTCGACGAGGACAAACTCGGACGATTCATCGTCACCCTCCGGCTGGTCACCAGTGGTGCGACCTTGGTGGGCGCACTTGCGGGCGGTATCCTCGGCGGACTCATCAGTATTCGGGGAGGCCTATGGACCGGGGCGATACTGTCTCTGTGCGGGCTCTTCCTATTGCGGCCATTGCTGAAGTCAAGCCGGGACGGACATGGCACAGACGTGAAAAGCGAACCGGCAGGCCAATCGGCCTCACAAAGCTGAAAAGCCCTGAACATACAGGACGGCCGCAGCGACCGCCGATTACCACGGGATCACGACTCGACTTAGTAGAATTTGTCAGAGTTCCAATCCTGACGGCTACGGTCGTTCCCTGGTGTGTCCTATACGAGACAGGCACATTGAGGACACTGCATGTTTATTGATATCTTCTTCCGTCGAGCGTAGAACTGAAGTAGCAGTTCAATCGCCACCGAAAGGACTTCATATGCGACGTTGGACCCGTGCGGTACTCACTCTGACGGCCCTTCTAGGCGCGCTGATCCTGCCACACGCTATCGAAGCAGGTGACCCCGTTGACGTCTCATCGGCAGGATGCTGGATCTGGTGCGATCCGGATTAATCCTCTCGAGATGTCGCCATCGGTCGGCGAGGCCGTGGCTCAACATCAGCCCGCCGACCGACAACTCAGCACAATGCACAAGCAATTTGCCCACAAGGGGCAATCGCCATCACGTTTTCAGGCTCCCACTCCCAGGTCAGACCAAGTCGTGGGCCAACAACCAACCGCGAGCGATCGCCAAGGCTCCAGCCTGGAACCTGCTCTGCGCACCGAGGCGCTCCAACAGGTCGGCACTGATGCGCCGAACGGTACGTGGTGAGACGTGAAGCTGTCGGGCAACAGCATCGTCGGTGAGCCCTCGACTCCACATCTGTAGCACGTGCCTCTCCTGGTCGGAGAGATCGTTGTCATCGCGCTTCCTTTTCCGCCCCAGCGGCACCGCCGATCTCCATACATCGTGAAACAGCGCCACCATAGCGGTCACCAAGGTTTCCCCCTTCACAACGAGCGCACCACCGGAACAATGCCGATCACTGATCGGGACGAAGGCAACGGACCGGTCCACGATCAACAGCCGAACCGGCAGTGAAGGAGTGACTCTCACCAGACCGCCCTCCGCACCTATCCAGTCGAGATACTCCACCGATGGTCGGTCGCGGCGAATCGATTCCAGGAAGACCATGCGAGTCCGTACCCCTCGCTCAAGGGAATCCTCGAACAACGGTCGACTTTCTTCGATGTGTTCCGGCGGAATACTACTCTGCGGATTGAACGACAGCATTTCCTCGACGCAGGACTGTTCCAGTTCCCTCAGGCGTCGTCCGATCGCTTCTCGACCGATAACCCGTTCGGTATCGGAATCCCGCCCATGTCCGGCACCGCCGATATTGGCCAGCAGAGTCGCGACTCCCAGACGAGTCTGTTCGATTTCACGCTGGCGTTGCAATAGCTCATGGCTCTGATCCGTCAACAGGGAGGACAGTCCTACTTCAGGATCGATTGCGGCGTAACCACCGTCGGCTCGCGGGGCCACCAAGGACAATCCGGTGAGTACATTGACCGCTTCGGTCGACTCAGATTCATCGATTCCCACTGATTCCGCCAAAACCCGAACGGAGGCACCTGGGTTCTGCAGGAGGGCAACATAGACCGATTCAATATTCTTGTCAATGCCCAACGATTCGAGCATCCGGTCTCCTTACGATATAGGCTTCGCAACAGCGACCCCGGGGCACCTGGGCCGCGAAGACGTTTATATAGGGAAAACCATTGTCGCACATGCATGACACGGAGTTTATTTCTGTATCTACCATGCAAATATGCATGATATCACTTTCATTCACCTGGACACAGCCATCGCAGTCCCCCATCCGATGCAGAAATACAGACCCTCCTTGGTACACGGGTACCTCGAATCTTGGGAAACTAAGGCCCCTCCCTTCAACAGCGACGAGATAGGGGTTCATCACCTATCCTTGAGCGCCACTAGCGGCGCTGCCACACCATCCAGAGCCCCACCACAGGGCTGGGTTCTTTCTCTCCACAGCGCCGATTGTTAGGAGACGGTCAGACCCAGCGACGACCTCCCTCGGGACGACAGAGGCGAATGAGGATTCAGCGATGAATCTGCGCACCCGCCGTTTTGGACGCGGACCAGTGTCAACAGACTCGCCCGACGGCACCGGCTCGTAACTGGATTCGACGCCCACGATGGATTACGATGTGGGAGAACATGAAACCTCCGTTCGGGGAGTAGGCATTGGGGCAAATCGCCGGTACCGAATTAGTAGCCGGCCAAACGACTATGGCGGTTGGACACATAATGCTCGTCGGGACCACTGAGCGTGAGATAACATCGTGCGCCAATCCCACAACGTCAACAACCGAACGCGCATGTGTCGGCGAATCCGAGGGATAGGCAAGAAGCCGCGTTGCCGCATTTGTCACCCACGGCAATCACGATCGTGGTAACCCCATACAGACGTATCCTCAACAGAACAGGCATACTGGAGAATCCCCATGGCGAATGATTCAAGAATCGCTCGGTTCACGGCGTTGCCGCGTACTGAAAAGCTGTATCACCATAATTTGTGGCGCACCGAAGCCGAATGTGTTGTGGTCAAACAGGTGGAAAACCTGGTAGCGCTGGAAGAAACATTGTTCTACGCCGAATCGGGCGGACAGGTCGCCGACCTCGGCTTCATCGACGGCGCTGAAGTCACGAACGTGAAGAAGGTAGGCGGCTCGCCGTTTTTGCTCCCCAACGGAGAGAGCATCAAGGTTGACACGGTGTTCGTCCACGAGCTGGACCCCGAAGGACCGGTCCCTACGTTCAGCCCCGGCCAGAAAGTTCACTGTCGCTTGGATTGGGACCACCGTTTCCAAAACATGCAGATGCACACCCTCGCCCACCTCATGTTCGTCGCAGCAGGCGAGCTGCTCAGCGAACGGGGCGAGGAACGTAATACCTTGGGATGCTATATCGACTCATACCGTTCCCGATTCGACTTTCTCAACAGCTTCGATCACGACGATGCCACTGAGATCGAATGCCGTGTGAACAAGAGACTCGCTGAAGGGGGAACCGCTACGGTTACTCCCATCAACGGTGCCGACGACGCCTATATATGGCGCCTTGGCGAAATCGAAATACCCTGTGGCGGCACACATGTCAACGATCTCTCTCAAATCGAAGGCGAGATCTCCGTATCCCGTCGTTCGAAGGGAAAAGGAAAGGTTCGCTTGACAGTCACCTTGCAACGTCCCAATGATCGATAGACTCCCTTGCACCACCGGGCATTAATAACGTTACCGAGCGACGTTGCCACACGTCCAGGTAGTTGAGCGGTCGTCCGATTGAGGACGACCGCTCAACTACCTAACCGGTTCTCATAAACTCTCTCCACCGCTCGGAGAATCGAATCGTCGACACCGGCCGCATTGAAGGTATCGGCAACATGGCCCGCACTCGCACGCATCATGGCATCAGAGGCGTTGTCGTTCGCGCCCTGTTGATGTAGACGATGGATCAGGGGGACGAACTCCGTCAGGTTCGCGGTAAAGTCGGCCGCGAATGCGGCGAACCTACCGCTGTCTCCATTCGCATCATCGACGGCCGAAATAGACTGCTGCACGGTCAGGAGGAAGGGGTGGAAAAGAGCCAGCATCGCTTGGTAGTACAACTGCGACAAACCAGGGTCGTCGCCGAGATATTCTGGGCGGCAAATAGACTGCAGGAGAGTCCAATACTGATCGTAGATTCGTTGCGGACCACTGTAGAGTACGTACGACAATTCATGTTCGATATCGTCGGATTGGGAGATAAAACCTCCAGTAAACAAGGTCCCTCCCCGGTCATCCACCCACTTGGCACCGTCACGCGCCTCCTGGGGTGTCCCGGAGGACAGATTGACGATCACTTTACCGTCCAGGGCGTTCTCCGCCTGACTCAGGACGTCGTACATGGCCGTGTAGTCGGTCAAGCTGAGAATCGTCACCTCGTTCGCGCGAACGGCTTCCGATACGGTTGCTGCAGAGGCAGTGCCTTCGGCTGCCATTCTTTCTGCCTTAGCCGAGGTTCGATTCCAAACGGTGACCCGGTATTCCTGATTAAGAAGCATACGAACAGTAGCTTTCCCCATCGGACCTAGGCCTATAACCGTCACCGATGGAGCATTGATTGTGTTGATCTTGTGGTCAGCCATGTAAAAATGATGAGGCTATCGGGGTTGATCTGCAAGAACGCACTTTCAAGTACGGTAGTTACCTATACGTGAGCAATATTGTCAGAGGTATGACGGTGAGCCAATTGAGAGATGTAGCTAACATGTGCGGCATGGGCGTCGCGATCGAGATCGTAGGCGGAAAATGGAAGCTACACATGATGTGGGTGCTCGACGACGGGCCGAAACGGTTCGGAGAGATTCGGCGCCTTCTCGACGGCATTAGCGAAAAGGTACTTGCCGAACAACTACGGCAGCTGGAAGATGACGACATCGTAAAGCGAACCGTCTACGCGGAGATTCCTCCCCGAGTGGAATACGAACTAACGGAACAAGGCTGGGAGCTTGCGAAGGCGTTGGAATCGCTGGAACATTGGGGTGAGGCAGTGCGCGAACGTATCCTGAATTCGCAGACGATCGAGGAAACCAACAATTAGGCGGAGTCGAACGCCCGATGGGCATCGCCTGATACCTCGTAGTCTGTGGTGGCCATTGTAGGCCGGAGCAGAAGTTCCCCCTACACCGAAAGACGTCCAACGAAATTCGCAGAAGACTCGGCGTAAGGGGACTGAGCAGCACATTAACCGACCGTGACTATATTCGTATATCCGATCGGTAGTACGTTGAGGCAGCGTGCATAAGTGCGAGGTTCATCGTCGCTTGAGTTGACGGAAGCTTTCGAAGATTCGCTCGAATCCGTCGCGCCCATGACCTTGACCGATTTGCTCTTGAATAAGGCCTTGAACCATATCGATCGCATGGGTTTTTACGTTTTGCGCTTTAGCGGCCTCGACCATGGCTTTCAAGTCCGAGAACTCCAGGCTTTGCTCAGCTTGCCGGTAATCACCTCCCTCGATTACCTTGGCGAATCCACTGAGACCTCCAGTCATGGCTGTCAGCCAAGGTGCCGCCATGCCGGCGAACTCGGATACGCTCACGCCTTCGGATTTCACCATGGCCGCACCTTGGAAGAACCCGGCGAACATCGTATACATCGCTGCAAGCAATGCCAAATCGTACAGCGAAGCCAACCCGGCATCAGAACCGAAGTACGTAGATGAGGCCCAAATGTCCAGGATATCCCGATGATGTTCGAATACGTTGGCATCTCCGCTATAGAGAATCGACGCCCCCTCTTGACCGATCATGGGCGGTACGGCGAGGATTCCACCGTCGAGGAAGTTGATGCCATGCTTCTCTGCCCACCGGTTGATCTCCCGAGATTCGTTAGGGCTGGTGGTGGTCAAATTGATGATATCCTTCCCGCGCAGATATTCGGATCGGCTGTAGAGCTGTTCGGTCATCGAATCACGATCGAGAAGACAAACCACAACGATTGGACTGGCGAGGAGGGCGTCCTCTACGGAATCCGCCACTTGAGCACCGGACTCCCGCAAGGCTTCGGCTTTGGATCGCGTTCGGTTCCAGACGGTAACGTCGTAGCTTTTCTGCAGTGCAGTTTGAGCCAACGCTGTTCCCATGGCTCCCAAACCGAGAAAGCTGATCGAGGTATTGATGTCTGACATTGTGACTCCTGTCTTGGGTTCGATTCCGGTACGAACAAGAGTCGGCCAGGTTTCTGTCCTGCACAAGACCATACTTTTTAGTAAGCCACTAACCGGCGAGTAAGGAATCCGGTGACACCCGTACCGAATCGCAAAGGCGAGACGGGAAACACAACATATGCCTGGAACATCGTTGAGTCCCGCGGGGACATGTCGGGTCGCAACCGTTTCATTTACTTGAACCCGTGCCGAAGGAGCGTAAGGTAACTGATCCGGCGCGGTTGCCCACGTGGATCGGTGCTTTCGCACTCACGGTATACCCTCCACTCTTATGTACTGGTTGGCGGAAATGGACGATCAATAACCAGATGCCCGACGAGCCTCGCCGGAGTAGGATCAGCGGATATGAACATACATCGTACTCGCCCTCCTTTTACCGCAGACGAACCAACCCAGCTTGTCAGCTGGCTGGACATGCAACGTGCCGTGGTTCTGTGGAAGTGCGAGGGCCTATCCGAAACAGACGCCCACCGTGCGGTCCTACCCGCGTCTCCCCGCATGACCATGGCCGGACTACTGGCGCACCTGCGATGGACCGAGAGCACTTGGTTCGAAGTAATGTTTCTCGGTCGTCCGGATGACAACCCACAGTTCAGCGAGGACGAAGAGGACGCCGACATGTTGGCGGACGGCTTGACTCTTCCACAGTTGATTGACAACTACAAAGACCAATGCGACATTTCGAACCGGATCATCGCGGAACACGACCTCGATCAAACCGGCAATTCCAACTCCAAATATCGTGTGTCAGAAGCGTCCCTGCGCTGGATGGTTCTGCACATGATCGAGGAGACCGCACGCCATGCCGGTCATGCCGACGCGATACGCGAGCTGCTCGACGGACAAACCGGCTATTACTAGCCCCTTCGACCACTGGGCTCAGTACAATGGCTCAACAGTGACCATTGAACCCCCTGTTTAGCGTTACCGATTGATTCGGTTTTGTGTTTACCCCTAAGCCAATGCGCACCCGACCCGCTGAGTTGGTCCGGTCACTGCTGTTATCCGCTTTAAGGGAAACGGTCTCGGGCGGTGAACTCGGAATCCGCCGCCAAGAGGTCGACCGTACTTGAGGCGCGTCCGGCATTCTCAAACGAATCACGGGTTCGCGCTGCACAACCTTTACGGGATAACCACCGTTGTTTGATGCGTCGTTGGGGACGACACCATCCGAAACGGCATCGTTGGATATCGGTACAACCGGAGTTACGAACAGAGTTTCATTGCTCAATGCGCCTCAACATTATGGGGCCGTATTGTCAATGTTGCAGGACAGGTCGGCGGGAAGAGTACAGTTCGTGATCTCGAACGTGGCAATGTCGTTCCATTCCACGCCTTCAGTGTTCGGATAGTTGCGGCTGTATTCCTTCGCGACTTCAAGACGGGTGTCATAGGAGAGTGGGAAGTCGGCTTGAGCTTCCATCCCCGTGTAACTTTTCCCTTCGATACCGCGAGGAGTTGAGCCGTTATACGGCACGCAGACGTTTTTGTAAACTCGTAGGCCAGTATGGTCCTCCATACCTGAGCCCGGATAATTGAGGCGCATATAGGAGTTCTCCTCACATCCACGGTCTGGGTAGGTTTTACCATGTGGTGAGTTGATGTGGTTGAGGGTGTGTTCGCCGCGAGTATCGTGTGCCCGCGCAAACAGACTGTAGTCGGTGACCCATGCGTCCTTTGAGGAAGGGGACGTCACAGCGATCTTTCGCAAGGCAGTGATGCGAATCTTCTCGTCTTTCTCGCCGTAATATTGCCCGGCGCAGACAACCCCGACATGGGTTGCTTCCCCTGCGGAGTCCGAGAGGGTATATTCCACGTGAATACAGGGGTTCCGTGCCTCTTCGGTGATGTCGTAGGCGATTTCAAAACGGTCGGAGGTTCGCGCCGCGTCATGGGTTCTGGTAATCGCCATGGACGTAGGTGTCAGGCCTTCCTGCCAAGTCAGGTTGATTGTGCCGTCCCTAGCACCGTCCTCGTATTGGAATGTCGCCGATGTGGCGGGGATGGCGGCTGAGGTTCGCATTCCCAGTTCATCCGGAAGGGAATCGTCCCACCTGGTCGGCGTACTCGACGCGAGCACGGAGCTCAGTTCGTCGCCGTCCACTGTCCAGGTCCAGGTCGTATCCCACAGGGCGATGTTGGAAACGATCGTCGCGCTGAAAATCAGAACCGCAATTGCTACCACGGGCAGGCGCTTTTTGAGTATTGCGGGTGTTGAGGGCATTGGGGGCTAACTTCCTCTGGGGGTCAAATCCGTCAAACGATTCGACGTTACAGGCTCAGCTCCTCAGCGACAACATGCAGGTCGAGCGGCGTCGGATCCACTCGGTCGAGCATGGCACGGTGGTTTCCCGCCTCCTAAAATACGGCGTGAGCGGCGTGGACTATGGGCCACTTGCGACATCGGGGAATGCTCGAATGAACCTCTAATTCGGATATTCTTCATCGATCTGATCAAAGCGATCCAGGGCCGTCTCGTACGGTGCCGCGTCCAATGCCACTCCCCGGCTGAAGGGGAACTCCAGGTTATACACCGAGAACAGCAATAGGGTCATCATCGCCGCGATCGTTCCGGCCATGAAGTACTGATAACGCCGGTTCGTCGTCCGGAGGCTCAATAGCACCCCCATCACCACGAACGCTCCGATGATCAAAAGCGTCCACATCGCCGGAGTCAGCCCCCGGTACGCCTCAAACAGGCGCTCGATCCGGGAGTCGGCCACCACTCGCATTTGGTCGCGTGCGTCGTCCAAACGCATCTGTGCCGACTCGGATTCTTCCTCGTACTCGGTCAAGGGGCCACGCATGTCGTCCAGCAAACGCCAACCTCGATTCCCCACCGGCTCTTGCTCGTCCATCGCGGGCCATTCGGAGTCGATGACCTCGTTGGTGTAGCTGCGCACCGCCTGTCGAACGTCCTCTTTGTCTTCATCGGCAAAGGCGTCGGCTCCCCAATAGACCTCCACCAAGGCGTCCGCCTCTCGATAGGTGGTGTTGCGCGCGTCGCTCCATTGTTCCCACGCCGTGATGAGTACAAAGGCAAGGACGATCGCGTACAGGACTGTCGTGATTTCAAACAGGGTTACCCGTACGTCATTGTCTTCGGAAATCCCCTCCGAACTGCTGCGCCGCTGCACAATCCATACCAGCATGCAGGTCAAACCTACCGCCGCTACAACAAAAAAGAGACTTCCAAGCCACAACACGACATTTCCCCTAAGCAACGCATACGACCATATTTCTGTGCAAATGGTAACGTTCCGACTGGAATAAAAGGGGGTACGACATGTCCAATTCGGTGCGTCGATTCGTGATCGCCGTATGCGCCGGAGCCGTGGCCTGCTCGCCTCATGTTGCTGTGGCACAAGATAGTGAACCGTGTGACGACCAATTCATCTACACGTGGTCCGATCCTGAGACCCGCGAATGGGGCATGTTCGGCATCGAACCGGAACGCGACACTTCGGTACGCCCTTTGGCTTCTCTCCCCGAACGCATCAACGCCGTCGGTTGGCACGACTCCCGCCAGTCCCTTTTCGGTCTCGCCAGGCCGCCGGAGGACTCTACCGACTACCTGCCACGTCTCGTGGAGATAGACCGCGATGGCGAGTGGACCGACCACGGTCCGTTGGAATGGCACGGCGCTCCCCTACCCGGATTGGCGGGCGCGTTCGCCGGTGACGTCGTCGACGATCACCTCATGGTCGTCACTCGACGGGCGGTGGTCGGCATCGACCTGGAGTCCGAGCTGGGAGTCGTTACCGAGAAGTTGGCGCTTGACGAAGTAGTCGCCACCGGGGGCGTGGGAGACGTCGGATACTGGGACGACGCTCTCTGGGGTGTCAGTACCGAACGCCAGGCCTTCGTTCGGATCGACTTGGTTGACGGTACTGTGGAATACCGTTCTGTACCCGACGTTCCATCCGACTCCACGGCCGGTGCCGTATCGGTTTCCGACGACCGGATTCGTTTTCTGGTCAATAACCTCGACGACCAAGCGGTATTGTTCGAGGCCGACCTCGACGGCGAGGATATGGAGCGTTTGGCTGAGGTAGAGGTGGTGACGTCCTCGGATTCCGCCCACTGCCCCGCGCGGGAACAGGACGAACCCGCCGACCCGAGCGAATCCCCCACGCTTCCGGCAGACCCCATACCGCCGGAGTCGCCGACTCCCGTCGAACCGACGCCGCCGAAGCCGACCTCCGAACCCGTGCCCGACGACGCACCTGCGGCCGTTCCCCCACCGACGGTGATTCCACCGCCGGAACCTCAGCCGAGCAACCCGCCCCCGCCTCCGAGCGACGATCCAGCGGTCGACGAACCCACGTCGCCCTCTCCGTCCATCGAAGTAATACCCGACCGTCCCGCCCGTTTGATTGTTTCTTCCGGCGAAGAGGAAGCCGCCACCGAGTCCAGCGAAAGTACCAGCCTTCGTACCCGCATGATGTTCGTCGGATTTGTGACAATGGGTGTTTTGGGAGCGGGGGTCGCCCGCATCGGGAGAGCAAGATGAGTTCTTTTCTAAAACGACTGACTTTATGTGAGCGATTGTTAGCATCACCCTCAGTTGCGATACCTATCCACTGAGGAGGTGGGAGCGTGCCGACGCTCACCAAGCAAACCGTGTCACCCACAGAGGTGTCCGAACTGGCCAACATGGTCCGCATCGAAGCGGACGACATGTGGGCCCACGCCTCTGAGATCAACCAACTCGCGGAGAACACCGATTCCAGCGGCGTGTGGAAACGCGATGCACTTCAGCAAGCACGACGTGCTGAATCGGTCGCCTACGAACTCGATCAACTGGCCGCCTCGGTCGACTACGCCTCCGACCGCCTCGCACATCAATACGCGCAGGCTCGAAGTCCGATGAAATGGACGGTGGCCGCGCTGGCGGCCAGTGTCGTGGGCGGTGCCGGGCTCTGGTTCGGGCTGAAAGGGAAACGTCGTGGCACACGCGATTGAGCAGGACACTACCGAGCTGGAGGGCCCGGAGGCCGAAATGGTCTCCGAGGGATGTCCGCACGCGACTCCCCGCGCGACCAGCACTCATATCAGCCGCGACGCGACCGGAGGTCAAGCGGTTCGAATGTCGGCCTCGCGGCAGCTGGCGAATTCCGCCGAGGCCATCGCCAACGTCTCCAAACGTCTCAACGGTTTGCTCTCCAACGAGCGAACGCGGCGAGCGCTCCGCGCGTTGCCGGGGCCGACCAGCGCCTTCATGACCCGATTGGCTCGGGTGCTGGTGAGCTCATCGCGGTTGGGTTGTATGGCCCACGGGGGCAATGTGGCGCGTAGTCTCGCGGCAATCCGCACGGTGACGGGGTCGAACAGTCTGTCCTCACATGTGGCGGCCTTGGCCTTGCGCCTGCGTATTGAGGCTATGGCGGAGGCGCATCCGGAGTTGTTGGAGGATTCCGAGGTTCACTCGATTATCGTCGCGCTGTCCGACGGGCGGCAGTTGGACGCTCTCCGTATCTATCGACGTATGAAGAGTGAGCGCGGTAATTCGCAGGTGATGGCGGATTTCGCTCCGATCTTTACGGAGCTGACGGGGCTTTTGGCCCTTTTGGACAATAATCCGTTCAATGATGCGGTCGCCTGGAGTCTGGTCACCAGCACCGCACCTAGGGGTGAGCCTTTGCTGGGTGTGTCGGCCGAGTGGGTCGCGGGCCTTGAGTCCGGTGCCGGTAGCGCGGTGAAGGTGGAACCGAGCGCTGAAGTGGCGTCCAGGTTGAACGCCGATTTCGGTGTGGAGTCGCATATGCGTAACATTGGCGCGCTTCGTGCGGAAGGTTATGTCTTGGTGCAGCGTATTGACTGTCACGATGGGCAGGATCGCTACATTGTGGATCTTCCGGGAATGACCGCCGACGAGGTGAGCGGCGAATCGACTCAGGATCTGGTGGGAGCGATTCGTAATGTGCAGCATTCTGATTCGACCTACACGCGGGCGCTCAAACAGTTCGTTATCGCCCACGCCGTCCCGGAGGGGAGTGAAATCGCCTTTATCGGGCACAGCCAAGGCGGTTCGGTGGCGATGAACATGGGTGAGGACGAGGATTTCAATAAGAAATATACGATCACCCATATCGTGGCGATCGGTTCTCCGGTGGACCATAAGAATCCGTTGGAATCGATCTGGTGCGCTTCAGTCACCAATCAGCACGACATCGTTCCGTCTCTGGACGGTCGAGGGCCGGGAAGCCCACATAATCCACACCCGGAGTGGTTCGAGGTGGACTACTCCGACCCTAGTCACGGTTTTCCGGCATGCCATCACGCAATGAAGTATGCCGAGAATCTGGCTCACGACATTCCACAGGCCGCCGCCGAAATCGATGCGCGTATGGAGCGTTATCGAGGACGTGTAGCGGAGACGTCCCTATGGCTTTTGAAGGACTGACGTCGATGACTGAAAAAACTACGACTGTTCAAGATGCGGTATTCGAAGTTTTCCGTGCTTTCGGGATCGATCGGGTCTTTGGAAACCCCGGCTCCACGGAGCTGTCGTTTCTCCAACGTTTCCCAAGCGATCTGGATTATGTACTCGGGCTTCAAGAAGCGGTGGTGGTGGGCATGGCCGACGCCTACGCCGCCGCTTCGGGACGCCCGGCGGTGGTGAATCTGCATACCGCTACCGGGGTCGGCAACGGCATGGGAGCCATGGCGAACGCCCGTGACAATAAGACACCGATGCTGGTCATCGCGGGTCAGCAACACCGTGAGATGTTGGTGGCCGAGCCGTTGCTGGCCAATCCCGATGCGGTCACGCTGACACGCCCGATCGCCAAGTGGTCCCACGAGTCGACACGGGCCGGCGATATCCCCATCGATGTGGCCCGCGCATTGCGAGCCGCCCTGACACCACCGTGCGGTCCGGTTTTCCTCTCCACACCGATGGACGATCTGGGCCGGGAGCTGTCTGCCGACGATTTGTATCGGTTGCGGGCGACCTTGGCTCGCGAGTGCCGGTCCACACCGGTGGTGGCGGACGATTCGCTGGCGACCATCGCCGAACGTATGGATGCGGCCGATCAGGTCGCCTTGGTGTTCGGTGGCGAGATCGACCGCGACGACGCGCATTCCGCCGCGGTGGCTCTCGCGGATTCCACCGGCGCGCCGGTCTGGTCGGCCCCGGTGGAGGGACGATTGTGCTTTCCGAACAACCATCCGCAGTACCAGGGCGAACTGGAACCGGCGATCGGGCTGATCGCTCATGTCTTCGCGGAGTTCGATCTGGTTGTGGTGGTCGGAGCTCCGGTGTTCAAATATTATCCGTACGTGCCCGGGCCGTGGCTGGCCAACGGGACGGACCTGATCCAGCTGACCTCGGCGCCGAACGAGGCGGTCGACGCGGTAGTGGGTTCGGCGTGGGTGGGACATGTCGGTAGTGCTCTTGAGGGCCTGTTGAAGAAGGTACAGCACCATCGCACTCCACCAGAACCGTTGCCGGAACCGGTCTCGGTATCCGACGTTGACCCGCCCTTGCCCGAAGCGGTGTTCGACGCGTTGGCGGCGAGCGCTCCCGCCAATACGGTGTGGGTCAATGAGTCCCCTTCCAACGTAGGTCAATTTTGGCAACGGGTTCGGCCGAGTGAACCGCACTCGTTCTATTTCTCGGCCGGTGGCGGCCTCGGATACGGGATGGCGGCCGCGGTCGGCGCCGGGATGGCTCAACCGCATCGACCCGTTATCGCCGTCATCGGAGACGGATCGGCTCAATACGCGTTGCCGGCGATGTGGACGGCGCAACGCTATTCGATTCCGGTTGTGTTCGTGGTTTTGCGTAATGACGAATACGCGATTTTGAAGTGGTTCGCGCAGTTTGAAAACGCCGACTCGGTACCGGGTCTGGACGTGGGCGGCATCGAGACGACCACGATCGCCTCCGGCTACGGTCTGGCCACCGCATCGGTTCGCACCCGCGACGAGATCATCGCCGCCGTTACCGAAGCGTTGGAGCGGCGTGGACCGACGCTCATCGAAGTTCCCGTCACCACCGTGACTCCATTGTTGGGAGGCGATGTGTCCCATGTTGATAGATAGCAAAACCGTTGTCGAACGTCTGCGGGAGGTGCTGGACGCCTCCGACGTTCGAACCGAAGAGGCCGTTCTCGCCGAATATTCCCGGGATTCTGCACCGTTCTGCGAAGTGGGATCGCCGTCGGTGGTGGTGTTTCCGCAGAATGTGGCGCAGGTGCAACATGTCATGCGGGTAGCCGGTGAACTGGGCATCGGCGTTGTCCCGCAAGGGGCTCGGACAGGTTTGGCCGGCGCGGCCACCGCGGTTGACGATGGGATCGTCCTCAACCTGCAGCAGATGGACGCGATCCTCGACGTCGACGCGAACAACCGCCTCATTCGCTGCCAGCCGGGGGCCACGACGCAGGCGGTGGCCGCGGCCGCCGCCGAATCGGGCCTGGCCTACCCGCCCGATCCGGTCAGTTTCCGCGATTGCACCGTCGGCGGGAACATCGCCACCGGAGCCGGCGGGGTCTGCTGCGTGAAATACGGTGTCACCGCCGACTACGTGCGGGGCCTGTCGGTCGTCCTGGCCGACGGTCGACTCGTCCGGGTGGGTAGCGACACCGTCAAAAACGTCGCCGGGTACAACCTGACGCAACTGTTCGTGGGGGCGGAAGGCACTCTCGGAGTGGTCGTGGAAGCCACGCTGGCCTTGCGTCCCGTACGCAGTGATGCTCTGGCGCTGTTGGCACAGTTTCCCAGCGCCTCGGCGGCAGGTGACGCGGTAGCCGCGATCGTGGCGGCCGGACATACGCCGTCGGCTTTGGAGCTGATGGATTCCACCGCCACCCAGGCGGTAGCGGCGTTGGGGCATCCGGATCTCGTCGAGGCCGAAGCGACTTGTCTGATCGTGGAATCCGATGCTCCTACGCAGGAAGACGATGTAGCGGAGTTCGGGCGTCTCTGCGAGGCGGCCGGGGCCAATCACGTCGCCGTTGGCGACGACGGTGAGGCGGCCGCACGGCTGTTGGAGGCTCGTCGCATGGTTCCTGCCGCTCTTCACGACAAGGCCGTCTCGATTTCCCCACGAGCGGTGTCGTTCATCGAGGACGTCGCCGTACCTCGCACCGCCTTGGCGGAGTTGATCGAGGAGATCGAGGAGATCTCACGGCGGCGCGATACGTGGATCGCCACGCTCGGGCACGCTGGCGACGGAAACCTCCATCCCATCGTGGTCTTCGATCCCGACGACGAAGCTCAACTTCAACGCGCCCATGCCGCCTACGACGACATCATGGCCGCCGGTCTACGCCTAGGCGGAACGATTTCAGGGGAACACGGAGTCGGCACGTTGAAAAAGGACTGGCTGACGCGCCAAATCGACCCGGTCGAACTCGCTCTGATGCAGGAAATCAAAAAAGTCTTCGACCCACAGGGGATCTTGAACCCCGGGAAGGTGCTCTGAGATGACCGCGACTCCGAACAACTGGCCCACCATGAACGGCTGGGAGAAAATCGCCACGCTCATGGTCCACACCGTTCCCTCTGTTGCGGGTGGGACGCTCATGGTCCGTCCGCGAGCGCGGTCGATCCTGCATTGGTTGACCGACCCGGCCATGGTGAGCTATTTCGACGGTCTGCGGCGCAAATACCATGGATTGCCTCTGTGGGGCCCGGGCGGCACGCTTTATCTGCTGAGCTCTTCGGATGCGCACGAGATGTTGTCGCAGCCGGCCACGGTTTTCTCTCCCGCCTCGGCGGAGAAACGTGCGATGGCGGAAGGGATGCAACCGGACGGGTTGTTGTTGTCGGGTGGCGAGTTGCGGGATCGACGCCGGGAGTTGAACGACGAGGTCTTGGACTATCACCACCCGGTTCCCCGCGCCGCGAGTTCGGACGCGGCGATCGTGGCGTTCGAGGTGGGTGAGGTCTTGGATTCGGCGCTGGTCACCGGTCGACTGTCATGGCCGTCGGTAAAACGAATGTTCGATCGCATTGGACGGCAGGTGTGTTTGGGGCGGGCCGCTCGAGACGACGAGGAAGTCACGGAACTTCTGACCGCGCTGCGCAGAGAAGGCAATTGGTTCGGTCGACTCCCCGGGGCAAGGCGGCGCTCGGATCGGTGTCGACGTCGTTTGGAAGACCGGATCGGCGCCTATGCGACACGCGCGGATTCGCGGTCACTGGTGGGTTCGATGTCCGATCTGCCGGTCGACGGGAGTGTTCGTCCCTTGGGGCAGGTTCCGCACTGGTTGATGGCCACTGCGCTTCTGGGCCCCGTTACCATGCGTGCCTTGGCCTTGTTGGATTCGTATCCACGTTCCCTGGTGCGGGTCCTCGACGATCTTGAAACAGCCGATCGTTTTCATCGACGGGGAAGCAAGGATCATTTTCTCGCGCAGCCGTATTTGACGGCCGTCATCTGTGACGCCGCACGCCTGTGGCCGATGGTCGCCAACCTCTCGCGGGTGACGACGGAGGATACCTCCCTCGGCGGTGTCGAGTTGGAGTCGGGCACCTCGATCATGGTTCCCGCGCATTTTTTGGCGCGCTCGCAGGCACGAGGGGAGGAAGCCAACCGATTCGTCCCCGAACGATGGTTGAGCGGCGAGGCCCAGGACAATTGGGCCTACCTCCCCTTCAGTAAGGGACCGGGGTCATGCCCGGGCCGTGACCTGGGTATTTTTCTGATTCAAGAGGCTTTGAACTCTTTCCTACGTCGCGCCACCTTCCGGGGCCGTCGCTCCGTCGTGGGCACCGGTGAGGGGCTGCCCAAATTCAACGCGTTCTGGAACCTGGCCTTCACCGTCTCCGAACGCGTCACCACGCAGAGCCTGACCGACATACCCGTGCCCGCCGCCGTGGGCCGAGGAAAGGAGCGTTCATGACGACGACCACATTGAACGGAACGCACAGTGATGTGAATATTTCCCTGCAGAAGGCTCATGACATCGCGTCATGGTGGGACGAGATCGGGTTTACGCAGCGACGATCCCATCTTCTACGGTGGTGCGCCGCGATAAGCAACAACGCCCGCGATTTGGCGCGGCTGTGTCACCGGGAAACGGGAAAACCCATTCCCACCGGGGTTCTGGAAATCTCTTTGGCGGTCAATTCGGTCATGTGGGCAGCCCGGTCGGCGCGTCGAATACTGGGACAGAAACGACTGCCCACCAAAGGAATCTTCCGCGAATACACCAATACGCTCTGTTATCGCCCGTACGGGACCGTGGGCATCATCGGTTCCACCGACCTTCCGCTCTACGCCGGTATCTCCTCAATCGGATACGCCCTTGCCGGCGGCAACTCGGTGGTGTACAAACCCAGCGAATACGCCCCGGCAACGGGTCAGGCCTTGGCTCGATTGTTCCAGTACGCCGCGCCCAACGCACCCGTACTTCAGCTGGTCAACGGCGACGGTCAAGTGGGGCAACAGCTCTGCCAGAGCTCAGTTGACGCGGTACTGTTCATCGGCTCCGAGACGATTGGGCAGTCTATTATGGCCGACTGTGCAAAGAATCTGACTCCGGCCATCATGCAGTGCGGCGGCAAAGACTCCATGATCGTCGATGCCGACGCCAATGCCGATCGAGCCGCCGCGGCAGCGGTTTACGCCGCGTTTTCCGGCTCGGGGCAAGCCGCTGTAGGCATTCAGCGAGCCTGGGCGCACGCCGAGGTATACGACGCTTTCCTACGTCGAGTCACCCAGCGCGCGGATCGACTGACCGTATCAGACGATCCCTGGGCGGACCTGGGCCCGATGACCAAACACGAACGGTGCGGACAATTGCGCACGGCAATGGACGAGGCGCTCGCCGCTGGAGCTACCGCGGTCATCGGCGGCCCCGATGAGATCAACCCGCCATATGCTCCACCCAGCGTCCTCATCGACGTGCCCACCGACGCTCGCCTCCTGACGGACGAGATTCCCGGCCCCGTCCTCTGTATATCTAAAGTGGATTCCATTAGGGAGGCGATAACTCTGGCACACTCCACCTCTGGAGGAATCGCCTCCTCGGTGTTCTCCAAGAAAAACGCCGCCCATCTCGCACGCACCAGTCGCACCGGGATGACGGCGGTGAACTCCGGTCTGGCTTGGGCGACTCAGCCCACCCTTCCGTTCGGGGGCATGGGAGGTCTGGGCCGGGTCGGCGGTGACGACGGACTACGCGCTCTGGCACAACCCAAGGCAACCTCGCGTCCTCGGTGGAGCCCGTTGCGATCCCCACTGCTCTTCTCCACCGACGGTCGCAAACTGGCCGAAGGCCTCATTCGTAAGCTAGGCAAGCGTTTTGGGAGACAATAATGGTACTTGATCCTGAGAACACCGATCGACGTTCCGGTCGCTCCACCAAGAAGGAATGGCATGAGAAGCCGTTTCCACTGGCGACCCTCGCACTGGCGCGCCTGCGAGAGAGGATGCGTCGGGACAACCTGCACGACACCTATGTATTGGGCGGTGAAGCGACACGACGCGCGGTACGCGACGGTGAACTCCCCTGGCATCGCAGTTATGACGGTTCCGGATACGACGCCGACGACGTCGACATGGGCCGGGCGTGGACGCGATTCGACCGGAACCAGGCATTGGAGGAGATCGGTTCTCCGTACGCCGATTTGGATCCGTCGCCTCGGGAAGTCAGTCGCAGTCTCCTGAATCGCGAATCCTTTCAACCGGCGGAGATCGTCAACCTCTTCGCCGCCGCCTGGATTCAGTTCCAAAACCACGACTGGTTTTTTCACGGGGAATCTCCGAAGGAGCATCCGATCGAGGTTCCTCTTGAATCCGACGACCCGTGGCCCGACCGTCCTATGTGCGTCCGTCGTACCATGCCCGATCCCACCGCCACACACCACGCGAAGGGACCGGACACCTATGTCAACACCCGGACGCACTGGTGGGACGGTTCCCAAATCTACGGTTCCAGCCGTGAACACAATGCCCGCATGCGAACCGGGGAACACGGCAAGATGATCGTCGACGATTACGGACGTTTGCCGTTGGAGACGAATCCCGAACTACCAGGTGTGGACCTGACCGGTATGAACGAAAACTACTGGGCCGGATTGGCGCTTCTGCACACCATGTTCGTCAAGGAGCACAATGCCGTCTGCGACATGTTGCGCCGCCACTACCGGGCCTGGAGTGACGAACGGCTGTTTCAGACCGCGCGGTTGGTGACTACCGCGCTCATGGCCAAAATCCACACCGTCGAATGGACCCCGGCGATTCTTCCTCACCCGGTTCTGCAGTTCGGCATGAACTGCAACTGGTACGGGGCGCTGGGGAAAACCGTACGCACCAAATTGGGTCGCGTCTCCAAGAACGAGGCGCTGTCGGGAATTCTGGGCTCGCCGTCCGACCATCACGCGGCACCGTATTCCATCACCGAGGAGTTCGTGACCTGCTACCGGCTGCATCCGCTGATTCCCGATGAATTCTCCATCCGGTCGTTTCGCAATGACGCACCAATAGCGACGGTCGATTTCATGCCGCTCCAAGGAAATGGAACTCGCACGGCCGTGGAGGGGTTCGGGGAGGACAATCTGCTGTATTCGATGGCCACACAACACCCTGGGTCGATCACCTTGCACAACCACCCGAACGTGCTACGCGACCTCGTACGGGTCAACGGCGAGCATCTCGATCTGGGAACCGTGGACATACTGCGAGATCGCGAGCGCAAGATTCCGCGTTACAACGATTTCCGTGCCATGCTCGGCAAACCACGCGTGGAACGTTTCTCGGATTTGAGCGACAACACCCGCTGGGTCGAGGAAATGCGCGAGGTCTACGACAACCGCATAGATGCGGTGGATTCGCTGGTGGGGATGTACGCAGAGCGCCCTCCGGCGGGTTTCGGATTCTCCGACACGGCTTTTCGCGTCTTCGTTCTCATGGCATCCCGTCGTCTGAAGAGCGACCGCTTCTTCACCGATGACTACCGTCCGGAAATCTATACGCCCGAGGGCTTGCGCTGGATCGACGATAATTCGATGGCAACGGTCATCTGTCGTCACCATCCGCGTTTGGCCCCGCATCTGGACGGAGTGGAGAACGTGTTCGCGCCTTGGCCACGGCGATAGGCGTGGGACTCGCAACCGTCGGAGAAGGAGGGTTCGAAGCATGAGCGGACGGCATTCAAAAGGGGAACGGCTATGGGAGTCCGGACCTACCCTGTTGCACTCCGATAAGGCCATCGCTCGGTACATCGGTCGCCCCGCCGCCCAGTTCCTGAAGATCGAACCGGCCGGGGGGCTGGTTCTCTTTCTCTGCGCGGTTATCGCCCTGCTCTGGGCCAATTCACCGTGGGCCGCCGGCTATGATTCCTTTTGGCACAGCCACATCACCGTGGATTTGACGGTGACTCAAGTGGACATGTCGCTGCAACACTGGGTCAACGACGGGCTCATGGCACTGTTCTTTTTCGTGGTCGGTCTCGAGATAAAGAGCGAAATCGTCTCCGGGGAACTGAACAGACCAAAGAACGCCGTCACACCGATCGCCGCCGCGGTCGGCGGCATGGTACTTCCCGCCGCGATCTATCTTGCCTTCAACGCCGGTGGCCCGGGGCAAAGCGGATGGGGTATTCCCATGGCGACCGACATCGCCTTTGCTCTCGGGGTGGTAGCCCTTTTCGGGAAACGGATACCCTCACCCGCACGGGTTTTCCTCCTGACCTTGGCGATTGTGGACGATCTCGGCGCCATTGTTGTCATCGCGGTGTTCTATACGGCGTCACTGTCACTGGAATGGCTGCTGGCGGCGGGGGTGATCGTCGCGATGGTCGTGATGATGCGACTGTTGCGGGTATGGTCACCCACCGTCTACGTGGCGTTGGGGATCGCCCTGTGGTTCTCCATGTTGCAGTCGGGGGTGCACGCTACCATCGCGGGCGTCGTCATGGGCCTCCTGATCAGTGCCAAACCGTTGTTCAACCCGGACGCGGCCCGCGACTGGGCCGACCGACTTGTACAGGACGACGCGACCTTTCAGAACAACCACCATCTGGAAGTGCTGGCGCGCGGAACCATGCCGCCGACCGAACGAATCCAGCACCGACTGCATCCGTTCTCCACATTCTTCGTGCTACCGATCTTCGCTCTGGCCAACGCCGGCGTGCCCTTGAGTGGGGAGATCCTTCGCCAGGCCACGAGCGAACCGGTGACCTTGGGGATCGTGACCGGTCTGTTGGTCGGAAAGTTCGTTGGAATCAGCGGGATGGCCTGGCTGATGGTGAAACTGGGGTGGGGCGCTCTACCGAAGAACACTCCGTGGAACATGATGCTGGGACTGGCCATGACCGCCGGAATCGGATTCACCGTGGCACTGTTCATCACCGAACTGGCTTTCGGCGGCGACACGTCCGAACTGCTCGACTCCGCCAAGATCGGTGTCCTCGGGGCCTCGGCCATTGCCGCGATCGTAGCGATCGTGCTTCTGTCAGCGGCAACACGAGGACGTCAGACCGAGAACTCCGACGGTCCGCGTTCGGAGACCACCTCTCCGCTGGGCGAACGGTGAGGCGACGTGGCCGTCGCGTCACCGTTCCGGAAACGAGTTCGCGACCTCCGCTGCGAAGAAAAGGAGCGGAGGCCGCGATATCGACTGCCGTTGAGCGAGGCTCTTACCGCTCTAAATGGCGCTGGGCTGCCACACGGTCTTGTACTGTACCCATGTGCGAATCCGGTCGAGGGAATCGGAGGAATCGGCGCCGGGACGACGGACGACTCGCAGACTGTTGGCCGCCTTGGTCTCCAATTCCGCCGCCAACTCGCGATCGGACACCCCGGTCAGGTCGACACCGTCCACGTCGTCGTGTGACGCCAGCCAGGAGCCGACCTCGGCAGCGTCGGCGCTGAGAATGTTCACCACTCCCCCGGGAATGTCACTGGTCGCAAAGACCTCTCCGAGGCTCAGCGCCGGAAGCGGATGACGGTGACTGGTCACGGCCACCACCGTGTTTCCCGACACGATCGCCGCACCGACGGCGTCGATAAAGCCGTACAGCGGGTCGTCCTGCGGAGCGATCAGTCCGATCACCCCGCGAGTCTCCACGCTGGTCACATTGGAGAAGCTACCGGCAACGGTATTGTTGCTGGACAGGACCGCATCGATCTTGTCGGTCCAGCCCGCGTAGTGAATCAGACGGTCAATGCTGTCGGCCACCACGTCGGAGGCATCGTCGCGATCCAGTCCTTGGGCGTCGACCAGCTCGTCGACGTACTGTTCAAAGCGACCCTCCATCATCTCGGCCGCCCGATACAACATCTGGCCGCGCAGGTAGGCGGTCGCATCGGCCCAAGCAGACTGGGCCGCACGCGCTTTGGCCACCGCGTCGCGAACGTCCTTACGAGTCGCATGTGGAGCGTTCGCGAGATGGTCACCCTCGGGCGTGGTCACTGCATAGGTCCTTCCCGATTCCGAACGAGGAAATTTTCCGCCTACGTACATCTTGTAGGTCTTCAGGGTATTGAGTCGAGTGTTCATGCGTTGGCTCCGCTGTGCCGATCGGGAATTCATTTGAGGTAGGCCTCCAGTCCTTGCAGTCCACCTTCACGTCCGTATCCGGATTCCTTCATTCCGCCGAAGGGACTGGCCGGATCAAAGCGGTTGTACGTATTGGCCCACACGATTCCGGCCCGTAGTTTGTCCGCGGCCCAGTTCAGTTTCGCCGCGTCGGACGTCCATACCCCGGCCGCCAGACCATAGGGCGTGTTATTGGCCTTCACCATGGCCTCTTGCGGAGTCCGGAACGTCAGCACACTCAGCACGGGACCGAAGATCTCCTCCTGCGCGACGCTGTGCGACTGCTGCACGTCGGTGAAGATCGTGGGACGGTGCCAGAATCCCTCGGTGGGAAGCTCGGTTCCGGTGTCCCACAACCGTGCGCCTTCCTCACGGCCCTGCTCCACCAGTTGACGGATTCGGTCGAGCTGCGCGCCGGAATTGACCGCTCCGATATCGGTGTTCTTGTCCAGCGGATCTCCCAAACGCAGTGTGGACAGCCGGGTCTTCAAGCGTTCCACGACTTCCTCGGCGATGTTCTCCTGTACCAGCAGACGCGAACCGGCACAGCACACGTGCCCCTGGTTGAAGAACACGCCCTTCAAAACTCCCTCGACGGCTTGGTCCAGCGCGGCGTCGTCGAACACGACGTTGGCACCCTTACCACCGAGCTCCAGTGTCAAGCGCTTGTCGGAACCGGCGATGGACTGCGCGATGCGACGTCCTACTCCGGTGGACCCGGTGAAGGCCAATTTCTCCACGTCGGATTCCACCAGAGCCGTACCCGTCTGCGGTCCTCCTCCAACGATATTGACCACGCCGCGCGGCAACTCGGCTTCCTGACACAGCTCGGCGAATTTGAGCGCCGTCAAAGGAGTGGTCTCCGCCGGTTTCAACACGACGGTATTGCCCGCCGCGAGGGCCGGGGCGATCTTCCATGCCAGCATGAGGAGCGGGAAGTTCCAGGGGATGATCTGCCCGGCCACTCCGAGCGGCTGCGCGCCCGGTCGGACGTAGTCGAGTTTGTCGGCCCAACCGGCGTGGTAGAAGAAGTGCTGTGCCGCCTGCGGGATATCGAAGTCACGGCTTTCCCGGATCGGTTTTCCGTTGTCCATCGATTCGGCGACGGCGAATTCCCGGCCACGTTCTTGGAGCAGACGAGCGATGCGGTACAGGTACTTTCCTCGCTCCAGCCCGGGTAGGGCGGCCCAGTCGGCTTGAGCCTTGCGAGCGGCGGCGACGGCACGGACGACGTCGGTCGAACCGGCACCGGCATAGGTGAATAGTTCGGCCCCGGTCGCCGGGTTGATCGAGGCTTCTACCTGGTCACCGTCCGCCTCGACGAACTCGCCGTCGATGAACAGTCCGTAATGGTCGTTGATGTGGGCGGGCGCCGACTCCGGCGCCGGTGAGTAATCGAACATTGTTAATCCACCGTGACGTAGTTGGGGCCGGAGTAGTGACCGCTGGCGAGCTTCTGTCGCTGCATGAGCAGGTCGTTGAGCAGACTGGAGGCTCCGAAACGGAACCATCCCGGGTTGAGCCATTCGTCGCCGAGGGTTTCGTTGACCGTGACGAGGTACTTGACGGCGTCCTTGGTCGTCCGGATCCCGCCCGCGGGTTTGACTCCGATCTGAGTTCCCGTCTCGGCGCGGAAGTCACGCACCGCCTGCATCATCAACAGGGTCACCGGGAGGGTCGCGGCGGGGGCGACCTTACCGGTCGAGGTCTTGATGAAATCGGCCCCGGCGTACATGGCCAGCCAGGAGGCGCGACGGATATTGTCGTACGTGCCCAGTTCGCCCGTTTCCAGGATGACCTTCAGGTGAGCATTGCCGCAGACGGCCTTGACGGCGACGATTTCGTCGAAGACGGTTTCCAAGTCTCCGCTCAGGAAGGCGCCTCGGTTAATGACCATGTCGATTTCGGTCGCCCCGGCTTCGACGGCCGCTCGGGTGTCGTCCAGTTTGACGTGCAAGGGTACCTGCCCGGACGGAAAGGCCGTCGCCACCGAAGCGATGTTGACTCCACTTCCGGCCAGTGCGTCACGTGCGGTGGCGACCATGGCGGGATAGACGCAGACGGCGGCTACCGGACCCGATCCACTGCCGGGATTCTTCGCCTTGGTGCACAGGGTGCGGACCTTTCCGGGGGTATCGGCCCCTTCTAGAGTGGTCAGGTCCACCATGCTGATGGCCAGGTCAATGGCCCGCGCCTTACTGTCTTTCTTAATCGACCTGGTCGACAGGTCGGCAGCTCGTGCTTCGAGTCCCTGGGCGTCGATACGCGGCAAGGTGCGCACGAGAGCGGCGGCGTTAGCGCCGCTGGTAACGCTACCTGAAATTGATCCCATGATGGGATGATACCTGAAAACCTTTTATCTTAGCCACGGGCCGGTGCCGCTTTCAGGATAGAGTTCTTCGGCGGCTCACGCCGCCGAACGGCGCACTGAAACTCTGAGAACGTGATCTCGCGGGGAGACGACCTAGCTGTCGATCAATTCCCGCATATAGGCCATTGTTTCGGCAACCGCGGCGTCCACGTCTCCGGAGACGATCGCCTCGATGGCCTTGCTGTGATCAATATGGGGCCCGTTGAAGTCATCGCCCAAGCCGGCCCGAACCGTCTCGTACAGCGATTCCGACAGTTCCCGATACAGATCCGATAGAAGTTGATTGTGACTCGCATCGGCCACGGCCTGATGGACGGCAATGTCGGCCTTGACGAACTGCTCGGAGTCACGCGAATGAAATGCCGCCTCACGATTGGCGAGCGCCTCGCGCAGGTTGACGATATCGGCATCGGTGCGGCGCAGAGCCGCCAGTCGGGCGGCTTCAAGCTCAAGTCCCCGACGGACCTCCATGGTGTCGGCCGCGTGCGACGAGGCAATTCTCTCGCGGACGGTGGCGGTGGCTTCGGAGCGGCTGACGACGAAGGTTCCCGACCCCTGCTGAACTTCCAGAAGGCCGGAATGGACCAGCACCCGAACCCCTTCGCGCAGGGTATTGCGCCCCACTCCCAGTAGATCGATCAACTCGGTTTCCGGAGGAATGCGCGAGCCGACCGGCCATTCGCCGGAGGTCACTTGAGCACGCAACTGCTCGATAACATGGTCCACCAGGCCCGTCTTGCGAGCCGATTCAATAGCCATCGTTGGCAACCTCCGGGGGCGGGTAGGGTCGTGCACTACAGGGTACGCCGCACGTCGTGTCGCCTTTGGTACCGTCAACCACAGACCTCCAGGACTTACGCGCTACCTTCATATTTCATTAAATCAGATCAATTGTCATCCATACCCCTCAGGAAGACCCCGAGACCCCAACGACACCGAATCATGATGCGCCCGTCACATGCGAAAAAGCACGTTCGACCACACCACGATCACGTCAGCCACCGGGAACAGCGCACGATTCATCCGATCACCGACTCATAGGACTAATATCACATCACAGTTTAACACCCCGTATGGCGATCGTTCTACCTGGATCAGCCTCTGACCACGTCCCTTTCCCGGTCCGCTTGACGCCGTCGACACAAGCAACGTGGAAAAATGAAGAGCATGACAAACGAGCTCAATCTCGACGAACTCAAACAAGCAGTGAGCGACTGGATCGCCGACGACCCCGACTCCGAAGACCGGGAAGAACTCGACTCCCTCCTCAAACAGTGGCCCGACAGCGCCGACGACCTCGCCGACCGATTCTCCGGCCGACTCACCTTCGGTACGGCCGGACTACGCGGCCGGCTACGGGCAGGACCGAACGGTATGAATCTGGCCGTCGTGTCCACGGCCGCGGCGGGACTCGCGGACTGGCTGAACGAGAACGAGGCCCAAGGCCCCGTCGTCATCGGTTACGACGCCCGATACGGATCTGAGAAGTTCGCGCAGCAAAGCGCTCGGATCATCCAAGGGTCGGGCCGTTACGCCTACCTGATGCCCCATACCGTTCCCACTCCACTGCTCGCCTGGGCGGTCAACGAGCTCAATGCCGTCGCGGGCGTTATGGTCACTGCCAGCCACAACCCCCCACAGGACAACGGTTACAAGGTTTACCTCGGCGAGCAGCTCGGAGGAAAGCGCGGGGCCGCCGCCCAAATCGCCCCACCGGCGGACCGCGACATCGAGGCCGCCATTCAACGAGTGGGATCCTTGGCGGACCTTCCCGTCGACGAGTTCTATACGACTCTTCCCCTCAGCATCACCGCCGGCTACATCGACGCCGTCAGCGCGATCGTCGACCCCAAGAGTCCCAAGGACCTGTCCGTGGTCGCCACGCCCATGCACGGCGTAGGCGGGTCGACGCTGGTAGAGGCGATTTATCAGGCGGGCTTCGACGAACCGACCTTGGTCCCCTCACAGGCCGAACCCGACCCCGATTTTTCGACCGTCTCCTTCCCCAACCCGGAGGAGCCCGGCGCGATGGACCGGCTACTCGATCTCGCACGCGAACGGAAGGCCGACGTCGCCGTCGCACTCGACCCCGACGCTGATCGCTGTGCGGTCGCCGCGCCCACCGCAACAGGAGAATGGCGTGCGTTGACCGGAAACGAAGTCGGCGTCCTGCTCGCCGATCACCTCATGCACCAGGGCCGGAGCGGCACTTACGTGACGACGATCGTGTCGACGACCCAGCTGGAGCGGATGTGCCGAGACAACGAGGTTCCCTACGCCGAATCGCTGACCGGTTTCAAGTGGATCGCTCGCGCGGCTGACGACCTGGCTTTTGGCTTTGAAGAGGCACTGGGCTACTGCGTCGCACCGACGGTGGCGCGCGATAAGGACGGCATCGCGGCCGCCCTGTCGGTCTGCGAAATCGCCGGTGAACTACGTTCCCAGGACAAGACCGTTTTCGACCGCCTCGACGAATTGGCCGAGCGCCACGGCGTATATGCGACCGGCCAGGTGTCGGTCCGGGTCGACGAAACCGCCGAAATCACCGCGATTATGGAGCGGCTGCGGGCCGAACGTCCTGAAACGCTGCTGTCCGAGCCGGTAGTGGACTACGTCGACCTGGCTCCGGAAACGGACGTGGTGACCGTCAAGACCGATAGCGTTCGACTGGTCGTGCGTCCTTCGGGAACCGAACCGAAGCTCAAGGCCTACCTGGAGGTCCGGCTGGATGCGGCGGGCGACGTCACCGCAGCGCGCCGTCAGGCGAGTGATCGCCTCGAACAGTTGCGGACCGAGGTACGTAGCACATTGGGTATCAACTAGGTCCTGCGGTGCCGGAGTACCGCTCCGGCACCCATAATGCCGCACCTAGCCGACGTTTTCCGCCGCGAAGGAAAAGCGGCCGTCCTTGCCTCGCAAAAGCGGTTGCACGGACACCACGGCATTGAGGTTCAGCGGTCCGTAAATATGTGGGAATTCCTCGTCCTCATCCGGCGGAGCTTCATACTTCACCGGTGCGCCGAGCCTGGCCACATCGATTCCGAGCACGATGAGGTCATTGTCGTCCACGTGGACGACGTTGGCGACCCTGGCAACCTGATGCGCCAGGCTAGCGTGAATAAACCCTTGCTGCGCCAGGGATATCCCCTTTGTGGAAACGGTGTACTCGCCGTTGTCCTGGGCCACGTGCCAATCCGACGCCCGAGTGACGTGCCAAATGAGATCCATTCGCTTATGGTAGCCACGCCCCCGCGAACGATCCATTCGTTTTAGTGTCCATGTGATCGGCACTCTCGAATTGCTACAGCGATATCATTGCCGGTGAGAACGACACTGGTCCAAAGTCACCAAAGGACGAACCGGCACCGAGGGGTTCACCCCGGCGCCGGTTTAACCGTACGTTCGGGCAGTCCCCTAGTCCAGCTTCTTCTTGACCCACGGCATGAGATCGCGGATCTCACTACCGATCTTCTCGATCTGATGTTCCTCCTGCTTGTCCTGCAAGCGCTTCAGGTTCGAACGCTCCTTGGATTCCTGCACCCACTCCTTGGCGAAGGTTCCGTCCTGAACCTCGGTGAGAATCCGCTTCATTTCCTTCTTGGTCTCCGAATTGATGACACGCGAGCCACGGGTCAAACCACCGTATTCCGCCGTGTCGGATACCGAGTACCACATATTGGACAGACCGCCCTCGTAGATGAGGTCCACGATCAGCTTCGTCTCGTGGAGGCATTCGAAATAGGCCGCTTCGGGCGCGTATCCGGCTTCCACGAGGGTCTCGAACCCCGCACGAATCAATTCGGATATGCCACCGCACAGAACGACCTGTTCTCCGAACAGATCGGTTTCCGTCTCCTCTTTGAACGTCGTCTTCAGAACTCCGGCGCGGGTGGCTCCGATCCCCTGCGCGTACGACAGAGCGAGCTCCTGAGTGTTGCCGCTGGGATCCTGTTCGACGGCGATGAGAGACGGGACGCCTTTGCCGTCGACGTATTGCCGACGCACGAGGTGACCGGGCCCCTTGGGCGCCACCATGGCGACGTTCACATCTCCGGGAGCTTGGATGAGGTTGTAACGGATGTTGAAACCGTGGCCGAACATGAGAGTCTGGCCGCTGCGCAGATTCGGGGCGATCTCGTCTCTGTACAGATCAGCCTGAACCGTGTCGGGAACAAGAATCATGATGACGTCGGCCCAAGCGGTGGCCTCCCCGGGCGTTTTCACGTCGAGACCGGCTTCTTCGGCCTTCGCCCGCGATTTCGAGCCGTCTTGCAGTCCGATGGCGACTTCGACACCTGAGTCACGCAGGGACAGCGAATGAGCGTGCCCTTGGGATCCGTACCCGAGCACGGCGACCTTCTTGCCTTGAATCAGGCTGAGGTCGGAGTCGTGGTCGTAGTAAACGTCTGCTGCCATTTGCTGGTTTTCCTTACTTACTTCGTCATTTGTGGCGGTAGATATCTGGTGAGGCTGGTCATCGCCTTCGATCCGCGTCCAAGGGCGACGGTGCCGGATTGAACGAGTTCCCGGATCCCGAAAGGCTCCATCACTTCGAGGAACGATTCGATTTTGTCTCGGTTTCCTGTGACCTCAAAAGTAATCGTGTCAGGTGTGACATCGACGTTACGGGCCTTGTATAGGCCGGCGGCCTCGAGCACTTGACCGCGGGTAGCGGTATCGGCTCTCACCTTCACCAGCAGCAGTTCCCGCTGCACGGAGGCCTGAGTTTCCAGTTCCACGATCTTGAGAACGTGTACGAGTTTGTTCAGCTGTTTGGTGACCTGCTCCAGGGAGTGGTTCTCCACATCGACCACGATCGTGATGCGGCTGATATCGGGGTGCTCGGTTTCCCCGACGGCAAGCGAATCTATATTGAATCCACGTCGGGAAAACAGTCCCGAGATACGCGCCAGGACACCCGGTTTGTTTTCCACCAGCACGGACAATGTGTGTTTTGACATGGCTAACAGTCCTCGTCTTCATCGAATTGGGGGCGGAGATCACGGGCGTAGAGGATTTCGTCGTTGGAGAGCCCGGCGGGCACCATCGGCCACACCATGGCGTCCTTCCCTACGGTGAAATCGACGACGACGGGACGGTCGTTGATCGCGTTGGCCTGTTCAATAACCGAATCGACCTCTTCGCTGGTCTCCGCGCGCAGCCCCACACATCCCAATGCCTCGGCAAGCGCGACGAAATCCGGGATACGCGCCGCGCCGTGGGTGCCCAGATCCGTGTTCGAATAACGCTGGTCGTAGAACAGAGTCTGCCATTGTCGCACCATTCCCAGGTTTCCGTTGTTGATGACGGCGACCTTGATGGGAAGGCCTTCCAGGGCACAGGTGGCCAGCTCTTGATTGGTCATCTGGAAACAACCGTCGCCGTCGATGGCCCAGACGCACTGGTCGGGATAGCCGAGCTTGGCGCCCATGGCGGCTGGAACGGCGTAGCCCATCGTTCCCAACCCTCCGGAGTTGAGGAAGGTCTTTGGTCGGTTGTAGGAGATGAACTGGCTGGCCCACATTTGATGCTGTCCGACTCCGGCCGTCCAGATGGTGTCTTCCGGTGCCAGCGCTCCAAGGCGCTCAATCACATACTGCGGCACGAGGTTCGTCTCGTCGCTCTTGTCGTAACCCACCGGATAGCGTTTACGCAGGTCGCTGAGTTGATCCCACCAGGCAAGCAGGCGTGAGGCGTCCGGCCGTTGCTGCTCGTAGGCCTCGGTAATGGCCGAGAGAGCTGCTTTGCAGTCTCCGACTATGGGAACGTCGGCGGTCCGGTTCTTCCCGATCTCGGCCGGATCGATGTCGACGTGGACGATCTTGGCGTCAGGGGCGAAGGCATCCAGTTTTCCGGTGACTCGGTCGTCGAACCTGGCACCAAGCGCCACAATAAGGTCGGACTTCTGCAGGGCGTATACGGCCGGCACGGTTCCGTGCATTCCCGGCATTCCGACGTGCTGCGGGTGATCGTCGGGGAAAGCGCCGCGGGCCATCAGCGTGGTGGTGACGGGGACGCCGCTGCGATCGGCCAAGTGGAGCAGTTCGGCGTGTGCTTCGGATTTGATGACACCGCCGCCCGCGTAGATGACCGGTCGATTCGATTCGGCCAGCAGGGCGGCCGCCTCACGGATCTGCTTGGAATGCGGTTGTGTGACGGGACGGTACCCGGGTAGGTGCATGGTTGGCGGCCAATGGAAACCGGTTTTGGCGCTCTGTATGTCCTTGGGTATGTCGACCAATACCGGACCGGGGCGCCCCGTCGCGGCGATGTGAAAGGCCTCCGCCAGGATGCGCGGAATGTCGTCGACTTTTTCCACCAGGTACGAATGCTTGGTGATGGGCATGGTGATGCCGTGGATATCCGCTTCTTGGAAGGCGTCACTGCCGATCGCGTTGGAGGCGACCTGACCGGTGATGGCCACGATGGGAACCGAATCCATATGCGCGTCGGCCAGAGTCGTGACCAGGTTTGTGGCTCCCGGTCCCGACGTGGCCATACAGACTCCGACACGTCCGGTCGCAGCGGCATAGCCGGTGGCAGCGTGGCCGGCACCCTGTTCGTGGCGCACGAGAATATGACGAACGTCGGCCGAGTCCAAAAGCGGGTCGTAGGTGGGGAGGATGGCCCCTCCGGGAATGCCGAATACGGCTTCTACGTCGAGTTGAGCCAGTGACTTAACGACGAGCTGGGCACCGGTGAAAGTGGGGTCCACCGTTTCCCGCATTCGTGGCGGCGGTGCCGGTTTGGCAGGTTTCGGGCGCTGGGCCTTCGCTTCGGTACTCATGTGACCATCCGTTTCGGGAGTAGTACGGTCTGGTTAGCGCCGATACCCTAGGCAGAAAAAATCGCCCGCGTGCTAAGACGCACGGGGCGAGCGCACCGCCTGGAATATCGGCGGTGCGCTAGGTAAGTACTACAATGAGCCGCCGCGACGCGGCGGTAATCTCACGGTAGTTCCCCTTTTGCATGTCTCCTAGGATGCACGATTCCGGCTCGTGAGTCAACTTTTCTCAAACTTTGGAATAGGGTGTGTCGGAGTCGGGTTCCGGATTGGATTCGGCCCGGTCAAAGAGCTCCACGAGCTCCCCGCTCAACATGGGGCGGGCCAGAAGATACCCCTGGAGCAATGGTTTTTGTTCGGCGGTAATGAGATCCAACTGCCGACGTGACTCGATTCCCTCGGCGATGACCGTCAGCCCGAGGCGATGCCCCAGATCCACGATGACCGGCGCCAGCGTCCCCAGGTCGCCGTCGTCCTTGGCCACCAGATCGCGGTCGATTTTCACAATGTCGATGGGAAGCCGGTCCAGTTGGTTCAACGACGAGTAGCCCGCTCCGAAGTCGTCCAAGGCGATGGACACACCGGCGGCCCGCAACGCCTTCAGCTGAGCGATCAACGTGGCGACCTGTTGTGAGAAGTCGTGTTCGGTCACTTCAATGACCAGTCGTTTGGGCGAGATGCCATGCTCGATCAGCAGCTCGCTCACCGCTTCGGCGAACCGATAGGTGTGGAGCTCCTTGACTGAGACGTTGACCGATACCCACAGGCGTGGTGCGATGGACCGCCACTGATTCAGTTGTCGCGCTACCTGTTTCACCATCCATACCGCCAGGTCATGGGTCAGCCCCGCCTCGGAGGCGGCGGGAATGAACTCCCCGGGGCTGACGGTGCCCAACGACGGATGATGCCATCTAATCAACGCCTCGGCTCCCACCACCGAAAGATCGTTCGGAAGTGAATCGGCCGCCACGATAGGCTGATACACGACGTCCAACTCGCCTCGGTCAATCGCACCTCGAAGTTTCTTGATGACGTCGTTGCGGCGGCGCAGTCGCGCCTCAAACCCGGCGTCGAAGGTTTCACACCTGTTTTTCCCCGACTGTTTTGCCGACCGCAATGCCAGATCCGCATTGCGTAGCAAGGTCTGCGGGTTTTCGACGCTTTCGTCCACCACCGCTAGGCCGACGCTCGCGGTCACGAACTCCACCTGTGCCTCACCCAGTTCATAGGGCTCGGACAGTTCGTCCACGAGTTTCTCAGCGAGCGCACGGGCGTCGGCCCACGACGATCGCAACATCACGGCGAACTCGTCTCCGCCCAGTCGTGCGGCGACATCAGTGGGGCGCAACATGTCGAGCATGCGGCGCGCCACCTCTTGAAGGACCTCGTCTCCCTGGTCATGTCCCCGGGTATCGTTGACGTTCTTAAAGCCGTCGAGGTCCAGCAACAGCAAGATCACGCGATCGTTGTTGTGGAACGCCACCTCTTCAAGGCGACTCAGCAAGGCACGCCGATTCGCCAGGCCGGTCAAGGGATCGCTGTAAGCCAGGCGCGCCAGTTCCACCTCCAGCTGGTGCCGTTCGGCGACATCCACCAGACGCAGGACGATGCCCGATAGGCTGCGTTCACTCCTGCGGTCGGTTACGGTCACTTCGACTCTGCGCAAGCGTCCCCTGCGATCTTCCAAGCGGAAGCTGAACGACGAGCGGGATCGACCTGTGGGATTGGCAAGGAATTCACGGAGGCGCTGCTGGCAGAAGGATCGATCCCCAAACGAAATCGCCGCCAGAAACGACTCCCCCACCGATACGTTGGGAACCCACGCCGATCCTTCGCTGGCCCAGAGGACCGTGAAGTCGTCATCGGTAATGACCACGGCGTCCGACGAGGCATCCACTATGGCCGCCAAATGTTCTTCGCGGGATTCCGATTCGGAGGCAAGACGTTTTACGTCAAGGTAGGTCATGAGCAATCGTGCTCCCAGCGCGGCATAGCAAACCAGCGCCATGAACACGATGTGCGGACGCCCTCCACCGGCGGTGATCGAGTAGTAAAGCAAGGCGAAGGCGCTCAAAGCCGCGGCCGCGATGTAAATACCGTAATGCCACACCGGTTCGTCGGGTCCCGGAACCGAGGCCTTCTGATGTCTCGCCCAGCGCACCAGTACGATTCCCAAGGCCAAGGCGACGGCAAGGACGACCGACCACCAGATGACTTCGGAAGTGTCTCGTTCCAATTGCCAGGTACTCAGGACGCCTACGGCGGAGACCTGCACCAGCATCATGCCGACCAGAGTGGCGGCGTGCAGACTTCGCCATCGTTGTAGGCGCAGGGTCGTTCCGATTCCGATGCCGAACAGTGCGATCTCAGCGAGAATAGGCGGAAAGAACACCAGTGGTTCGGTATCGACACGGAAATTGGCATGGAGAAACAGCTCGCGCCCGAACAATAGCCACAGGCCCAAGGCGATGGTGCTGCCTATGAACAATCCGTCCAGTCCACGCCGCAGATGTGCGGGGAAGGACCACTCGGAATCGGGAAGTCGCATAAGTGCCACGGCAAAACTGAGACTCGACAAGCTCAAGCCCCATGCTCCGACCGTTAGCGCAAGCTGATGGGGGACCAAAACCATAACGGCGAAGATCAGTGCGATCGCCTGTATGGTGGCCCCGAACATACGGAACGTGACCCGCTTCGAACGCCGTACTTTGACCGCCCACCGCCAAACGATAAGGCCGGCACCGGCAGATCCAAGACTGGCCAACACCAAGGGGGTATCGGGGTGAACCCCACCTTCGGGCATACGACTTCCAGTAAACGAAATCGCATAAAAGACGGTTACCCAAATGGCGCACACGACGATGGGGGGCGTAGCGGAGAGGATGAACTTGCCGGTATTGGATTCACGCCACTGCCGACGCCACCTTTCCTCCACGACATCACCACACCTTGACGGACACGTAACTCTATGGCGACTTCAACTATCGCACGCAGGCCCTGTGCGCCTGACAGTGCCCTGAGGTGTCCTCTGATTTCAAACACGCCTATCGGAAATAGAAGAGCGCCATATTATTCTTCTTGGTCGGGCCGCGGATCGTCGGGAGTCGAGAGCAGGTGACGGGACCTGTCTACACTCGATCGCCATCCGGACCACCGTTATCGGTGCAGCAACATTCCCGAAATTACTATAGGTACTATTTACTGCACATATTGTCATTACAGATTATTGGCACGCACTCCCGGTTGTCACCCCCTTGTCACAAAGTTGACATTTCTACATTCATTAACACAATTTCCCGTAGCACAAGGTGCGCAACGCATTCCAATGTCCGCAATCTGCCCCTGATCCCCTTGGTCCGGTCATACCAGCCGTCTTACATAGTAGGAGCATTGGACAACCGGGGGCAGTTTTCATTGACAAATAGTTTTCTTTCTATATTATTTCAGTTGCGGGAATGGATGCGTTGTCCATTCAAACCTCCGCACAATGAAAAGGAAGTTCAATGCGATCGCGAAGAACATTCGCTGCATTCGGTTCTTCAGTTTTGGCCGCAACAGGACTCACCGTTCTTTCACTGACCACCCCGGCACAGGCGGAAGAACCCACTGCGTTCGAACAGGCCCATGAGGAGCTAAGCAGCACGGTCGATCCCAGCATGCTTGAGGCCCTATCCGAGGAACTCGACCTGCCCCATGCCGATGTTATGGATCGACTGGCAACGGCAAAGGTCGGGGCATGGATCGAACAGTCCATACAGTTCGACCTAGGCGACTCGTACGCGGGAACGTGGGTCAGCGAAGACGTCGATGAGATCTTCGTTGCCACCACCGACTCGGCGGCGAAATCCGATATCACCGCACAGGGCGCGACTCCCGTCGTCGTCGACCACAGCTACGCGCAACTGGATACCTGGAAAGCGGATCTCGATGCGGTGGCCCATAACAACGGAGTCAGCTCCGACGTTTACAGCTGGGCCGTGGACGTCGATGACAACGGCCTCACAGTCAGTGCCGCCAATGAGGACGTCGCCGCAGAATTCATCGCGGCCGCCGACGTCGATCCAAATCTAGTCACCGTCGAGATCGACGATCTCGATTTGGAATTGGCAGCCGACATCCGTGGCGGGGAGGCCTACTGGACCAGCCAGTATCGTTGTTCCGTCGGATTCTCCTCCACGCACCCGACGTATGGCGACGGGTTCACCACCGCAGGGCACTGCGGCGGAACCGGTGAACCGATCTCGGACGGCACCGGCTCTGGAGGCCAGTTCCGACACTCCACGTTCCCCGGGCAGGACATTGCCTGGGTAGAGGCAGGTTCGAGCTGGGAAGCGGCTCCCTTGGTATACACCTGGGGTCAAGGCGATCGTCAGGTACACGACGGTACGGAAGCACCTGTCGGAGCGGACATCTGTCGATCCGGATCCACTACCAACTGGCAATGCGGCCAGGTGCAAGGCAAGAATGAATCGGTCAACTACCCCGAAGGCACTGTCGGACAATTGACCCGCACCTCGACCTGTGCGGAAGGCGGCGATTCCGGGGGCGCGTTCATTTCCGGAAACAGCGCTCAGGGCCAGACGTCAGGCGGCCAAACCGGCTGCCCTGGAAGCGGTCCCATTTGGTTCTCCACATTGTCTGGAGCGCTGAACTTGGCGGGAGCGACACTGACGACCACCGGGAACGGCGAGGAGGACGGTTTTGCCATATCTCTGAGTCCCAATAACTTGGAACTCGATCCCGGTTCTGAAGGCAATGTATCTCTGAACTCGGAGACCCTGTCGGGTCAACCGCAAAACCTCAATCTGTCCGCGACCGGGGCACCCAGTGGTGTCAGCCTCGCCTTCGAGTCCGACACCATCACCAGTGGACAGTCCACGTCGGTGAACGTCGTCGTCAAAGATTACGTTGCCGACGGCACCTACACCATTACCGTTTCCGCCATGGGAAGTGAGGAGCGTACCGCCGATCTGACGCTGACGGTCGGTGACGACGGCGGCGACCCAGGTGGATCGTGGGAACCGTGGACGCAATATTCGGCCGGTGATCAGGTAACTTACGGCGGAAGCACTTATGAGTGCCGGATCAGCCACACCTCGCTGCCCGGTTGGGAACCGCCGACCACTCCGTCTCTCTGGCAGGAGGTTTAAGCCCATCGTCAGGCGATAGCTAGAAAACGGCACAAGCCGAGGTAAGAACGTATTCTTACCTCGGCTTGAATTCATTTTTACAACACCATTGCGTTCTTCAATGTCTTCATGCAATACTTACTGGAACGTAATATTACGCATGAGTAAGTACTGTTTTCAACTGTCGCTTAGGAGGCCCCTATGTCAGCCTCGACCGCAGCCTCACAGGACGATAAGCTCGTCCTTCAACCGCGGAATGTAGAGTTCAACTGGTCAAAGGTGCCCTTGCACTGGATTCCGAATGAACCGTTCGCCACACACACGATCAATGTTCTTCATCTTCTTCTTCCCGAAGGTGAACGCTGGTTTATTCGCGTCTTCGAAGAAGCATTGCCGTATATCCAGGACGAGGAACTCCGCAAGGACGTACTCGGTTTCATCGGGCAAGAGGCTCTGCACGCCGACGCACACGAGCGCGTACTCGATCACCTTAAGGAACAGGGCATCGACTGCGAGCCCTATCAGGAGCACATGCGGTGGCTATTCCATCGTGCTCTGGGAGATAAACCAGGTCTCTCCGAGTCACAGAGCAAGCGGTACCTCCAGGAGCGCGTAGCACTCATCGCCGCGATCGAGCACTTCACCGCCTTCCTCGGCCAATGGGCCCTCGACGCGGAGGGTTTGGACGCGGCCAATGCCGACCCCATGATGGTTGACCTACTGCGCTGGCACGGCGCCGAAGAAGTGGAACACCGCTCGGTGGCTTTCGACTTGGCTCAACACCTCGCCCCCAGCTATCCCTTGCGTATTAAATCGGCGCTCATCAGCGTCACCACTCTTCTCGCGCTCTGGTGGCGCGGAGTGCGATTCTTCCTACAATCGGACCCGGCAACCCGTGGTCGTCGTCTGGCGCGAGCCGGTCGATACTACCGAGCCAGTCAGCGCGGTCTGCTTCCTGGACTCGGGTCCATGACTCGCACCTACATGCGGTATATGAAACCGTCCTACCACCCATTGCAGGACTTCAATACCGCCCAAGCCATCGCTTATCTCGCCACATCCCCAGCCGCTCGAGCCGCTCATTAGATTGAGGCGCAATGTCAAACAAGTCAGAATTGCCTGGCGACCTCTACGGTCGCCAGCATACCGATCGTTACATCCGGTTCCTCGACCTATTGTTCAAGGGCAATGCCGTCATTAACCGACACCTATTGCGACCGGTCAAATCGCAGCCGCCCAAGGACCGTAGTTTCAAAGTCACCGTGACCGCCACAAAGAAAGAAGCAGACGGTGTCGTCAGCGTTCGCTTGGAAAGCGCGGACGGAACTCCACTTCCTCCATGGAGCGCGGGTGCTCACGTTGACCTCACCCTTCCATCAGGACTTAAACGGCAGTATTCCCTGTCGGGAGACCCGGCGCAACGCACCCATTATCGAATCGCCGTTCGCTTGATCAATAAGAAGGGCGGTTCCGGAGAGATCCACCGCTTGAAGAAGGGCACGGTACTCACCGTCAGCGGTCCGCATAATGCGTTTCCTCTGGTGACAGATCGCCCCATCCATTTCATCGCCGGGGGAATCGGAATCACGCCCTTGTTGGCAATGATCCACCACTGTGAACGGGTCGGGCACAACTGGCGTCTTACCTACACCGGGCGCAGCCGAAAGAGCCTTCCGTTCATCCGGGAGCTTCAGGCTCTGGATTCCAAGCGGGTCCATATCCTTTCCGACGAGGACAACGGAACTCCTGATATCGCCGAAATACTCGCCCAAACTCCTCAGGACGCCGCGGTGTACTGTTGCGGCCCACCACCGATGCTCAAGGCCGCATACGCCGCCTTCGAGGAGAGTCCGGCGTTCCGAATCCATACCGAACGATTCTCCCCACCGCCCATTGTGGATGGAAAACCATTCCAAATCCAGGTCGGGCAAGGCGGGCCGGTATTGGACGTACCAGACGACCAAACCGCACTCGACGTTTTGACCGACCACGATCCGTCGACACAGTATTCCTGCCGGCAGGGCTTCTGCGGCACATGCAAAGTCAAGGTCCTGTCCGGAGAAGTCATTCATCACGATTCACGATTGGGCGAGGAAGAACGCCGACGCGGTGACGCCCTTATCTGTGTTTCGCGCTCTGATAACGACCGTCTCGTCCTGGACCTGTAACACCAAGGGGAGCGCATATGGCTGCACCTGAATTCAACTATAGCGAAAAAGACATCAAGCGCTTCCGGGAGTTGCAACAGATCGCTTACGATTGTGCGACGACCACTGCCGCTTGGTTGGAAACGGGCGTCACCGAAAAAGAAGCCGCAGCTAAACTGCGTCGCGAATTGGTCAAGGCGGGCGTACAGGATTTCTTCCATGTCCCCTTTGCCTGGTTCGGCCGACGAACCGCCTTCCGACGCTTCAAAGTACCACTGCAATTCTTTCCGACCAATAAACGGCTGCATGAGAAAACCCCGTTCGTCCTCGATTGCGCTCCCATCATTGACGGATACACCGCAGATATTGGCTACGGCGGGGTCCTCGGGCACAATCCAACCTGGGACAAACTCGACGAGGACTTGTCGGCGTGCCGAGATTTCATACTGGCCAAAGTCAAAGAAGGACTGACGCTCGACGACATCTATACCGAAGTCGATGAACTCGTCGCTTCCCAAGGTAACGACAATCGCCACCGCGTCTATCCCGGCCGGGTCATCGGACATCGCGTCACCCGTCTCAAGGGCTTCGGACCGGGACGGTTCACCATGTTCGGATTCGGCATCCGCACCCTCCAGACCCTGGGACGCGAGTTCGTCACCGACAAGATCAAAGGACGTTCTCCCCTGTGGGCCGATGGGCGGGCCTCCCGTCATGCGCCTACACCAGGTCTGTGGGCGGTAGAACCACACATCGGGCGTGGCGACGTTGGCATCAAGTTCGAAGAAATACTGGTCGTTACCGACGATGACGCCTATTGGCTGGATGACGACCTGCCCCATGTACGCCGCTGGAACCGGAAGAAAGCGAAGTCATGACCACCAATAGCATCATGGAGCCACCCGCCTCCAATACCGGCCCGATAGACCTCCCGGCACCTACAGATTTTGTGGTCTCGGACGACGGGGTTCGTCTTGCCGTCTATCAGGCTGGAGACCGTAACAATCCAACCGTGATTTTGGTCCACGGATACCCGGACAACCACCAGGTCTGGGACGATGTCGCGGAGAAACTCAAGAACAGCTACCACGTTGTACGTTACGACGTACGGGGTTCGGGACGGTCCCAGCGGCCGGAACGGCTGCGCGATTATCGGTTGGACCGCCTCGCGAGCGATCTTCACACCGTGGCCAATGCGGTATCTCCTGGCGAAAGAGTCCATGTCGTCGGACATGACTGGGGTTCGATTCAGGCGTGGGAAGCCATGACCGATATTGGGGCCGAAAGTCGGTTTGCATCATTTACCTCGATATCAGGTCCGTCCCTAGACCACACGGGAAAATGGTGGCGGCACAATATCAGTCACCCGACCCCGCGTAACGTCGCTGATCTTACCGGACAGTTTCTCCACTCTTGGTACATCGGATACTTTCATACTCCGGTCGTCGCCAAAATGACCTGGAAGATGCTGGGCCCCAAACTCAGCGCCGCCATCGGGCAAACCCCCAGCGAAACCATCAAGGCAGACGCTGTGAGCGGGCTCCGCTTGTATAGGGCCAACATGTTCCCACGACTCACACGACCTCGGTCTCGTAGCACTGTAGTTCCCGTGCACCAGATTGTGCCTACAAAGGACCGCTTCGTGCGACCTCAGTTGGCGCGCTCGGCCGAACGCTGGGCACCTCGCCTCTGGCGGACGACGCTGGAGGCACCGCACTGGGCACCGAATACGCACCCGAACGAACTTGCGGTCCATATTGATGAGTTCGTCAATGCGATTACGACCGATACGGCTCCCGAGGCTTCCAAGGTGTTGCTTGAGCCCCCTCGCAAACCTCGATTCGAAGGTCAGGTTGCCGTCATTACCGGCGCTGGAAGCGGCATTGGCAGAGCCACGGCGCTCGAGATGGCTACCGAAGGCGCGATTGTGGTCGCAGCTGATATCAATATCGACGGTGCGCGCGAGACCTGCCGCCTGATTGAGCACAGTGAAGGGCTCGCCAAGGCATACAAGGTGAACGTATCTGACTTCGATGAGGTGCAGAGCTTCGCTAAGCAGGTCATGGCCGATGTCGGAGTTCCCAATGTTCTGGTTAACAATGCGGGGATCGCACATTCGGGAGCGTTCCTTGACACTCCCGTCGATCGATGGCAACAGCTGATGGATGTCAACTTCTGGGGAATCGTCTACGGGTGTAAAGCCTTCGCCCCCGCCATGGTGGAACGAGGAAACGGGCATATCGTCAATGTCGCTTCGGCTGCGGCGTACTCTCCTGTCCGTATCCTTCCTGCCTATGCCACTAGCAAATCGGCTGCACTCATGGCGTCGGAATGTCTACGTGTGGAATTGGCACCGACGGATATCTCCGTATCGGCGATCTGCCCTGGTTTTGTCAGTACGAATATTACCCAGGCATCGACATTCTCAAGCAAGGAAGACTCGACTGAAGACGACCAACGTAACCACGCGACTAAGCTCTTCGCCATCAAGGGTTACGGACCTGAAAAGATCGCTAAGAACATCGTGAAGGCCGCTGTCAAGGACAGAGCCGTTGTACCGCTTACCTTCGACGGCAAGATGGCTCGGTTTGGTTCGCGCTTCAGCCCTGGCATCATGCGCCTAGTGGGGAGGGTCGACCCCTCCTAAAACATCGTAGCGGCGTCAAAATTAGCTGGTAACACAAGACTGGGGCGGTGGTGGTCGATTTCGACCACCACCGCCCCAGTTGCTGTCAAAACAACAATTTCAGAACGCACATGACTGCAACGTTTTCGTTCTACCGCTTCGCTACAAGCTTGCGTGGAACAAGTCCGTTCTGTAAGTGGTTCTGGCGGCAGACAACAATCCGCCTTCTACTCCATTCCATACCCCTACCACCAGACACAAAAAGGAGAAGGGGGAAAAGCCACTATAAGAGTGGCTTTTCCCCCTTCTCCTCACATAAAATTAAATTGTTTGGCAGCGACCTACTCTCCCACACCCCCACGAGTGCAGTACCATCAGCGCAGAAAGCCTTAACCACCAGGTTCGGAATGGAACTGAGTGTACCCCTCCCGCACACACCACCAAACAAAAACACACAGGCCAACACACCCAGGAACACAAACCCCAGCATGTTGCCTCAGAATCATATAATGCACGTGAGCATCAAATCTCTACCCCAACCAACCCCCAAAAAAGGGAAATATTGGTTAAGCTCTCGGCCATTAGTACCGGTCCACTCCACAAGTCACCCTGCTTCCATACCCGGCCTATCAACCCCATCATCTCTAGGGAACCTCACCAACAAACCAATGTTGACGGAGATCTCATCTCGAAGCACGCTTCCCACTTAGATGCTTTCAGCGGTTATCGCTCCCGAACGTAGCCAACCAGCCATGCCCCTGGCGGAACAACTGGCACACCAGCGGTTCGTCCATCCCGGTCCTCTCGTACTAGGGACAGCCCCTCATCAAATCTCCAACGCGCGCGGCGGATAGGGACCGAACTGTCTCACGACGTTCTAAACCCAGCTCGCGTGCCGCTTTAATGGGCGAACAGCCCAACCCTTGGGACCAACTCCAGCCCCAGGATGCGACGAGCCGACATCGAGGTGCCAAACCATCCCGTCGATACGGACTCTTGGGGAAGATCAGCCTGTTATCCCCGGGGTACCTTTTATCCGTTGAGCGACACCACACCCGTACGTTGATGCCGGATCACTAGCCCCAACTTTCGTTCCTGCTCGACCCGTCAGTCTCACAGTCAAGCACCCTTATACGCTTACACTCACCAACTGGTTTCCAACCAGCCCGAGGGCACCATTGAACGCCTCCGTTACCATTTAGGAGGCAACCGCCCCAGTTAAACTACCCACCAGGCACTGTCCCCCAACCCGATCAGGGCCGAAGGTTAGACACACCATCAAACCAGAGCAGTATTTCACCAACGACTCCACCAACACTAGCGTGCCAGCTTCCCAGTCTCCTGCCTATCCTACACAAACCAAACAGTGCACCAATACCAAGCTATAGTAAAGGTCCCGGGGTCTTTCCGTCCTGCCGCGCGAAACGAGCATCTTTACTCGTACTGCAATTTCGCCGAGCATATGGTTGAGACAGCAAGGGAATCGTTACGCCATTCGTGCAGGTCGGAACTTACCCGACAAGGAATTTCGCTACCTTAGGATGGTTATAGTTACCACCGCCGTTTACTGGCGCTTCAATTCACCACGACACCCCACAGGGCTAATGGATCCTCTTAACGTTCCAGCACCGGGCAGGCGTCAGTCCATATACCTCACCTCACGGCTTCGCATGGACCTATGTTTTTAGTAAACAGTCGTTCCCCACCAGACTCTGCAACCCCCACCAGCTCACAGTCGCTTGACTACACCAGTAAGGGCCCTCCTTCTCCCGAAGTTACGGAGGCAATTTGCCGAATTCCTTAACCATACATCACTCGAACGCCTCAGTATACTCTACCTGACCACCAGTGTCGGTTTAGGGTACGGGCCGAACAACACTCGCTAGAGGCTTTTCTCGACACCACGGAATCACAGAATTCAACCCAACGGTCTACGCATCAGCGCTCACCCACACCCACTCAAGGGCCATTGCTCGGATTTACCTAAACAACGGGCTACCACCTTACCCCGCCTCATCCACCAGACGGTACTGCTATCCCCATGCGTCACCCCATCACTACACTACCAACAGAAAGGACCCCAACCAGATCAAAACAGCCAAGAAGCAAAACCCCTCAACCATCCGTCACCAGCCGGTTAGCATAACTGCCTTCGCACAACACGCATCACTCGGGTACCGGAATATCAACCGGTCAACCATCGACTACGCCTCACGGCCTCGCCTTAGGACCCGACTAACCCAGAGCGGAACAACCGTCCTCTGGAACCCTTAGTCAAACGGCGGACTAGATTCTCACTAGCCTTACGCTACTCATGCCTGCATTCTCACTCGCACACACTCCACGGACACACCCCAACGGGCTAGCTCACGCTTCCGCTTCCCCGCATGCACGACGCTCCCCTACCCACACACAACCACCAACGTGGCCACATGCGCTACGGCTTCGGCGGTGCACTTCAGCCCCGCTACATTATCGGCGCTCAACCACTCGACCAGTGAGCTATTACGCACTCTTTCAAGGATGGCTGCTTCTAAGCCAACCTCCTGGCTGTCAACGCGATCAAACATCCTTTTCCACTCAGCACACCCTTAGGGGCCTTAGCCGGTAATCAGGGCTGTTTCCCTCTCGACCCTTGATCTTTTCACCAACAGTCTCACTGCCAACACCACACAACAGCATTCGAAGTTTAACTCGAGTCAGTAACCAACACGGCCCATTCCCGAATCAGAGCCCTACCACCATCACATGAACATGTTGACGCTGTACCTAAATACATTTCGGGGAGAACCAGCTATCACGGAGTTTGATTGGCCTTTCACCCCTACCCACACCTCATCCCCCCAATTTGCAACTTAGGTGGGTTCGGGCCTCCACACGCTCTTACACGCGCTTCACCCTGGACATGGGTAGATCACCCCGCTTCGGGTCTAAAACACACAACTCTACGCCCTCTTCAGACTCGCTTTCGCTCCGGCTACCCCACAACAGGTTAACCTCGCTGCACACCTTAACTCGCAGGCTCATTCTTCAAAAGGCACGCCATCACCCACACCCACCAAAAGACAGGCAACAGGCTCTGACGGCTTACAGGCACACGGTTTCAAGCACTCTTTCACTCCCCTCCCGGGGTACTTTTCACCATTCCCTCACGGTACTCATCCACTATCGGTCACCAAACACGTTTAGGCTTACCAGACGGTCCTGGCAGATTCACACAAGGCTCCACGAACCCCGCACTACTCGAGCATCACACCAACACATGCACACCAGCCTTCACCTACAGGACTCTCACCCACTCCGGTTGACCATCCCAAGCCATTCAGCTAACCAGCACACACACGCACGCCCCCGGTAGAAGACGACCAGCGCAACCTCACAACCCCGCAACCGCAACAGCTACCGCCTCTTCACACGATCACAGTTTAGCCTCCATCCGCTTTCGCTCGCCACTACTCACGAAATCACTATTGTTTTCTCCAACAGGTACTAAGATGTTTCACTTCCCCGCACACCACCAACTGGCCTATACATTCAACCAGCAGCAACCGACCACCAAGCCGGCTAGGTTACCCCATTCGGAAACCCTGGGATCAACGCCCTGTTGACAACTCCCCCAGGAATATCGCAGCCTCACACGTCCTTCATCGGCATCATTCGGCACCAAGGCATCCACCATGCGCCCTACACAACTTAACCAACACACACCCACACACACCACACACGACAAAGCAGCCCGCTCATGCACCACCACGAAGACACAACCCCGCAACAGCCACACCAACACACCACCCACGCGCCACAGCACATGTAGGCACAAGTCAGTCAGGATAGAAACATAAAGACACTCACGCACACTATACAAATCTCAAACAACACACCAGCCAATGCACACGCACACAACACGCACCACACCAACCAACACATCACCACCACACCATCCACAACAGACAACACAGCAGCAATCCGCCAGCCAATGCACACACGCCACACACGCTCAACATCAACCCGCTCCAAGGCCTATCGCCTCAGAACCCAAACAGGGTGCCACACCAACACCAGAACCACCAACACAGCACCCCCAGCACCACCATCAAACAACAGTGACAACAAGAAACACCACACCAGCAAACACCAGCATCAATGCGTAAATAGACAGTCAACGAGTAAACGACACACCATAAAAAACAATCAGTCCACATCCAAAACAGCACAACAACAAACGACACTCGCCGCTCGCGCCAACCAACACCACAATCAACAACCACTAACCAAACCAATGATCACCAATCATCAACTGCACACAGCATCAGCCAGACCATTCCAGACAATAAAGAAACCACCAACTACTCACCACCAGTCAGACTCAACCAACCAGCAGCACACCATCAGACACCCAAAAGCACCCAACAGCAACTTCATCAGCAATCCCTCAACAGACTCCTTAGAAAGGAGGTGATCCAGCCGCACCTTCCGGTACGGCTACCTTGTTACGACTTCGTCCTAATCGCCAGCCCCACCTTCGACCACTCCCCCCAGCAAAAACCGGTTAGGCCGCAGGCTTCGGGTGTTGCCAACTTTCATGACGTGACGGGCGGTGTGTACAAGGCCCGGGAACGCATTCACCGCAGCGTTGCTGATCTGCGATTACTAGCGACTCCACCTTCATCGAGCCGAGTTGCAGACTCGAATCCGAACCACGACCGGCTTTACAGAGATTCGCTCCACCTCACAGCTTCGCTACCCGCTGTACCGGCCAATGTAGCATGCGTGAAGCCCTGGACATAAGGGGCATGATGACTTGACCTCATCCCCACCCTCCTCCGGTTTAACACCGGCAGTCTCCCGCAAGTCCCCAGCCGAACTGCTGGCAATACAGGATAAGGGTTGCGCTCGTTGCGGGACTTAACCCAACATCTCACGACACGAGCTGACGACAGCCATGCACCACCTGTCACCCAGTCCGAAGAAACCCACATCTCTGCAGGCGTCCGGGTGATGTCAAACCCAGGTAAGGTTCTTCGCGTTGCATCGAATTAATCCGCATGCTCCGCCGCTTGTGCGGGCCCCCGTCAATTCCTTTGAGTTTTAGCCTTGCGACCGTACTCCCCAGGCGGGGCGCTTAATGCGTTAGCTACGGCACAGAACCCACAAAAGAGCCCCACACCTAGCGCCCACCGTTTACAGCATGGACTACCAGGGTATCTAATCCTGTTCGCTCCCCACGCTTTCGCTCCTCAGCGTCAGAACAAGCCCAGAGATCCGCCTTCGCCACCGGTGTTCCTCCACATATCTGCGCATTCCACCGCTACACGTAGAATTCCAATCTCCCCTACTTGCCTCAAGCCTGCCCGTATCCACCGCAAAACAATGATTAAGTCACTGCCTTTCACGACAGACGCAACAAGCCGCCTACGAGCCCTTTACGCCCAATAAATCCGGACAACGCTCGCGCCCTACGTCTTACCGCGGCTGCTGGCACGTAGTTAGCCGGCACTTATTCAAACACTACCGTCAACAGACAACAAGCCTGCCTTCGCCATGAATAAAAGGAGTTTACAATCCGAAAACCGTCATCCTCCACGCGACGTCGCTGCATCAGGGTTCCCCCCATTGTGCAATATTCCCCACTGCTGCCTCCCGTAGGAGTCTGGGCCGTATCTCAGTCCCAATGTGACCGACCGCCCTCTCAGGCCGGCTACCCGTCACCGCCTTGGTAGGCCATCACCCCACCAACAAACTGATAGGCCGCAAGCCCCTCTCCAGCCGAAAAAACTTTCCACACACCACCATGCGATGACATGTCATATCCAGTATTAGCTGCCGTTTCCAGCAGTTATCCCAAAGCCAGAGGCAGGTTACTTACGTGTTACTCACCCGTTCGCCACTCGAGTACCCAGCAAGCTGGGCCTTTCCGTTCGACTTGCATGTGTGAAGCACGCCGCCAGCGTTCGTCCTGAGCCAGGATCAAACTCTCCAACAAAAACCAAAAACAAAAATGTTAAGGCAAATGCCGAAAACTCAACCTGACCACAATAATCCAAAAAATATCGGAATAAAGAAATCAACAGTCATACAAACCAACCAAACAACACCACCACCATGCCCAAACAGACACAACAACAGCATCATCCAGCCAGCCCGCACGCTGACTATCCAAACACCCTGTTCAGTTCTCAAACAACACGCCACAACCAACAACACCACAAAACAGCATCACCAGCCGAAGCAACCCCTCAACATTACCAAACCCCACCAGAAAGTCAAGAACAACCCCCAGTAGACCGCATCACACAGACACGCCAGCAAGCCAAAGGCACCACCAACACAACCAAACAACACCCAACCCCAACAGAGCCAAGCCACCCACAACAACACAACCAAAATGTCGCATTCCTGCCGGTCTGTCCGATTGCCTCGGCGACAAGAACTAATTTACGGCATCGTAGAAGTGCTCATGTAAGGGGGGTGCGTGCTCGAAGACACATACATTGACCTGCACAAACGTAACTTTGACGTCTTCTGGCGCTTACCTGAAGTTAATTGAGGGGTGGACCGAGCAAGATCGGTCCACCCCTCAATTAATAGATCCAGTATCGGATTGACATCAGATCTCTCGTACGGCTCCGTCCGATGCAGGAGTTGCCATAGACGCATAGGCTTTGAGCGCTTTGCTCACGGTACGGTCGCGATCAACCGGTGTGTACGGAGCATCCCGCTTCTCCTGCGCTATCTTCCGCTCCTGCAACGCGTTCGCGCTGACCATCAGGTCAATCCGTCGCTTGGGGATATCGATTTGGATCGTGTCACCGTCTTCCACCAGGCCGATCGTTCCTTCTCCGGCAGCTTCAGGACTGATGTGACCGATCGACAGCCCGGACGTTCCTCCCGAGAAACGACCATCGGTAATCAACGCGCACTTTTGTCCCAGGCCACGCCCCTTCAAAAACGACGTGGGATACAGCATCTCCTGCATTCCCGGGCCGCCTTTGGGGCCTTCGTAACGGATCACAACGACATCACCTGCCACTACCTTCTTATTGAGAATACCGGTGACCGCATCGTCTTGAGACTCAAAGACAACGGCACGTCCTTCGAAGGTCAGACATTCGTCGGGGACGCCCGCGGTCTTCACCACGCACCCGTCCTCCGCCAAGTTCCCAAACAGAACGGCAAGACCGCCGTCGGCCGAATACGCATTGGCAACCGAGCGAATACAGCCGTCTTCATCGTCGACGTCGAGACTGTCCCAACGATTCTGTGTAGAGAACGGTTCAGTCGTACGAACACCTCCCGGTGCGGCGTGGAACAGTTCTTTAGCCTCCGTCGAAGGTGCGGCTGACCGAATGTCCCATTGGGAAAGCCAATCGTTCAGAGAGGGAGAATGAATGGCCCGCACATCCCGGTGCAACAATCCTCCCCGATCGAGTTCACCGAGGATCGCCGGAATACCACCCGCACGGTGTACATCCTCCATATGAAATTTCGGTGAGTTCGGCGCGACCTTCGAGAGACATGGGATGCTCCGACTGATGTCGTCGATATCAGCCACTTGAAAATCGAGTTCGGCCTCGCGAGCTGCTGCCAGGAGATGCAGAATCGTATTGGTCGATCCACCCATCGCTACATCGAGCGCCATGGCGTTTTCAAAGGCGTGCCGATTGGCAATGCTACGAGGAAGGACAGATGAATCGTCTTGATCGTAGTACTGGCGGCACAGTTCCATCACCGTCTCGCCCGCCTTGAAGAAGAGATCTTTACGCGCCGCGTGCGTGGCAAGGGTGGAACCGTTGCCCGGCAGCGAAAGGCCGATCGCTTCAGTCAAACAGTTCATGGAATTAGCCGTGAACATGCCGGAACAGGAACCACAGGTGGGACAGGCCGACTGCTCCATCGTAGTGAGTTCAGAGTCGCTGACACTGTCATCGGCAGTCGCGACCATGGCATCGACCAGATCAAGTTTCCGGGTAACGACCCCGTTATCGTCGACCGTTTTACCGGCCTCCATGGGACCACCGGAGACGAATACGACGGGGATGTTGAGACGCAGAGCTGCCATGAACATGCCCGGGGTGATCTTGTCGCAGTTGGAAATGCAGACCAAAGCGTCCGCACAGTGCGCGTTCACCATGTATTCCACGCTGTCGGCAATAATCTCCCTGCTCGGGAGGGAATAGAGCATCCCGCTATGCCCCATTGCGATACCGTCGTCAACGGCGATGGAATGAAATTCCTTGGCGACTCCACCGCTGGCCTCCACTGATTGAGCTACAAGGCCGCCGAGCTCCTTAAGGTGTACGTGGCCGGGAACGAACTGGGTATACGAATTGGCAATGGCGACAATCGGCTTGCCGAAATCGCCGTCCCCCATGCCGGTGGCGCGCCACAGCGCACGAGCACCGGCCATATTTCGACCGTGTGTGGTTGTTTTCGAACGTAGCTCTGCCATTAATCGATTCTCCCATGTTTCATATCATGGGACGTCTGGGGCTACATTCTGGGAGTTTTGTCGATAGGAGTCTTGGCAATCGACCGGCTCTACGCTAGACTCCTTCGCGCAGCGGGATTGTCGTATGAAGATTCTGGTCCAGAATTGCTGTTTCAGGAGCTTTGTCGTGATCCTGCTTGAAGCAATAAGGAGTAGTACTTGTCAGTACAGTTCAATCATACGATCATTGGATCTAGAGATAATCGAGTCTCAGCTGAGTATTTCGCCGAGCTGCTCGGCCTGAAAGTCGGAAAAGAGTGGGGACCGTTCATCCCCATCGAGTTGGAGAACGGCGTCACCCTCGACTTCGCCAACGTTCCCGAACACATCGAAGAAATTCAGCCGCAACACTATGCGTTCCTGGTTTCAGATGAGGTCTTCGACCGAGCTCTCGGTAAAATCCGGCAATGGGGACAGGACTATTGGGCCGATCCTCGGCAGCAGGTGAAGAACGATTACAACACCAATGACGGCGGTCGAGGATTTTATTTCCTTGACCCGGCGGGACACTACATGGAATTGATAACCGTCCCGTACGGCGGCTGGTCGGGCAGCGGTTCAGATACCCACGCATAAGAAACGATGTCGGTCGTAGACAAGCTTGGGTGGCCCCGGGGCACTGGGACCACCCAAGCTTCTTGTTTGTTCTCAGACGGTGCCGGCGGCCGTCCCGCAACTGTCAGGAGGAGTACGGGGCAACCGATACCGCTGTTACTCGTCGTTGCTCCACGCATGAACGACCGTCCCTAGAACCTGGTGGGCGGGAACCGTTCCGTGCTTGCGAGAGTCCTCTCCGGCCGGATTGTCGCTGAGTAGATAATAATGTCCCTCGGGAACGACTTCAGTGGAATCGGGAATGGTCTCCCCTGTCGTAGCGGCGACGCGTTTGATCCACCAGTGAGCGGACGTGCGGTTGTTTTTAGTCAACCGAGCGCGCTCGTCGGCTTCCAGCCAACCTGTCAGTGGATCGGGTGCGGCCACGATGACCACGTCGTCGTTCGACGCCTTCGTCGTACGGCGTACGAGGGCATCCATTTCAGGCGGGAACGTCGGAGTCATGCTTTCGCCGTTGACCGTGACGGTCAGCAGTCGACGAGCGACGAGAAAGTATCCGATTCCGATCGCTCCCGCAGTGACAAGAATGCCGAAGAGTGTCATCAGGGCATGTCCGCGATGACGTCGCCGATATCGCGGCGACGGCCTGTGAAGAAGGGGATCTCTTCGCGCACGTGGAGACGGGCGCGAGATGCTCGCAGTTCACGCATCAGATCGACGATCCGGTGGAGCTGACTGGCCTCGAAGGCAAGGATCCATTCGTAGTCTCCCAGCCCGAAACTCGCCACCGTGTTCGCCCGGACGTCAGGGTAGTCGCGCGCCATTTGACCGTGTTCGCGTAGCATGTCACGCCGCTCATCGTCAGGTAGCAGGTACCAGTCGTAGGAGCGCACAAACGGGTAGACGCAAATGTAATCGCGAGGTTCTTCGTCGGCCAGAAAGGCGGGGATGTGGCTCCGATTGAATTCGGCGGGCCGGTGCAGCGCCATATTGGACCAGACGGGCGCCAGGTGTCGCCCGAACGCCGTTCGCCGTAGTTCACTGTAGGCTTTCTGCAGGTCATCACTGTTATCAGCGTGCCACCAGACCATGAGGTCCGCATCGGCCCGCATTCCGGTGAGGTCATAGGTGCCACGCACGACGACGCCGTAATCCGCACAATGCTTTTCGAAGAATTCACGAGAATCGGCTATGAGGTCATTACGGATCGACGGCATCGGCTCGGAAAAGCGGAATACCGACCACAGCGTATAGCGGATACTGTTGTTTAGCTCGTTAATGCGCTGCGCATTTGAGTTGTTGCTTGATGCTTCGGACATTATCCTGCCTCTTCGATATGTATTTCCTGCGAAATTTCGTCCGCAACTCGGCGACCGGACGCTATGCACGATGCGATCCCAATGCCGTCGGCGGCGGCGCCTGCGATGGCCAGTCCATTCTTCCCGGCCAGTTCCGCCCGCGCTCCCTGCATCCGTTGCACGTGCCCCGGTGAGTACTGCGGCATGGCGTCGTTGTGCCGGTCGAGTCGTGATTCGATCGGCTCGGGAACCGTTTGTCCCAGATGTTCGGCCAAACCACCGAGCGCCGCTTGAACAAGGTCGTCGTCACTGGATTGGTGTAGTTCCGCAACGTCGCCGATCCGTCCCAGGCTGACGCGGACGATCGGTCGGCGGGATCGAATGTGCGGCCATTTGTGGGTAATGAAAGTGGAGGCCTTAACGAGCCCCTTTCCTTCCGCTACCAGGAATCCGGATCGTTCAGGCAGGTTGATCTCGTCAAAGGCGAAGGTGGCCAGCGCGATCGAGGCGTATTTTAGATTGTCAAGCGCCGTGCTCGTCTCCGGTGCCACGTGTTTTAGCAGGCGAGCGGTCACGTAAGCAGGGGTCGCTATGATGACGGCGTCTGCGCTGAATTGGAACGGGTTGGCGACGGGACCGGCGACGACATCCCAACCGTACGGGGTTTGATGGAGTTCACGAACGGTGACGCCGAGATTGATATTGGCTCCGGATGCCGCTGCGGTAGCCGTAATAAGGGCAGACAACCCGTTCTTTACGGTCGCGAACGGCGAGCGCGGTTGGCTGTTGGTGGACCGTTGGCTCTTGACCGCCTCGATCGCGCTGGGTACGCTGCTGTGCTCTCGTAGAGCAGCGGCCAGGGCGGGCATTGTCGCTTCGAGAGACAACTGGTCGGGATCTCCGGCATAGACTCCGCCGAGCAGAGGAGTCACGAGACGGTTGAGCACTTCGTCACCGTAGTGGGTGCGGACGAGCTCGCCCACGGAAATATCCTCTTCGGCGCCCAGCAGCGGAGCATTGGATTCATTGTCCGATACTTGTGGGCGTTGGGTACCGACGATTTCAGCGACGTCGTCAGGATCCTGTGGGATTCCCATGAACGTGCCGGTCGGTAGGTCGTGGAGCTGACCGTTGAAGCTCAACCCGGCCGGTACCGGGGCCGGTGCGACGAGTCGTTCGCTGAGGCCGACGGCTTTGGCGAGTTCGGTCGTCTCGGGGCGGGTCGCCAGCATGGATTCGGCTCCGGATTCGATCCGATAGCCGGCGAAGTCAACGGTTTTGATGCGGCCACCTAGCCGATCGGAGTGCTCGGCGATGGTGATGTCGGCGTCGGGACCGAGGTTCTCTCGGAGACGATGCGCGGCGGTGAGGCCGGTGATGCCTCCGCCGATGACCAGGATTCGTTTGGGTCCTTGGGTATTCATAATGGTGGCGTCAGCGGGTGGGCTGGCGTTGACTCCTTCCTCAACGTCGAGTGGTTTCATGAATGTGGTCGACGAGGCGTTTCAGTTGGTCGGGGTTGGTGGTGGGGTGAACGCCGTGCCCGAGATTGAAGATATGGCCGGGAGCCGCCTGTCCCGCCTGAAGGACCTTATCGGCTTCCTGAAGCATGATGTCGGTGTCGGCGAACGGTACCGTGGGGTCGAGATTGCCTTGGAGGACGGTTCCGGGAAGCCTTTCGGCCGCCTCGTCAAGTGTGGTGCGCCAATCTACTCCGATAACGCTCGCGCCCGTATCCCGCATGGATTCCAGAAGGTGGCTCGTCCCGACTCCGAAATAGGTTCGCGGAGTGCTTTCGCTGACGCTCATCATGGCCTGAGCCGCGTAGGGGAGGGCATAGGTTCGGAAATCGGCTTTACTGAGACTTCCGGCCCAGGAATCGAACAATTGGATCGCGCTCGCGCCCGCTTCCACTTGCACGCGGAGGAATTCGCCGCAGATTGCGGCCAACTTGTTCAGGAGCCTGTTCCACAGGTCGGGGTTGTTACGCATCATGGTCTTGGTGTTCAGGTAATCGCGTGACGGTCCGCCTTCGATGAGGTAGGAGGCCAGAGTATAAGGCGCTCCGGCGAAGCCGATGAGAGGCTTGTCGCCCAACTCTTTTGTGGCAAGACCGATGGCTTCTGTGATGTAGGGGATGTCGCAGGGGTCCAGGTTGCGAAGCCGTTCGAGGTCGGCCTCGGTGCGGAAGGGTTGATTGAGAACAGGGCCCGTTCCTGGAACGATATCGATATCGATACCGACCGCCGCCAGCGGTACGACGATGTCGGAGAAGAACACGGCCGCGTCTACGTCGTAGCGCTGCACCGGCTGCAGTGTGATCTCGCAGGTCATTTCGGGGTTAGTGCACGCCTCCAGCATGGTCGTGCCCGACCGCAGCTCACGGTATTCGGGAAGAGAACGCCCGGCTTGGCGCATGAACCAGACCGGAGTGTGCTGAGGAGTCTCGCCGCGCGCTGCGGCCATATAAGGAGAAGTGGACGTCGTCGTTGTACCCGCTGCCGTGGAATCCATGGTGCAATGGTGTCACGTCGTGTCCGGAGTCGCCGCTTTCCGGACGTGATTGTGGTACAAGAGCCTCATCGGAATGCTCTGATCTTCGAACATAAGGTGCAGACTTCCGCGAGGCGGGCTCCGTCGACCCAACGGTGTTCGCCATACCTCAGCTTTCTCTGTCACTAGGCGGAATGCCTGTGCGTCTTGTGGTGTTCAATTGGGATATGAGCGAATACGTACGTGGAGAGTACAAGGCACCCGGAGCGAAACTGGTGGTTCTGGAAGCCTGGGTGAGCGACGGGGTCATTGCCGACGCCAGATTGAGTGGGGATTTCTTTTTGGAACCGGACGAGGTTCTGGAAATTCTCAATGCCGCCCTGGTCGGTGTGTCGGTATCGGACCGAGACGACGAGATCGTGGCGCGCCTCAATACCGAGCTTCCACGAGACGTTTCCATGGTGGGAATCACTCCGGAGGCCGTCGTGGCGGCGTTCCGGCGTGCCATACCGACCTCTTCTCGCTGGTTGGACTACGACTGGCGGCTGATTCACGAGAAGCCGCAATCGCCCCTTACTCATATGGCCCTCGACGAGGTACTCGCCCGTCAGGTCGCGGATGGACGCCGACAACCGACCTTGCGTATTTGGGAATGGGCGGCGCCGACGGTGGTCCTAGGAAGTTTTCAGTCGGTTCGCAATGAGGTCGACGTGGATTCCGCCCGGCGCCACGGAATCGATGTCGTTCGCCGCATTTCCGGAGGCGGTGCCATGTTCATCGAGCCGGGGAACACCATCACGTACTCCCTGTACGCTCCCCCGGAGCTGGTGTCCGGCATGTCGTTTATCGACAGCTACGCGTTCCTGGACGACTGGGTGCTGGGAGCTTTGCGAGACGTCGGTATCACGGCTTGGTACGAACCCATCAACGACATCACTTCGGCCGAGGGCAAGGTCGCTGGAGCGGCGCAGAAGCGGCTTGCCGACGGCACCGTCCTGCATCACGTCACCATGGCCTATGACATCGATGCCGACAAAATGCTGGACGTCCTTCGGATCGGTCGGGAAAAGCTGGCAAAGAAGGGCACCCGTAGTGCGAACAAGCGTGTCGATCCGCTGCGGCGACAGACCGGGCTCGCGCGCGAGGTCATCGTCGATACCTTGATCGATCATTTCGCAGGTCGCTACGGCTTGCGCCCCGACCGTCCGAGTGAGTCCGAACATGACCGCGCGGAACGTCTGGTATCCGACAAATTCGCCACCGAGGACTGGCTCCACCGCGTTCCGTAAAGCGTCCTCGGAGGAGTCCGCACCGCCACACCTGTGGTCTTCCACGTGAATTTGTGGTGTTTACCGGTTCGGGTAGTCGCCACTGGGCTTTACCTCGTAGGGTGATGAGGTGACCGATGCGCTTTCCAATGCCCAGACGATTGACCAGCCCGCCGAGGGAACACCTCCGCTCTGCGATACTCAGGAGACCGTCGACGAAGCCGTGGACCGACTTGGTCACGGCGACGGCCCCATCGCGGTGGACACCGAAAGGGCGTCGGGTTTTCGCTATACCAATCGCGCTTACCTGCTGCAGTTCAAACGCCCTGGTGCGGGCATCGTACTGATCGACCCGGTTGCCGACGTCGACCTCTCCCGTCTTCGGGCCCTATTGGGCCGTTCGGAGTGGATTCTGCATGCGGCGAGCCAGGACATGCCCTGTCTGCACATGCTCGATCTGCTTCCCAAACGACTGTTCGATACCGAATTGGCCGCCCGACTGTGCGGTTTCGACAAGGTGGCACTCGGGTCATTGTGTGAACGCCTGCTCCAGGTGAAGTTGAAAAAGCAACACTCGGCGGCGGACTGGTCGCAACGCCCACTGCCCCATTCGTGGCTTTCCTACGCCGCCCTCGACGTGGAATTCCTGCATCCCCTATGGGATCAGTTGCGCGAAATATTGGAGTTCCAGGGCAAATTGGAGTGGGCTGAACAGGAATTCGAGTCCGAACGCCTCGCACCTCCCCCAAGCCCGCGCGCCGAGCCGTGGCGTCGCACGAGTGGCATCCATCGCGTCAAGGGACGGCAGGCCTTGGGGCGCGTTCGCGCGATTTGGATGGAACGTGACGATATCGCCGCCTCTCTGGATAAAGCTCCGTCAAAGGTCCTCTCCGATAAGGCGATTGTGGAAATCGCCTCGGTGAATCCCACGGATCACGGAGAATTGGTGAAACTTCCCACTCTGGAACGCAGAGGTCGGCAATGGACGCGCCGCTGGTTGACCGCACTTGAGCGAGCCGGGCAACTGGATCGACAGGATTTGCCGATCACGAACCCGCCGAACGACGGGCCACCGGCCGCACATCGCTGGTCCGATAAAGACCCCTTGGCGGCCCGTCGGCTCAAACGCACGCGCCATGCCGTTGCCCAACTTGCCAAAGAGCACGGTCTTCCCGCCGAAAACCTATTGGCGCCCGCCACCCTGCGTCGCCTGTTGTGGGAACCTCCGCACCGGTTGACCAGTGAAGACATCGCAGAACGCCTACGCGAGCTCGGTGCCCGACCGTGGCAGATCGAAGCGGTCTGCGACGAAATCACGGCGACTCTGCTCGAGGTGGAGTCCTAGCGCGAGATGCCCCGGCACCATGCCGCACCGACGGATGCTTTTCTCCACGCGCTGTGAGGTCGTTTCCCCAGGAGATCTGTGACGTCAGTAAGGTGGGGGCAGGGCGTTGACAAAGCCTGATTACTGGCAAGTAACATAGTTTGTGACGCCGCATACCCAAAGGAGGGCAAGCGTGAACGACACCATTCGCGATGTCGTGTTCGTAGACGGTGTACGGACACCGTTCGGTAAGGCCGGGAAAATGTACGATGAAACCCGGGCCGACGACATGATCATTCGTTGTATCCGTTCGCTTCTGGAGCGCAATCCATCGCTCCCACCAGAGAAGATTGACGAAGTGGCTCTAGCCGCTACCACCCAAACCGGTGACCAGGGTCTGACCATGGGGCGTACCGCCTCACTGTTGGCGGGCCTGCCCAAAACCGTTCCCGGTTTCTCCATCGACCGCATGTGCGCGGGTGCCATGACCGCCGTGACCACCACGGCCTCAGCAATCGCCTCGCGTAACTACGACCTGGTCATCGCCGGTGGCGTGGAGTCGATGTCCAATCACCCCATGGGTGAGGGCGCCGACCCCAACCCACGCATCATCGCCGAAAAGCTGGTCGACCCGGAAGCACTGCAGATGGGTAAGACCGCCGAGAACATTCACGACCTGTATCCCGAGATCACCAAGGACCGGGCTGACGCCTACGCGGCGCAGACTCAGGCTCGCTACGCCGAGCACGTGAAGCAGCTGCAGAACGACATCGTTTCCATGTCCGCCTACAGCAGCGAAGAAGGCTGGACGGTAGCCAACGGCGACGAGCCGCCTCGTCCGGGAACCACGGTAGAGGGCCTTGCCGAGCTCAAGACCCCGTTCCGCCCGTACGGTCGCGTCACCGCCGGTAACTCGGCACCACTGACCGACGGAGCCACCGCGTGTGTACTCACCGATTCGGAAACGGCTTCCGACATGGGTCTGTCCGCGGCCATGAAGATGGTCGGCTACGCCTTCTCCGGCGTGGACCCGGAAGTCATGGGAATCGGTCCGGTGCCGGCGACCGAAAAGGCACTCGCCAAAGCCGGCCTCTCCATTGACGATATCGGTCTGTTCGAGATCAACGAGGCATTTGCCGTGCAGGTACTTGCCTTCCTGGACCACTTCAAGATCTCCGAAACCGACCCCCGCGTCAACCCGTGGGGCGGAGCCATCGCGGTCGGTCACCCACTGGCTTCCTCGGGTGTCCGTCTCATGACCCAACTGGCGCGGCAATTCGCCGAGCGTCCCGATGTCCGCTACGGCATTACCACCATGTGTGTCGGTATCGGACAGGGTGGAACCGTCATTTGGGAAAACCCGAACTACGAAGGGAGCAAGTAAATGAATCAGCTGCCAACACTCCCCGAGTTCCCCGATGAAGTCGTCACCGAGGCTCACGTCCGTTTCACCGAGCCAAAAGGTCTCGGTGGCAAAGCGGCACTCATTACGCTTGACAACGGCTTCGACCACAATCGTCCCAACTCGTACGGCCCCGCCGGTATTCAAAAGCTGTGGGACGCACTGGACGAAATCGACGCCGAAGAAGACGTCAAGCTCATTGCCGTCACCGGTAAGCCCTTCATCTTCCTTGCCGGAGCCGACATCTCCGCGATGCCGCACCTGGAGACGCATGAGCAGGCCAAAGCCATGGGTCAGGCGGGACACGCTCTGTACCGTCGCCTCAAGGATTCGTCCATCCCGACGTTCGCCTTCGTCAACGGCGTCACGCTCGGCGGCGGAATGGAACTGGCGCTGCACTGTCACTACCGCACGATCGTTCCGACGGCCGCGGCGATAGGGCTACCTGAGGTCGCCATCGGCCTCATCCCCGGCTGGGGCGGGACGCAACTGCTTCCCAATCTCATTGGACCGGAGAAAGCCGCCCAGGTCGTCCTGCGTAATCCGCTCAACCAAAACAAGATGCTCAAGGGCCACGACGCCTACAAGCTCGGCATCGCCGATGCCGAGTTCGAGGCCGCCGACTTCCTGGAGCGTTCGCTGGAATGGGCGGTCGACGTGGTCAACGGTGAAACCACTGTTGAGCGTCCCGAGATCGACACCAACTCCTGGGACGGTGTCATGGCGGCGGTGGAAGCCGAAGTCGACGAGCGCACCCACGGGGCGTCGCCGGCTGCCAAGCGCGCCGTCGAGTTGCTGCGCCTGGCAAAGGACGCTGAGTTCGACGCCGGTTGCGAGGCCGAGGACGTTGCCCTGGCCGACTCCATGGTCAGCCCGGAGTGCAAGTCCAGCCTCTATGCCTTCGACTTGACTCGCAAGCTGGCCAAAAAGCCCGCCGGAGCCCCCAAGAAGACGCTGGCAAAAGACGTCAACAAGGTCGGCGTTATCGGCGCCGGGCTCATGGCGAGCCAGCTGGCATTGCTGTTCGCACGTCGTCTGGAAGTTCCGGTCGTCATGACCGACCTCGATGCCGATCGCGCGCAGAAGGGCGTCGACTACGTCAACGGCGAGATCGACAAGCTCGAAAGCAAGGGTCGGATCGACAAGGTCAAGGCCGGGAAGCTACGCGGCCTGGTCAGCGGCACCGACGACAAGAGCGTCTACGGCGACTGCGACCTGGTGATTGAGGCCGTGTTCGAGGAAATGTCGGTCAAGAAGTCGGTCTTCGCGGAAGTGGAACCGCTGCTTCACGACGAGGCGCTGTTGGTCACCAACACCTCGGGACTGTCGATCTCCGAAATGGGATCGGACCTGAACAAGCCTGAGCGTCTGGTGGGAATGCACTTCTTCAACCCGGTGGCCGTCATGCCGCTGCTGGAGATCATCCCCACCGAAAAGACCGCTGAGGAAACTCTGGCCACCGCATTCGTCGTCGGCAAGAAACTCAAGAAGACCTGTGTCAAGTCCGCCGACCGTCCTGCCTTCATCGTTAACCGCCTGCTGGGACGCATGTTGGGCGAAGTGGCACGTGCCGTGGACGAGGGAACCCCGGTCGAGGTGGCCAACCAGGCTACCGACCCGATGGGACTTCCGATGCGTCCGTTCGAGCTCCTCGGGCTCGTCGGCGCGGCGGTCGCCGAACACCTGGTCACTCACTTGCACGAAGACCTGGGCGACCGTTTCCCGCTGTCGGAAAACCAGAAGCGCATGGCAGAGTCGAAAGAACCGGTCTTCGAAAAGGGTTCCAACGGCAAGTTCGCTCTCACCGAGCACGGCAAGTCACTCCTGCAGCAAGGTGACGCAGCTCTGACCGCCGATGAACTGCATGAGCGGATCGTCAACGGTCTAGCCGAGGAAGCTGGCCTCATGCTGCAAGAAGGCGTAGTCGAAGGCCCCGAGCAGATCGACCTCGCCATGATCATGGGTGCGGGCTTCCCGTTCTGGCTCGGTGGGCTGACACCGTATCTGGACCGTATTGGAGCTGCGGAAAAGGCCAACGGCAAGAAGTTCGCCGCCGGCCTCAAGTAGTTCTGGATCCAGGGTGGGGACGTCCGCTTGCGGCGTTGCGTCAGCGCTCGGAATCGGTCCGGGCGGGCGGTCGTCCCCTCGATCGGGCCACAATTCCACTATCTGTATCTAGTGTCACATTATCTTTTTGCTGAAAATGGGCTCAACCGAAAGGTTGAACCCATTTTCAGCTTTGGTCTAGAGATCAAACAATCCTGTGAGGCCAAAGTACAAAAATCCCGACATACCTCTGGATAGTGCCCACATCCGGCGAAAGCCCCTTCTGTTACGTTCCGAGAACTTTTCGAAATCCAATTGTTATCTACTGGCTAGTAATGCGTTTTGACCTGGCCTTCTCGCGAACTACGGTTTCGGGGTGCGTTCATTCGAGAAAAACTCAAGCAAAAAATCCACGGAAACCGAACTCAACAACGAAACCAGCGAGACAACCTCACAGGCCGGTATCTTCGCATCATTGCGTTCCCGCCTTTCGCTGCTCAGTTTCGACAAGTTCAAAGCTCTACCCAAGGCCAAACAAAAGGCCGTCATGACCGGCGCTGCCGCCATCGCCTTCATCGGCATTGGTGGCCCCGGAACGCTGGCCCTGGCCAACTCCGACCACACCGAACCGGCCACGTCCGAAACCGCCTCCGAGGAGGCAGCCTCCGGTGAAGGCGCCTCGGAAGAAGTCGAGGGCGAGGAAAAGGATGAAAAATCCGAATCCGACGACTCCGATAAGACCGAAAAGTCCGAAGACTCCGGCGCGGACAAGGCCGAGACCTCCGACGACAAGACCGTTACCCTGCACAACGTTGCCGGGCTCGACGATGAACAGCTGGCCAATGCCGTCACGATCATCGAAGCCGGAGAAGACAAGGGCATCAGCGAGCGCGGCCAAGCCGTCGCTCTTGCCACGGCCATGCAAGAGGCCAAGATGTACAACGCGGCCTCCAACGACGTCCCCGAAAGCTGGGATCACACCAATTCCTCGGTCCACTGGGAAGACCACGACTCCGTCGGCATCTTCCAGCAACGCCCCTCGATGGGATGGGGCTCGGTCGAGGAGCTCATGGACGTCAAGACGTCGGCCGATAAATTCTACGGTTCACTACAGCAGGTCAGCGGCTGGGAGGACATGTCGATCGCAGCGGCCGCACAGGCCGTCCAGGTATCGGCCTTCCCGGACGCGTACGCGCAGTGGGAGGACATGGCTCATGAAGTGGTGGACGCCTACCACTCAGCCGCTTAAATCCCAATCAACGTCATAACGTTAAAGGCGGGGTCGTATTCGACCCCGCCTTTGCCTATGCGTACTCGTTCGGTCTATCGGTACGGAACGCGCAGGACTCGAGCCGGGGCACCCTCACACTTCGCCGGTGGCGACCCAGTACTCGCAGAATCGACCGTCTCGAACACGCAGAATATCGTTACCGAAAAAGCGCGTTACACTTCCGTCGACGGTTGTTCCGGCTCCGTTCCATCGGGCAGAAACCATGTCGGCATCCACAAGAGGCTGGACCTCTATCTGAAAAGCGAGGCCGCTAAACATGGTCTTAGCCTCTGCGATTAGCTCGGCCAATCGTTCTGACCCCCGGACGTCACGTCCGGGCCAGTGTCCCACGAAGTCAGCGGTCACAATACGCGCAGCGGCGGCCCGCAGCGCGTCCGCATCGCTCGGGCCGTTCCAGAGGTGCTCGATCCAGCTCCGATATAGGTCTTTGGCGTCCATGCCTACCGTATCCCCGTCCCCCATATCGCCACTGTCCCACAAGTTCTGCCGCATGATGAAACGATGACGTTATCCGTCGTCTACCGGTCACCCTGGTTCGGACGGCACCGTTTACTTTCCCGGATCGACGGTTCGGTGTTTAGCAGCAATGGATTCGCTGACGGCTTCAGGAGTCAGGCCGATCTCCTCCAAAATCTCCGCTCGAGTACCGTGGCCGATCCATCGTTTGGGTACCGCAAAGTCCTGGAAGGGTACGGTCACGCCGTAATCGCGCATGGCGGCCGACAGGGTATCGCCGTATCCGCCCTCTCGCACTCCATCTTCAATGGAGGCGACGAGATCGAATTCGGCGGCGTATTTGACCGCGTCTTCGCCGACCGAATCCACCCACCGCGGGTCGACGACGACGGCGCCTAGTCCGCGTTCCTCTAGAAGTTCCGCGGCCCGTAGGGCGACCGGGGCCATGGCACCGATGCTGAAGAGCAGGACGGTGGGTTTCTGTCCCTGGTGCAGGACATCCAGTCCGTGTCGCTGATCGAGCGCGTCGAGGTTGTTTTCCGGAACTCCCCCGGTTGGGAAGCGCAGCATGGTGGGGCCGTTTTCCTCCGCGACCGCCTCGGCGAATTCGGTCCGCAGGGTGGCGGCATCGCGTGGAGCGGCCATTTTCAGGCCCGGCACCATGCGGAACAGCGAAAGGTCCCACATTCCATAGTGGCTGGGCCCGTCGGGTCCGGTGATTCCCGCGCGGTCCAGGACAAACGTCACGGGAAGTCGATGCATGGCGACGTCCAGAAGTACCTGGTCGAAGGCCCGGTTCATGAAAGTGGCGTATACCGCGACCACAGGGTGCATTCCGGCCAAAGCGAGTCCGGCTGCCGAGGTGGTCGCGTGTTGTTCGGCGATTCCGACGTCGAATACGCGATCGGGCATGCGCTCGGCCAGAGCCGCGACCCCGGTCGGACCGGGCATGGCGGCGGTGAGAGCCACAATCCGCTCGTCCTGTTCCGCCTGCTCGATCAGGCTTTCACTGAAAATGTTCGTCCATCGGGTCTTTTTGCCCTTGAGCGATTCGCCGGTGATGGGGTCGAACGCCGCCGAGGGGGCGTGCATCTGTTCGGCCTCATCGGCTCGGGCGGGAGCCCAGCCGTGCCCTTTCTCGGTGAGAGCGTGTACCAGTACCGGGCCGCCGAAGTTCTTGGCCTTCTCGAGCGCTTCGGTAAGCTCACCCAGGTCATGGCCGTCGATTGGCCCCACGTATTTCAAGCCGAGGTCAGAGAACATGCCTTGAGGCGACAGTGCGTCCTTCAAACCGGTCTTGGCCGCGTGCAAGGCGGAGTACGCTGTCTTCCCCACCACGGGAATCGATTCGATGTGGTTTTTGAGTTTGTCCAAGGTCGGCTCGTAGGACGGGTCGAGCCGTAGGCCCGTCAGGCGTTTCGCGAGGCCGCCGACTGTGGGCGCGTAGGAGCGGCCGTTGTCGTTGACCACGATGATCAGCGGCAGGTCTTCGCGTGCGGCGATGTTGTTGAGCGCTTCCCATGCCATTCCCCCGGTCAGCGCCCCGTCACCGATGACTGCCACGACGTGGTTTCCCGATTGCTTGAGGCACGCGGCTTTCGCCAGTCCTTCGGCATAGGACAGTGAGGTAGAGGCGTGGGAGTTTTCCACGAAGTCGTGGGGGGACTCGTTCTGATTCGGATAGCCGGTGAGACCGCCGCGAGTACGCAGCCCGTCGAACATGTCGGCGCGCCCGGTCAGGATCTTATGCACGTACGACTGGTGCCCGGTGTCGAATATGACCGGGTCGTCCGGGGAATCAAAGACTCGATGTATGGCGATGGTCAGCTCCACGACACCGAGGTTCGGACCGATATGACCGCCGGTCTTCGATACTGCTTCGATGAGAAATCGGCGAATCTCCTCCGCCAGCATCGGTAGCCGGTCCGTATCCAGCTGTTTCAGGTCGGCCACGTCGGATATGGCTTCCATGAGCTGCTCGTGCTCGGTGTCGCGCGGTGAATCCATGGTTTCCAATTCTATCGGGCGCGACGCTCTAAGGGACCCTGCACATGCCATTGGGTGTCACAGAACGACGACATATTCCGCAACCGCCCTGTCGGCTGAGCTCAGGGGCGGTATGTTCCCCGTCGGCCACTGCCGAACCCACGCGGTGCTGCCGTGTATTCAACCTGTATCCGGAGACCAGCATTATGCGATGAGTCCTCGGTTCGGGATTACGCTTGGCAACCTTGTTGCATTTCACGCGCCTGATGTACGGTAATGTCGGAAATTGGTCAGTTTTTTCTGGCTGAACACGCGTCAAAAAGGTCGCGCTATACGGGATTGTGGTGTGACTATCGTCTAATGGAATTGTTCGATCTACATCAGCACGTTGAGTGGAATTCACGTCTCAACGGCCTGCTCTCGTCCGCCCCCATTGACTGGCCCGCTCGCAGAGAAGGCTTGTCCGACATTCCCACCGGTGGCCTGGCTCGACTCCAGTACCTCTTCTCAGTTCCATCAACCGACATGGAAGACGTCTCTTCATCACTATTTGAAGAAGTCGTCGCCGACGCGCTCGAGGACGCCGCCGCAGCGGGCGCCCGTTTCACCCAGTTGCGACTCCCCCAAGAGGCCGTGGCTCTAGGCTCGTTTATGGAACACTTCAAATTGGCCCTCAAACAGGTGCAGCGGGACTATCCCGATTTTCAAGCCGGGGCCATGTTGAGCCTGAATCTTTGGGACCCGACCGCCGAAGAGGTAGCGGACGTTCTACCCGATGCCGCATCCGAGGGCCTCGCTGGTATCGAACTTCTATACGTCCCCTACGCGGCCGAAGCGGATTGGTCGATCGGCCGCATTCTCGCCACTTCTGCGGCGGAATCCGGACTGGAGGTCTCCGTTCCCGTCGGCGCCTTCACAGATGCAAATATGGAATCTGTTCTCCAATTGGACGGCGTCAGCCGGATCGGTCACGGAGTCCACGCTGTAGGCGACGAACGTTTCCTCCAACAAATACGGGAAAGGTCGATTTCAGTCGAAATATGCCTTACCTCCGCAATTCTACTGGGGATGGTGGATTCACCCGCGGGACATCCCATTCATACTTTCCTGAATGAGGATATAGACGTTGTCCTTGGCACTGACTCCCCACTGCGTCTGGGCACGTCTATCGCCCACGAGTATGATCTGGCTCGCACCCTCGGGGTCTCCGACTCGGATCTGGACTGTATTTCACGTCGCGCCTCAACTCTCATGTCAATTGCGATTTAGTAACGAACCCTTAACAGGTGGAGCCGTGCGCAGGATCGTCACCTTTCGTGATTTTCCCATCACCACCATTGGACATGATTTCAGCTCTACTTTGCGGTAAGCTCATAAGAACGTTCGCAATATTCATTCGGATCGCCTTGCGCCCCTACATATTAATTGTGGGGACGCACATTCGCATGTTAATTGTCGAACACAATTAAGGGTCGTGCAAAAGAGTTTTGCACAATAAATCGCACAGCGATTCCCCATACTGATCTGGAATTAGTTCCGGGGAAGGAAAGCATGTCAGCAATAACGGTCGAATCCCTATATAAGGTATTTGGCAAGGGTGCCAAAAATGCAGTTAAAGAACTGTCTACCGGCATCCACCGTGACGAGCTGCAGAACCGAAAAGTGACCGCAGCCGTCATCGATGCCAATTTTGAAGTGGCTCCAGCCGAAATTTTTGTGGTTATGGGGCTATCAGGTTCGGGTAAATCCACGCTCATTCGAATGCTGAACGGATTGCTCAAACCCACGTCTGGTTCGGTGAAGATCGGCGACGAGGAAGTGAATTCTCTGAGTGCCTCCGACCTGCGGGCTACGCGCCGCGAAAAGGTCAGTATGGTATTCCAGCACTTCGCTCTACTGCCCCACCGCTCGGTTTTGGACAATGTTGCCTTCGGCCTCGAAATCCAGGGGAATTCGAAGGAAGAACGATACGAAAACGCCCGTAAAGCCATTGAAATGGTCGGGCTGGACGGCTGGGAAGATAAACTCCCCGCTCAATTGTCCGGTGGTATGCGCCAGCGTGTAGGCTTGGCCCGTGCCCTTGCCTCGGACACCGAAATCCTCCTGATGGACGAAGCCTTCAGCGCCCTTGACCCTCTGATTCGCCAGGAGATGCAAGACCAGCTTCTGGATCTGCAGACGTCTCTAGGTAAGACGATCGTCTTCATTACCCACGACCTCAACGAGGCCATGAAGATCGGCGACCGAATCGCCATCATGCGTGACGGTCGCATCATCCAAATCGGTACCGCCGAGGATATACTCCTTCACCCGGCGAACGAATACGTTTCGGAGTTCATCGCGGACGTCGATCGTTCCCGCGTCCTCACCGCGGAAACAATCATGGAGCCCGCAGCCAGTACCGATACCGGCGAATTCGAAACGGTTGAAGCCGGCACTCCCGTCACCGAGCTCTTTGAGACCGCCGCGTCCACGACCGACCCGCTTTTGGTGGTCGACGACTCCGAGGACGCCATCGGCATGATCACACAGCAGCGCATCCTCGAATCGCTATCACCCGACGACGGTGATGGCCCCAGCTCCGAAAAGAGTGATGCATAATGAGCGATTTCGTACAATACCTCCACGATTGGTTCTACACCTACGTCTGGAAACCGCTTCCCGAGATGAAATTCGGTGAGTGGGGTGATCAGCTGGTTAAGTGGCTCGACACGAACTGGGCCCCGCTCTTCAACGGCATCACTGACGGAATGACCTGGATGTTTGATAGCCTTGTCCAGGTTTTCACCTATCTCCCCAGTGGAATCATGATCATCATTCTGGCCCTCGTTGCCTGGGCCTGCCGGTCGTGGAAACTCGGACTGGGCATGGGTATTTTCGCCTTCGTCATTGCCTGGACTCCTTATTGGCATGCCACGATGGAGACCCTGGCCATGGTGTTCATATCAACAGTGGTTGCAACTGTTCTGGCCATTCCCTTGGGCGTCTGGGCTTCACACAATGCGACTGTCAGTCGCATGATCCGACCCGTACTGGACTTCATGCAGACGCTTCCAGCGTTTGTCTACCTCATTCCCGTCGTTATCCTTTTCAGTCCTGGCGTCGTCCCCGGAATGATCGCCACCATCGTGTTCTGCATGCCTCCCGGGGTTCGTTTTACCGAGCTCGGCATCCGTCAGGTTGACAAAGAAACGATTGAGGCAGGACAAGCATTCGGTGCCAGCCCCTGGAGCATCCTGACCCGTATCAAACTCCCGCTGGCGCTTCCAACCATTATGGCCGGTCTCAACCAGGTCATCATGCTGTCCTTGTCCATGGTGGTTATTGCCGGTCTGGTCGGAGGCGACGGACTGGGTCAAGAAATCAACTCCGCGCTCAGCCACGTTAGGGTTGAGGACGGCATCAATGCCGGTCTCGCCGTTGCCTTCCTGGCCATTTTCCTCGACCGTGTCTCGCAGGGCCTGTCCGACCGCACGCCGGTCGCCCGTGCACAACGCCTTGCCAACAGCTAACCGAAGCAGAAAGAAAGGATGAGAAATGAAACGCAGCTCATTTTTCCGTAGTGCCGTTGCCCTCGGCTCAGCAGGAATGCTGGCCACTAGCTTGGCAGCGTGCAACGTCGAAAGTGAAGACGACGACTCCGTCGACGAAGACAAGATGGCGAACGCCGGTTTCAATATCCCCGAAGGGGAAGGTGAAATCAATCTGGCCTATCTGGGCACGTGGGATGAGAACGTCGTGACCAGCCACATGTGGAGCATGGCGCTTGAAGAGGCCGGATACGACGTTGAAATGCACGAAATGTCCGATGCAGGTGTCATCTTCCAGGGTCTGTCGGATGGAACCTACGACTTGTTCCTAGATGGCTGGTTGCCTTACACTCACGCCAGCTACATGGATGAGTACGGCGACTCGTTGGAGCAACATGGCGTTTGGTACGACAGCGCCAAGCTGACGATTGCCGTACCTGAATACGTAGATGAAGTCGACAGCCTGGAAGATCTACCAGACAATGTCGATCTCTTCGACGGAAAGATCACCGGCATCGAGGCAGGTTCCGGCCTCGCCACGGCCACCGACGAAGAGGTCATTCCGACCTACGGCTTGGAGGACTTCAACCACGTCACTTCCTCCACCTCGGCCATGCTGGCAAGTCTTGACTCGTCCATCAGCAACGAGGAGCCGATTCTAGTGACGCTGTGGAAGCCGCACTGGGCATACAGCTCCTACGATCTGAAGGACCTGGAAGATCCCGAGGGCGCTCTCGGTGACGTCGAAGAAATCCACAATCTGTCGCGCGACGGATTCGGAGAGGACTTCCCCGAAATCGCTGACGCCATGCAGAACTTCTACATGAGCGATGAGCAGCTGGCGGACCTCGAGCGCGTCGTCTTCGAAGGCGAAGAGTACGAGGACGACATCGCTGCCGGTGTGCTGGAGTGGTTGCAGGACAACCCCTTCGAGGAACTCACCAAGTAATCGTCATATAATGACCGGCAGTGAGGGATTGATGGCAATCCTTCACTGCCGTTTTTACTGCCTAAAGAATAGAGAATGATGCACCGACGCACAGTTTTGCTCACCGCCACAGGAGCGTTGGCCGGCGCTTCCGCCGCTTGCGCAACCGGTTCGGGCAGTGATGAGACCATTCCCGTCGGCGAGGACTCCCTCACCATCGCCTCCATCAACTGGGATGAGGCCATCGTCGTCACTGAGCTATGGCGCCAGGCTCTAACCGCTGCAGGATGGACCGTCAATGTGGTCGAATACGATGACGCGGCACCGCTTTTCCGCGACCTCGCCAACGGCGACGTCGACTTTTTCCTCGACGGTTGGCTCCCCTCCACGCACGCCGACTATATGGAAAAACACGGCGACTCGATTGACAACTTGAGTTTCTGGTACGACAACGGTTCATTGGCGATCGCGGTTCCCGACTATGTAACCGACATCAATGCGATTGATGAACTGGATTCCTATGCGGACCTTCTCGACGGCACTGTGACGGGCATTGAACCGGGAGCCGGTCTCACCGCCGCCGTGCGCAACGAAGTGATCCCCACCTACAATCTCACCGAAGTGGAACTGAAAACCAGCTCCACCCCCGAAATGCTGTCCGACCTGCGAGCCGCCACCGAATCACAGGAGGCGATCGCGGTAACGCTCTGGCATCCGCATTGGGCGTATACGGCGTTCAACATGCGGGACCTCATCGATCCGTACGATACCCTGAATTCAGTGGAGACCTTGCATATTCTCACTAGATCGGGTTTCGCATCCGACCAACCCGATCTCGCGGAGGCCTTGCGTCTGTTCACCATGTCGAATGAGCAGCTGGCCGACCTGGAGAACTTCGCGCTCAACGAATCCGAAGACGTCTCCCAGGCGGTAAGCACCTGGATGCAGGACAATCCAATGGATTCGATGATGGAGCCCCCGAGCTCCTAAGTTACTGTTCAGACTGGCCGGCAGCAATGCTTCCCTGCCTCCCACACTGAAGCATTGCTGCCGCCAAAATACAGTTTCCCTCACTCACTACCCCTTGCCAGCAGTGGCGAAGATGATACGGCTAGTAGCCAGCTAAGATCAGGTTTCAAGTAGTGTTTTAAACATACTGGCTGTACGACGGGTCTTTGGGGTTCGTTCGTTGGTCAGGTTATGGCAAAACCATGGGAAATCGATGATCAGTTGTGGGAACTGGTCGAGTACTTGCAGCCGGAGGACCGGCCGCACTGCAGGGGCACTGTTCCTATCGGACACCGCAGGGGCCTCCAAGGCCTCCTGTTCGTCCCGTATACCGGCATAGTGTGGAAGCATCAACCGACCGAGTTCGGGTTCAGATCAGAGGTCACGTACAGGCGGAGGTTCAAGCAGTGGACTGCGACCGGTATCTGGGAGAAACTCCATCGCCAGCTGCCGTCCGAGCTCCACCGGGTTGACACAACCGACTGGTCATCCGTCTGTGTGAACGGATCCCATATCCGGGCCAAAAAAAAGGGGGTCCTAGTATCGGTCTTTCCCCGGTCGATCGGTCCCGGCCTGGTTCGAAACACCATGTCACCTTTGATGGTCGCGGAGGTCCCCTAGCAATCATGGCCACTAGCGCTAATGTTAATGACATCAGGGTCGGTCCGGCCGTAGAAGAAACGGTTCCGGCTGTGGCGAGACGACCGGACGACCTCGACGCCGCCCAGATACTGTACTGGCTGACTAAGGCTACGATGCACGACCTTTCCGCCGTCTAGGCGAATTACGCCCATCGTCAACGGTCGAGGATGCCGGGTGATCAGAGGGTTTGGCAAGGCCAGATGGGCAATCGAACAAGCGATTCCCCATCGGCACCAGTTCAAAGGGCTCGCCATCCGGTGGGATTGATCGCTGGTGCTCCACAACGGATTTGCGCACCTCAGCTACTGCAGACGACGTGCGACACGCAACTTAAACCCAGCTCTAAGGTATGTGAATTCTAAACTGTCGTTACGGGAGTAGAATATCAACTCGATTGAAGATCCGCCTCAATATCAGAATGACACTCATATAAATCAAGGCTGAATTCATCAAACTGCCCCTTCCACTTATATAACCATGCCTTTATCTTTTTTCTCATATATGTCGATTCATTATCCATAAAGGATGAGAAATGACCTACTTCAATAACATGAGTATATGACTGTGTTAACGAAAGAATAACGCATGTAGCATCGATTGACTACAGACACATACAGTAGTTTCTGGCTCATCAACGCGGATGAACATAAGCAATTCGTCCGCATTCAACAGAAAGGCATTATGAATCTCAAACGGATACTTGTTGTCCTAGCAGCAGCCATAGCAGGCTCACTCCTATTTCCAATTACAGCGCAAGCCAATATGGTTGACGCAGAACTAGAAGCGTATGCCGCAAATACATCTTCAACGCCCCCACTGGACGCTCCATGCTCGATGGGATCTCATGCAGTCGCATGCTTCGAATCGTACGGTGACGAACTCTGGGTCAAAGATAAAGTCGCTGACGGATACCATGTTGACTTGTACTACCAGCTTCACGATGATCATGGCAGTAGAATCTCTACAGGTCTATGCCATAATAAGCAGACGGCAAAAGCGGGGTGGACCATTTGCGACGGCCTGCACGACCGAATCCCAGAAAACACTACTATCTTGTTTCGTGCGATGGTTAAGAAATCGAATGAGAAGCCAAAATGGACAGGCGGTGGACACGGGCCGCTCACCCAAACTTCAACAACATTAGGGGTCCATACGTACAAATATGGCAACTGTTCTGATAGCTCACCGTTGGAACATTAAGGCTCTTGCAACCCAGCACTATTCCTAGGTTTCTTAGCAATGCATCAATCGCGAAGAACCACCTAGCCGGGGTTTCCTCATAACGTAGTGGAAAGATACCACGAGATTATGCGAAGTCTGGTGCTCGCCAAACCCCAATCCTAAATCTAATATTTCGCCACATTAGTCATTCAAAACGGCTCTAATTCTGGGCTATAGGAGCATGAGAGCTACATACATTGACTGATACAGCATCCTATTAACAGAAAGGGATAACATGTTTAGACAGTTTCGCAGGATATGTGCGCGCCTCGGCGTTGCTGGTGGGCTTCTTCTCGCTGTTGCGATTTTTTCTCCTACTGCAGCACAAGCTACAGTATCGTCACATGACGGGGAGTACTATGCGGAAAACGTCTCTGGAGGACCTCCTGCTGGTGAAGTTACGTGCAACCTTAATGGTTGGGTGCATATGTGCTTCGAACCCCACGGCGACGAAATATGGATCAAGGACGCAAAACGAGACGGCTACCATGCCGACGTCGTATTCTGGACTGCCGATACTGACGGTACGTATATTTGCCACAACCGCCATGGCTCAGCTGCCGGATGGACCGTTTGCGACGGCCTGCATAACCTTATCCCAGAAGGAGATTACATCTGGCTTTGGGCTTGGGAATCTAACTCGGACGATGACATACAGACGGGAAGTGGATCCCGACTTGAAGCCAGCACGTCCTTAGGACCAACTTCACTCTAGAGCATGCCCATCTTATACGGTGTCAACCGTTAAGAGGGCATGCTCTAGCCAGTTTTGACTCTGCCCGAATACAGCTGCTGTCCCCAATATTGGATTGCTACAGCGTAGACCTATGAGATTTTCCGGAATCAATTTAAATACGGCGATGTCCTCGATTTAGTGGTTAACACGACTACCGTAAGTGCCTGTGACGGATTGGTGACGGTCTCTGTGTTCCATTGTGCGTCAATGGCTTCTATTTTCTGTGGAGAGCTGCATGGCGGTGGTGTTCCGGCTGGTCAAGTCGTATTCTCCAGTCATGATGGATGTGGTGGATGTCGAGGACATCGCGGTGGACGACGTGGTCTCCTGATCATAGAGGTTTGAGGAGTGGTTCGGGCGGATCACGAATGACTTCGGCCGGATCGAGACAGCGCGACATGCGAAGGAGTACCTGACGGCGCTGTTGTCGTCGGTGGGAGCAGAAGAACGGCTGGCAGATCTCTGAAGCGGTCGGCCATGCTGATCCTCATACGGTGCAAAACTTCTTGATGCGAGCGACCTGGGAGGCCAGCCGGATTCGTAACCATCTGACACAGGCGGTCTCAGCGCAGTTCGGTGGCCCGGACGCGGTTTTGGTGGTCGATGACACCGGTTTCGTCACGAAGGGACAGTGATCAGTTGGGGTGCAACGCCAATACACAAACATGACGGGGCAAAGTGGATAACTGCCGGATCGGAGTCTTCGCCGCATTGGTCTCCCCCGCGGGGATGAGCTCTGATCGACAGGGAGGTCTATCTCCCCGCGTCGTGGATCCGCGACGCGGACCGCTGCGCCGACGCCGGCATCCCCGCCTGGCGGGCCGAACAGGGCCTGGTGGCCAAGACACACACTGCGGCGAGCCATGATCGCCCAAGCACGCGATGCAAGGATCGAGTTCGGGGGTGTGGGTCACCGCCGACTCCGCCTACGGCATCGACGGCCTCACACTCCGCGTCCTAGAAGAAGCACGCATTCGGAATGTGCTGGAAGTGAAGACCAACCACATGGTCTCGGACGCCGACGGACAGAAATAGAGAAATCCGAACTCTGTTCACCGAGGCTCCACTTCGTGCATGGGCTCCTCTCTCCCAGGGCGAGGGAGAACGTGGCCCCGTGAATACGATTGGGCCTGAGATTTGCTTCCCGGTCAGGGCAACATCCGTAACGGCTATGAGCGCTCCGTTCTCGCCCGCCGGTCACCGACCGACCCTGACGATATCGCCTACTACTTGTGCTTCGCCCCGTAGGGACGACCAAATCCAAGTTGGTGAGCATTACCGGGACACGCTGGAGAATCGAATCTGGTTTCGAAGAGGCCGAAGGGCAATGCGGACTGGGCAGGCTCACCACGCCGATCGTTCGGTGTTTGTTGGGCCTGATCTTCCCCACAGTCGGCTCCCTAGAACATGTCCTCGCGTCTATCAACTAGCAACGACGCTGCCGCGAAAAGGCCCGACAAGGACGTTACCAACGAAAATACGCTCCACCCTGAGAACTTACGGTAGTCGTGTTAAAGGAGAAATATTTGGTGAAGCGTTGCTGCCGATCCGGACGTTCACGGAAATCGCGCCGGGTTCACCGGACGGGATAGAATCGACTCCATGAATGACCACGATTGGTTGCGTCGCGCCATATCCCTCGCACAACAGGCCCCACCGTCACCCACGGCGTTCAGTGTGGGGGCCATCCTGGTGCAGGGCGACGAGGTGGTCGGCGAAGGCTATTCACGGGCCGAACAAGACCACGACCACGCCGAAGAGGTGGCCCTGCGCCACGCTGGTCGCCTCGCACGGGGCGCGACGATCTATTCTTCCATGGAACCCTGCGGTTATCGCGCTTCACGTCCGTCGCCGTGTGCCCGTCTTCTCATCGACGCTGGCGTCTCCCGCGTGGTATACGCAGCGGCCGAGCCGACCGTATTCGTGTCGCGTCCCAGCGGGGCACAGCAGCTACGGGACGCGGGAATCGAAGTCACGGTTGTCGGCGAATTGAGCGACGCCGCCCTTGGAGAGGCCAATGAGCATCTGCCCCCACATTGAACGACAGGTGCGAACGAATTCGTCCGCCTCAACCGACGTTCTCCTGAGCTCCCTAGTAACCTGAACGGTATGAATCCCAGCATCAGTGTTGCTGACTTCTCTCGATTGAGAGAGCCCATCGTCATCGACGTCCGATGGACACTTGGGGGAGCCAGTCGCCACCCCGATTACCTGTCGGCTCACATTCCTAACGCCTATTTCCTGGAATTGGATACCGACATCACCGGCGAACCCGGTTCGGTCGGCGGTCGCCATCCACTTCCGGACGTCAATCAACTGCAAACCACGCTGCGCGACGTTGGTGTCAATAACGATTCCACGATCGTGATCTACGACGACGGAGCGCCGCTCGCGGCCGCACGCACGTGGTGGACGCTGCGGTGGGCCGGTCTCACCGAGGTAACCGTACTCGAAGGCGGCTTTGCCGCCTGGTGCGAAGCCGGACGTGGCGTCGAGTCCGGCAGCACCGCCCTTCCCGAGCCGGGTGGCGTCACGCTGGACCCGGGACGTCTCCCCCTTCTGGAAGCCGATGACATCCCAGAGTGGGTGGAATCACATAATCTCGTAGATGTCCGCACGCCTGAACGGTACCGTGGAGACGAAGAACCGATCGATCCGGTTGCCGGGCATATCCCGGGAGCGATCAACATACCGATGACGGACGCCGACTCCGTAGCGGACATCGAGGACGCCGCCTTCTACTGCGGTTCCGGGGTTACGGCGGCAATGGCGGCCTGGACGCAGGCATCGCACGGCAAGGACGTCCCACCGATTTACGTCGGTTCGTGGAGTGACTGGATTTCCCATGAACGGGACGTAGCTGTTGGGGAGGCATGATGAAACGTTTCACGGCGGTACTTTTCTCCACGCTGCTCTTCGCCACCGGATGCGGCGACTCCTCGGAGCCGGACGATGACTCGCTTGAAGGTGACCTCACCGAGGACGAGTCCCCCAGCGAATCCTCCGAACCGGTCGAGCTGGATCCGGAAGCGGCGGGCGGGCTATGTCCCCTCATCGACGCCGACCGCCTCATGGAAATCACCGGTGACGACTTCAAGTACGCCTCGGGATATCCGAACGAGGACACCGACGCCGACGAGGAAGAATACGACGAGTCCACCTGCGTTTTTAAAACCGCCGAAGGATCGTTCCCCGACGTCACGCTGGCCA